>DATBFS010000144.1:0-23315 GCA_036558385.1 Solirubrobacterales bacterium | reverse complement strand
CTTCACACGGTCTTCTACTGGAGGAGGCGTACATGGCGCAGATCGAGGTCAAGAGCTTCGACTCACCCGACGAGACCCGCCCGTTCGAGGGCAAGGGAAAGGCGGACGTCGTGAACATCGGCGGCAAGGTCGTCGGCAAGGCGGTGTTCGAGCCCGGATGGAAGTGGTCCGAGAACGTCAAGCCGATCGCTCAGACCGACTCGTGCCAGGTCTCACACCTGGGCTATGTGATCTCGGGGCGGATGAAGGTCTACATGGACGACGGCTCGGAGGCCGAGGTCGGCCCCGGCGACGTCATGGCCATCCCGCCCGGACACGACGCCGAGGTCGTCGGCGACGAGCCGTGTGTGTCCCTCGACTTCGGCGAGTTCGGGGAGTACGCCAAGCGTCAGTAGGCTCGGGCCGCGCCGGCTCGAGCCAGGGAGTCGCGAACGGCGAGGACTACGCGACGGCGGCATACGGCACCCACCGAGGTCCCGGCCCCGGTCCACGCGCGAGATACTCCGCCGACTGATGCCGCCAGGGAACGACGCGATGCAGGACGACGCGACGGCGGAGCGGATGGATCGCGTCCTGCGGGCGTATGAGGGGTGGAACCGAGACGGGGTTCAGCGCTTTTCGCGGTTCCTCTCGGACGACGCGACGCTCGCCGACGCCCCTGAGCTTCCGGATGCGCGCATGACCAGGGGCCGGCCCGAGGTCGTCCGGCGACTCGAGGAGGTCGCCCGGTCCGTCGGTGGCGGCTCGGTGGAGATTCGCGGCGTCGAGCCACGCGGCGACGCAGTGCTCGTAACGATGACCTGGAACCTGGAGGCCTCCGGTGGCGCCGAGGTGAGCGTCGGGGACGTGTTTCATCTGGTCGAGGTCGAGGGAGACAAGATCTGCGGGATCCGGGTCTTCCTGCACCTCGAGTCCGTCCCCGACGCATAGCCGCGAGACCGTCCTCAGCCGGGCAGGTGGATGTGGAAGGTGAAGTGGTCGCCGCTTGACTGCTGGTTCACCGTCACGGTGCCGGAGGCCCTCGCATAGCGCCCGGTGCCGCCGGTGATCGCCTGGGTGTAGGTACGGGTTCCGGTCAGGCCCGGCTGCTTGAGCTGGACCATCACCTGGCCGCCCGAGAGCGAGTAGACGCCGGTGCACAGTGACTGCTGGCCGAAGAGGAAGGTGCAGTTCGCGGCGTCGGACCCGATCGTCTGGTGGCTGGAATTGAGCAGCTTCTCGGTGAACACGAGCGCGTCCCCCGCCGAGTGGCCGCTCGGCGGGTTGTCCACCCCTTGGACGTGATCCAGCTGCGACGTGGCTCTCAAGGTGATCGTCCGCGGGCCCGACTGTTGGCCGTTCGCGGTCACGGCCAGGGCGGCCGCGACGAGCACGGCCGGGAGTCCGATCGAGATTGCGATTCTGCGTTTCACGTTCCCTCCTAGTGGTGGTCGAGCTTGTGCGATCCAGCTTCGCAGCGGGCGACGGCGCTCGCGTCGGGGTCCTCACCCCGAACTTTTGGCGCCAGCCGCGTCGCGCTCCAGAGCCGCGGGCAGCTGCTTGCGGTTCGCGATGTCGAGCTTGCTGTAGACGTGCGTCAGGTGAGTTTCGACGGTGCTCAGGGTCACCCACTGCGCTTGGGCGATCTCGCGGTTCGTCTTGCCCTCCGCCGCCATCCGAGCCACACGAAGCTCGCTTGCGGTGAGGGCGTCCCGACCGGTGATCCGATCGCGCCGAGGTCGTGCCCCCGCGGCGGAGAGCTCCGTGCGGGCTCGCTCGGTGAGCGGGCGCGCCCCACACGCCGCCGCGGCGTCCAGGCCCTCGGCGAGCCGCGCCCGCGCGTCAACCCGCCGGCTAGCCCGCCGCTCGGCCGCTCCGAGATCCACCAGCGCCCTCGCGAGCTCGAGCCGCGCTGGCGAGGATGACAACACGTCCACCGCCTCGCGCAGGCGGTCGAGCCCCTCTTCGTTCCCGCGGGCGAGACCGGCGGCGCGCAGGCCGATTCCGAGCGCGCGCGCCGCGCCGAAGCCCCTCGCGAGCTCGACCTCCTCGTCCGCGAGCTCGATCGCCCGTGAGCGGTCACGATCGCGAAGCGCCAGTGAGGCATGCGATCGCCAGGGGATCGCAGCCGGATTTCTCAGCGTCCACGCCTCGCAGCGACGCCCGAGCTCGAGAAGGTCCTCGGCGGCGTCGTCCGGACGGCCCTGGGCCAGCCGCAACCGCCCGCGTGCCATCAGCAGCAGATTGTTTCCCTGATAGTCCGAGAGTGCCTCCGCCCGCCCGGCGGGGGCGAGAAGCGCATCAGCCTCGGAGAGCTCGCCGCGCTCGGTCAGAGCGTCGGCCAGCAGCGCCGGCGTGTCGACGGGAACCGCGCCGGGCCACATCTCCTCCGGTACGTCGAGGGCCGCACGCGCGTCGGCCTCCGCGTCGGCGAGCCGGCCCGCTCGGAGGTGCACGTCGGCCCGAAACGTCGCCGCGAACGCAAACCTGAGCGGAGCGCCGCGGCGATGCGCCCGGGCGATTACCTCGTCCCAGCCCGCGAGTGCCGCGTCGAGGCGGTCGCCCCAGGCAAGCGCCGTGAGCGCGAGCCCGATCGCGATCGACGTGTCCGCTTCGAACAGCCCCTCCCCCCGAAGCGCGGCTTCGGCCATCGCCACGCCCTCGGAGGCGCCGGCGGCTGCCGCGCCGGTTGCCAGTACCGCCTTGATCACGTCGTTCGCCCCCGTCGGATCGTCTTCCTCGCCGGGGTCGCGCCCCAACGCCGCGGCCATCACCTCGAGCGCCCGAGGAAGCGTCGACAGGTGCTGAGCCGCGGCCACCGCGAGCCCGGCCTCCAGAGTGCGCGCCAGTGGGCCCTCGGGTGCGGGCAGCCGGCTCAAGGCCTGGTCGTAGACGGCGGTCGCCTCCACGTTGCGGGACAGGCCCTCGAGTGCTCGCGCCAGCTCGAGGGCCGTCTCGGCCCTCTCGGCTGGCTCCTCCGCGGCTTCGACTGCGGCTCGCAGCGCCTCCAGCCCGGCGGCTCCGTGGGCACGAATCTGTGCGCGTCCGAGCAGGCGCTGAACGCTGGCGCGCGCCGACGTGGATGGTGGCTCTCGTACGGCCCGCTCGAGCAGGGCCGCGGCGGCCTCGGCGGCGCCCTCGTTCAGCGCGACCCGAGCCGCCTCGCAAAGCGTCTCGACGGTCTCGGGGTCGGCGGACGGCTCCACCTGGAGGAGCTGGGCGGCGACCTCCTGCAGTCCACCCTCGGATCGACGCAGCACGTCCGCGGCCCGCGCGTGCCACGCGGCGCGTTCGTGGGGCGGCATGTCGTGCAGCACGACGCTGTGGACGACCGGATGCGCGAACGCCGGCGGCGCGGCGTCCGCGAGGACGCCTACGGTGGCCAGATCCGATGCTGCCGCGGTTGCCTGGTCGAGGCCGACATCCGCCAGAGTCGCGGCGCGGGACATGGTCGTCGATCCGCCAAGGACCGCGAAGGCCCGCGCCAGGAGACGGGCTTCCTCGGAAAGCTGTCCGAGTCGCAACAACACCGATCGGGTTATCTCCTCCGGCCTCAGGGCCCGCACGCTGTCGGGGTCGGGTGCGCGCTCGACCGCGAGCTCGGAGAGGTCGTCAAGCAGCGCTCCGAGCAGGAACGGATTGCCGCCGGTCGCCTCTTGGCACGCGTCCGCGAGCTCCGGCGCGCCGGCGAGCGTACGCCTTGCGGCGACGAGCGCTTCGGTTGCCTGCACGCTCAGGGGCGCTGGGTTGAGAGTGCGGGCGATCGGTTCGAGCGCGAGTCTCTGGAGCGTCTCCCGGTCGGCCGCCGGGTCCGGCCGTCGCACCGCGACGAGCAGCGCTGCCGGCAGGCCATCCAGGCGGGCCGCGAGGTAGGTCAGCCAGTGGAGGGATGCCTCGTCCGACCACTGGGCATCGTCGACCACCAGCACAATCGGCGACTCCTCCGCCGCATTGACGGCGAGCCAGAACAGTCCGTGGATCGCGACGAACGTCTCGCGGTCTTCCTCGGAGGGCGCGAGGCCCAGTGCCGCGAGGGCCGGTTCGGCCGGCCCCGTCAGAAGGCGCGCTCGCTCGGCGGCAGGCCGATCGAGGAGCCATCGCTCGAACAGCTGTCGCACCACCCCCCAGCTGTAGTCCCGTTCGAGCTCCGCGCCTCGCGCCCGCAGCACGGTCATTCCCGAGGCCATCGCCCGTTCGGCCGCGGCGGCCAGAAGGCGCGTCTTGCCGATGCCGGCCGGTCCGTCGATCAGGGCGAGGCCGCCGCTCCCGCTCTCGGCGGCGGCGAGCGTGCTGTTCAGGGCCTCGGTCTCTCGCTCGCGTTCGAGCAGCAGCCCATCCGAGGTCTCACGCGCTCGCGCGGCGTCCTCGAGCGCGTCGGCTCGCGAGTACGCCAGGGGCTCCCAGGCGACGGAGAACGCCTCGACCGGCTCGGGGATTCCCTTCAGCTCCAGCATCCCCACTGACTCGAAGGTGAGCTCCTGCTGGCGCGCGGCCATCATCCGCGCGAGTGAGGACACGAGGATCCCGTCGCCGTTTGCCTTGTCGCATAGGCGGGCAGCCTCGATCGATGGCATGCCGAAGTAGTCGTCGCCCTCGACGCTGGCCTCGCCGGCCCCGACCCCGACCCGCACCTGCAGGGGTTGTGCCCCGACCCGATTGCGTCGCTCCATCATCTGCTGTATCCGGACGGCGCAGCGCACAGCACTCGAGGCGCTGGCGAAGCTCACCATGAGGCCGTCCCCGGTGTTCTTCACCTCCCGCCCGTCGGCGCCCTCGATTGCTTCGCGCAGGACCCCGAAGTGCTCGCGCCTCAACTCATCCGCCTGCGAAGGGCCCAACCGGGACTCGAGCGCCGTCGAGCCCACCAAGTCGGTGATCAAGATCGCGACTGTCTCCGTTGAGGAGTCTCCCTGTGTCATGCGTCGCGCCGCTGCACCTAAGCGATGCGCCCGGCCCACACAACCCTATTCCCGACCTGAAGTGCCCCGCAATGTCGAGCGCCCCCCGTGGGTGTCGGAGCGATCGCCCGCGTCGGCGAGCGGGGGTCGCGCACGCTCGAGCGCCGCCGCCAACTCGACCCATCCGACGAACGCGATGTGCTCCCCGTCCACGTCGAGCACGCGCCCGCGTGGCAAGGCGCTCTCCTCGAGCTCGATGACCAGTCGCCTGGTTGCCATCGCGATCATGATCGCCCGGGCGGGATCCCTTCGCATCGGGGTGGGGGCCACGAAATTTGGGATCGTCACCCCCGGACGCCGCCTTGCGTCGCGGGACGAGGACGTCGGGGTTGCACGGCTAAGCTCGACCGATGGAGGCACGGGATGCGGCGGTTGGGCTCGCACGAGGAAGGATCGCGATCGGGCTGACGGCGCTGGTGGCCCCGAAGCTCGCGAGTCGGGCGATGTTCGGGCGGCGGGGCGCGACGGCGGGCACGGTGGCGTTCGCGCGCATGCTGGGAGGCCGCGACGTCGCCCTCGGGCTCGGGGTTGTGATCGCTTTGGATCGAGGGGCGCCGGTCAGGGGATGGCTGGAAGCGGGCGCGCTGGCCGATGGGGCGGACTTCGCCTCCGCCCTGCTCGCGCGACGGCGGATCCCTCGCGCGACCGTCGTGAACGTCAGTCTGATGGCCGCCGCCGCCGCGTTGGCGGGCATCGCGCTATCCCGCCGACTCGACTCGCCTCAGCCCGCCTCTAGCAGCTGACCTTCTTGTCCTTGCCGGGGCCGCCCCTGCAGGTGTCTCGCCCCGGGCCGCCGTTGAGGACGTCGTTGCCGCTCCCCCCGATCAGCTCGTCCCCTCCCTTGCTGCCGTGGAGCTCGTCCTTGCCCGCGCTGCCGCACGCGAGGTCGTTGCCACGGCGCGCAATGACCTTGTCCCGGCCCTTGTGCGCCTGGATGACGTCCGATCCGCCCGTCCCCTTGAGCTCATCCCTCGAATCCGTGCCGGCGATCACGGCCGGCTCCCCGCTGCAGAACGCGGGCCGCTTCGGCGCCCAGGCCGGGTTGCCGTCGAAGTGCATCGGGGTATCCGTGGTCACCAGGGTCGAGGCGCCCGTGTCGTTGGAGTTCTTCATCCTGAGCGCGCCGTTCGTGAAGGTGCCCTCGACGAAGGCGACCTTGTCGCCCTCGGGCGAGTACTCACAGTTGTAGGCGCCGATGGAGCTGTCCGAGAGGTCCGTCTGGGTGCCGGTGATGAACTCGACCGGCTTGATCGTGTAGACGTCGGCGCTCGCGCTGCCGAACGGGCCGCGGGTAAAGCACATGGACGCACCGCGAGGCGCGAGGGCGGGCTGGTACTCGGCGACGCCGGAGCCGACGATGATCTGTGGCACGGTCGAGGTGTTGTCGGATCGCTCCCGGACGATGTCGTCATCCATGGCGGGGGGGAGTCCCCGGCGCGAGTAGTAGATCCACTTCCCATCGCTCGACCAGCTTGGCTTGCCCTCGATCACCGTCGGCGAGTTGGTGAGGTTGGTTTCGCCGACCGTATGGCCGTCCTCGTCAATCCGTGCGACGAGAATGTCCATCTGTCCGCTGCCGTCCGTTACCTCGCTCTCGTACGCGATCTTGTTGCCGGCGGGGCTCCATGCCGGCCGGTCGTCGCGGACCGCGCTCGACTGAAAACCGAGTCTGAGCTGCGGGATCCCGGGCTGGTCGAGGTAGTCGATGAAGACCTTCTCGTTGGAGGGGCTCTCCCAGCGCGCGTAGGCGATCGCGTCGAGGTGGGGTGACCAGGTGGGATGGCGGTGCTGACCCGGGGCGCCCGTCGTGCTCGTCAACGGGGTGGGGGTGGTGTCCCCGGCGTGGTCGAGGATGTAGACGTCGGAGCCGCTGTCGTTCCCCGGAGGGCCGGCCATGCCGCTGACGAACGCGATCTTCCCGTTCTCGCCGGGGAACGCCGCCAGCGCAGCCGCCGGGAGCGCCAGCAGGCCGCCCATCGCGCAGATCCCCGCAGTCAACCTCACGCAGCGCGATCCCAGGAGGCGAATCCCCCTCGCCCTCGACACCCGGCGACCCTCTCACGGCGGCCCTTGGCCTGTCAAGCAAACGCGCACTTGGCAGGCAGTGGGAGTCGCGAGATACTGGGCGGGCGATGTCGCATCAGAGCCCGGAGGATGGGTAGCGCGTGTCGGAGCGGAACGTCGAGCTCTATCGGCAGGGCATCGAGGCTTTCAACCGGCGCGACCTCGAGGGCTTCTTGGCGCTGGCCGACCCCCACGTTGTGGGGGTGTCCCGCGTCCTCGCGATCGAAGGAGAGTCATATCAGGGGCACGACGGCACCCGCAGGTGGTGGGAAGACCTCCTCGGCGTCTTTCCCGACTTCACGATCCAGATCGTCTGGGTGCGCGACGCCGGGGACCTCACTGTCTCCGAGTTGCGCAACAGCACCCGCGGCGAGGGCAGCGCCGCGCTGGAGGAGCTCGTGTGGCAGGTCTCCCAGTGGCGCGATGGTCAAGTCGTTCGCTGGCAGATGTACGACAGCGAGCAGGAGGCCCTCGAGGCGGCCGGCCTGCGGGAATAGGCGCCGGCGCGCGAGCGCCTGAGCGGGGCCAGAGGGGGTCAGTAGAGTCCACCAGGTGACGAACGGAGGGCGCCTCGCGCCGGTCGGATCGCCAATGGTCGCGGGCGGGCGGGGAAGGCTGTCTTGGCTGTCGTACGTCTCCGCGCGGGCGCGGATCCTGGGGCTGTTGCCACTCGCGGCGCTGGGAGTGCACGACCTCCGGTTTCAGCTCGCCTTCGGCCACGAAGCTCACCACGAGCTGGGGGTGGAGGGGCATGCCTACCTGAACGGGCTGTTCCCCCTCTGCGTCCTGCTGGCGGCCTTGGTGGCGGGCGAGCTGATCGTCCGGGTTTGCCGAGCGAGACCCGGCGACGGCGTGGCGAGCCCCCCCTACCGGTTCGTGACGGTCGCCGCGACGATCACCGCCGCGCTGATCGCGATCTACACGGGACAGGAGCTTCTCGAGGGAATCCTCTCGGCGGGCCATCCGGCCGGGGTGGAGGGCATCTTCGGCGACGGCGGCTGGTTGGCGATTCCACTCGCCGGCCTCATGGGTGCGGCGATCGCCCTCTTCGCTCAGGGCGCCGCTCGGGCGATCGCTCGGGTGGCGCGCGCTCGCTTCGTCGGCGGCGCTCGGCGTGCGGTGGCGCGGGTCTCCATCGGCCCCGCTGAGGCCCTGCTCCCTCGCCTCTCCCCCCTCGCGGGGGCCGCGCCCGGCCGGGCTCCTCCCGGCGCCGCGCCCGTTTCCTGAGCCCGGGCGCTCCCGGCGAGCGCCCCGATCAACCCACCCGAAGGGCGGATCGCGCGCGTGCGCGGTCTTGTCCAGGAAGGAGCTTTCCCCATGCAGTCTCGAAAGATCGCTGTCGGCGCCGCCGTCGGCGCCCTGGTGGTGGCCGTGGTCCTGTTCATCGTCCTGAGCGGAGGCTCCGGGTCCGATGACGGCGAGAAGAGCCAGACGTTTGCCTTCCAGCTCGCTGACGGTCGGGCCGTCGGAGGCGAACAGGAGGTCTCGGCGACCCAGGGCGATGACCTGACGGTGACGCTTCGGACCGACGTCCCGGCCGAGCTTCACGTCCACGGCTACGAGAAGTCCACGGACGTCAAGGCGGGCGGTCAGGGCTCGGTCGCCTTCACCGCCGATATCACCGGCGAGTTTGAGGTCGAGGCCCATCGCCTGGTGCATGGCGAGGAGGGGCCGGGGATCTCGCTCGCGACGCTGACCGTGAATCCGTGATCCCACTCGCGCATGCGCTGCTGATCGGGCGGCGCGACCTGCCGATCCCGGAGTGGCTCTTCGCCTGGGCGGCGGCCGTGGTGCTGATCGTCTCCTTTGTCGCGCTGAGCCTGCTCTGGAAGCGGGCCTATTTCGAGGACGACAACTGGCGGCCCGTTTCCGAGGGCCCCTCCCGCGTCCTCGTCAACCCGGTGACGGAGCTCCTCGCCGGCGCGTTCGGGGTCTTCCTGCTGGGCGTCGTGATCTGGTCTGGCCTCTCCGGCACCCAGCTCACCGGGCTCAACTTCGCGCCCACCTTCGTCTTCATCACGTTCTGGCTCGGGCTCGTCGTGGTGAGCGCGCTGTTCGGGGACGTCTTCCGCCCCTTCAATCCCTGGCGGGCGATCGGGCGCTCGTATGGATGGATCCTGCGGCAGTCCGCCGGCACGCCCTTTCGCTATCCCGATCGCCTGGGCCGCTGGCCCGCCGCGCTCGGGGTCCTGGCCTTCGCCTGGCTGGAGCTCCTGTATGCGGCGGGTGGCTTTGCGCAGGGGGGGCTCACGCCACGGGTCGTCGGCGTCGCCACGTTGGTCTACACGGGCTACGCCCTCGCCGGGATGGCGCTCTTCGGGATCGAGACCTGGCTCGCGCGAGGGGAGACGTTCTCGGTCTACTTCGGGATGTTCTCCCGGATTGCGCCCTTCGAGGTCCGGGCCGGCCGGTTCGGGGTGCGGCGGGCGCTGGGCGGCCTGACTCGCTGGGCAACCGGACCCGGCTCGCTTCCCGTGGTCGTCGCGGCGATCGGGATCACCGCGTTCGACGGCGCCCAGGAAGGGGTGCTCAGCGGGGCGATCAGCGGCGTCTACGACGGCCTCAAGGACCTCGGGATCGGCAGCGTGACCTCCTACCGCCTGTCGGCGACCCTGTTCTTGGTCGCCACGGTGGCGGCGATAGCCGCGATCTATTGGATCGGGGTGTTCGGGATGCGCACGGTCCGCAACTCCCCCGGCGCCGCCGAGTTGGGTTGGCGGTTCGCCCACACGCTGGTGCCGATCGCGCTCGCCTACCTGGTCGCGCACTACTTCAGCTACTTCGTGTTCGGAGAGCAGGCCCAGTTCACGTACCTGCTGTCGGACCCGCTCGGGAACGGCTCCGACTACTTCGGAACCGTCACCGGCGGGATCGACTACACGGCGCTCGGCGCCAACGCGATCTGGTACGTCCAGGTGGCGGCGCTCGTCTGCGGGCACGTAACGGGCCTGACGCTCGCCCACGACCGGGCGATCACGATCTACGACGACCCGGCCCTGGCCTCGAGGTCGCAGCGCTGGATGCTCCTCGTGATGGTCTGCTTCACCTGCCTGGGCCTGTTCCTGCTATCCCAGTCGAACCAGTGAGCCGATGATCGCCGCGGTCTCATTTCTCCCGCTCGCCCACGCGGCCCACTGGTACTTCCTGCCCGTGTACCTCGCCCCCGTGCTCCTGGTCGTCTACGGGGCCGTCAGGACCGCGCGCGACGAGCGCCGCAAGGCCCGTGACGAAGCCAAGCCCAGAGGCAAACGAGCCAAGCGCTAGGTTGAGGTCGTGGCCGGGAGCGGAGTGGAGCCGGAACAGGCGGGGTCACCATCGCGCCGCCGGGCCGCGCTTGCCGGCGCGCTCGTCCTCGGGGCGCTCCTGATCGCGATCGTGATCACCATCTCATCCGGTTCCTCCTCCAGCGGCGATGCCGGCTGGGGTGACGCGCAGCTTCCCCGAGGTTGCCTGAAGGCCTGGAACTCCGATGTGGTCGCCCTGAACTACGGCGTCCACAACTCGATCAGCCACGGATACGAGGACGTCCAGGTCGGCTACATGCCGCGGAGCGGAAGCGCGCTGCTCTCGAACGACCCGGATGCCGGTCGGTGCGCCGTGGTGTTCGCCGCCAACCAGCTCGACCCCGAGCGCCAGGCCGCCGGCCAGGTCCACCTCGGCGAGGAATGGGTTCCCTTGAGCCGGTTGGTCGGGCTGCGGGAGCTCGCCCAGCTGCAGGGCGCCGCCGTGAGACAGGCGAACGCGAAGGTCACCGAGTACGGCAAGCTGGTCGAGGGCTAAGCCTCGGCCTGCCAGTAGATCGTGTCCTCAGAGGCTGGATGGACCGGACCGGAGGCGGCCTAGTCCTTGCGGTTTCAGGTCACCTGCCGCCCGTGGGGGGATTGATACGTTCTGCACCGCGTGGGCCGAAGCAGTGTTCGATCTGGGCTTCGCTGGCCCCGCCTGACGTGGGTGGCGGTCGTGGTCGCCGTGCTCGCGGCGCCAGTCACGACCGCGGTGGCGAGTCCTCCGGCGGTCGATCAATACACGACACACCTTCCCGGCGCCGGCGGCAATTCCGGCCTCGCGAGCTCGAGCGCTCCGGTTGCCCAGCCGGGGCAGCTTCCGGCCAGCGTTCGCGCCGACCTGTCCGGTCAGGACGGTCAGGTCCTGGCCCTCATCGCGACCGCCCCCGGATTGGGTGCGCCCGCGGTGACACACGGCGGTGGCGAGGCGAGCGGCTCGAACGGGAACGGCTCGTTGGCGACGCCCGCCGCGGTCGAGGGCGCCTCCGCGAGCCCGGCCCTCACGACGGCGGTCGCCGACGCCGCGGGCAGCCCACAGGGCCTCGCGCTCCTCGGTGTGCTCGCCGCGATCGGGGTCGCCGCGGCCGGCGTCCGCTTGGTTCGCCGTCGCCGATCGTCTCTCTGATGCGCAGAGCAACGGCCGCCCTGCTGGCGGTGGCCGGAATCGGGCTCGCGGCGCCCGCCATCCCGAACGCCGCGGCAGCGTCCACCGGTTTCTTCGGGCTCAGCACCGCCCCGCCGTTCGACGGTCGGGACGTCCCCAAGATGAGGTCGACGGGCGTGCAGACGGTGCGGGTCCCAATCGTCTGGGCCAGCATCCAGCCCAGGCGCGATTCGCTTCGATGGGCGGGCACCGACAAGGCCGTCGGCGACCTCGCTGCGCGCGGGATACGGACCGTGCCATTCGTCTACGGATCGCCGCCGTGGCTGGCCCACGAGCTCAAGCGGCCGCCGCTGGGAAGCGCGACGAAGGAGAACGCTTGGCGTAGGTTCCTGACCAGGCTCGTCCAACGCTATGGGCCGCGCGGGACGTATTGGGACGGTGGCTACCAGCGCGATCACCCAGGTGCTCAAGCGCTGCCGATCACCGCCTGGCAGATCTGGAACGAGCCGAACCTGCGGGCCTTCTTCCTTCCTCAGACGAAGGCAACCCCGCGAAGGTACGCGAAGCTGGTCAGGATTTCGCACAACGCGATCCGCGCGGTCGACCCTGGCGCGCGGATCGTGCTGGCCGGTGTGGTGGGCTACGCCGAGCCCACCGCCTGGGCCTTCCTGAGGAAGCTCTACGCCGTCAAGGGGATCAAGCGGTACTTCGACGTGGCCGCGGTCCACCCCTACTCGGCCACCATCGATCAATTTCGAACGATCCTCGGCAACGTCCACCACGTACTGGCCACGCATCACGAGGGAAAGACCCCGCTATGGCTCACGGAGGTGGGGTGGGGGTCTGCCCATCACACGAATCGCGAGCCACTCAACAAGGGCCCTCAGGGCCAGAAGCGGATGCTCCGGAGGTCGTTCAACCTGGTCCTGGACAACCGGGCGCGGTGGCACGTCGCTCGGCTCTTCTGGTTCGACTGGCGCGATCCCGTTCACGGCGGACACGGGGGCTGCAACTTCTGCGACTCCTCGGGGCTCCTTCGCCACAGCCACCAGCCCAAGCCCTCTTACCGTGCGTTCAGGGGCTTCGCGCTGAGCAATTGACAGGAAGCGTGGCGGGCTCGGCGGCCGGTCACTGAGCGAAGAAGGGGGCCCGGGGGTTGAGCTGCCGCGCCCGCTGCAGCGAGCGACGGGCCTGGTGGACGTTCCCGGACTTGACGTCGATCCGCGTGCGCACAAACCAGAGCTGCCAATCGTCTGGAGCGCGCTCGATCGCCCCGGCGAGATTTCGCTGAGCCGCTCGGAGATCACCCCCCAGCTCGTCCACCAGGGCGAGCTGTAGTCGGGGCCCGGCGGCCCACGGCTCGAGCTTGATCGCGTCGCGCGCGTCCTTCGCTGCCGAGTCGAGGTCTCCGGCCCTCGCCGCCTCGCGGCTGTCGCCGACCTTGGCCTCGGTGAGGAAGAGGACGCCGCCGGCCCAGATCGCAGCGCCGGCGACCAGCAGGGTCGCGATCCCGAGACCCAGTCGGGAGGCAGGCGCGGGCGTGGGGGTGCGCGACTCGTCCACCTCCTCGGATTGGGCGTCGCGCACGGTCGCCAACCCCAGCGTCGCGGGTCCGGCGAGGAGCCCGGCCGCCACGACGGCCAGGCCGAAGCAGGCGGGCAGCTCCCAGGTCCAGTCGATCCCAGCCGAGACCAGCCCCGCCACGAGCAGCGCCAGGGCCGCGCTCAGGGCCCCGCCCGGGGCCCGAGTCGGGCCGCGGCGCGAGCCCGCGACGAGTGGCGTCGCGAGGAAGGCCAGCAGCAACAGCAGGCCGACGACGCCGAGCTCGGACATCGTCTCGAAGAAGAGCGAGTGGGCGTTGCGCACGGGCATCGAGAGGGAGCCGTGCTGGTCCCAGTAGGCCTCGTAGCCGCCGGCGCCGATGCCATCGAGCGGATGATCATCGAAGCCATCGAGCGCGGCCGTCCAGAATTGATACCTGCCGCTGCCGCTGCCGCTGCCGAGGTGGGCTGCAACGTAGGTGCTCTTGGTCTCGATCGCTCCGACCCGCTTGAACTCGGACCACCGAGCCGAAGGATCCGCGACCAACACCCCGGCCACGACCGCGACCAGTGTCGCGATGATCGCCACGCGCGTCAGCCGGCGCGGGACCTCGAGCCCCGCGAGCCAAGCGTCGGTCAGGTAGCGCAGCATCCCGAGGGCAACGACCACGGCGATCGTCAGCGCCAGCATCTGGTCGCCCTGGCTTGCCGCGGTTGAGTTGCCCAGGGCGTCGACGAGCTCGTGTTTTCGGCTTGCGAGCCAGCAGAGGAGCACCCCGCCCGCCGCGCCCGACAGGGCGCCGGCGATCATCCGCGCCCTCGCCGGGCCGAGGGACAGCAGCACCGCGAGGCCCGCCGTCGCCGCGATCACGCCACCGCGCGAGGAGGCGAAGTAGATGACCAGGATCGGCAACGGGATCGCCGCGACCGCGCCCGAGCGCAGCCACACAGCCCGCGCGTGACCGCCGAGCCAGACCAGCAGCACGATCCCGGCCGCCATCGCGGCCGCGAGCCCGTTCCAATAGCCGATCGGATAGCTGAGCCTGCCGCTGGCCGCGGGCAGGAGCCTCCCGAGGGCCTCGTCGCCGGCCAGGGATGGCTCGAAGCGGCCGGCGAGCGCGATCACGGACACCGCTCCGAGCCCGAGCCCGATGCCGCCGAGCCACGCCCGGGCGCTAGCCCGGGGAGACGCGATCACGACCAGCAGGAACAACCCCAAATACCCCAGGGCCCGGACCACGTCGATGAAGGCGCCGCCGTTGTCGCCCGCCCAGGCGATCGAGATCGCCGTCCAGGCGGCCAGCGCCGCGAGGCACGCGCCCGCGCCCGCCGCGGCCCGGGGGATTCGCGCGCGCGGCCACTCCCGCAGGACCAGGCCGATCGCCACAGCCCACCAGACCCCCACCGTGGCGCCGGCGGTGAGCTGGCTCGAGTACCCACCGTTGGCCACCGCGAGCGCCACGTAGAGGACGGCGACTCCGGCGACGATTACCGGATAAGCCCCCCCTTTCACCGCACTACGGGTACTCGGCGTGCCGCCTCCTGACGTCGCCGATGTGCTGGTTGAGGATGTGCAGCGCCTCGTCCCCGAACCGCCGCGTCCTGGTGTGCAGCTGCTTGGCGACCGAGGGCGCCGGTCCGGGCGCCGCGAGCACCCGGAGCGCGTGCCGGGCGTCGAGCTTGGCCTCGCCGTGCGTCTCGTTCACGATCGGCACCAGGAGCGCGCGGAACTTGTGTCGGAGCGGCCGGATGTTGTGGCGGTCGAAGGCATCGCGCCGCGCGTCCCAGGCGACGGCGTCCCGCTTGTACTGCGCCAGCTGACCCCGAAGCCACGCCTTCTCCTGGGCGGGCGTGGGCCGCAGGGAGTCGGCCACCGCGAACGCGGTACCTCCCAAGATCGCAACGAAAGCGAGAATGGCAACGAGTCGTCTGGTCATGGTTCCTCCTTTGTCCCTTTACGCGAACCGGCTGACCTGCGTGAACGGCGCGAGGAATCGGCTTGCCGTCCACCACTGCGCGAAAGCCATCGTAAGACCCTGCTCGGCGGGCACGTTAGCTGAATCAGGTCGGGCCCACCAGCCGCGCGGGGCCGTCGTAAGACCCTGCTCGGCGAGCACGTTAACTTCGTGATGTCATCCAGCCAGGTCGCCTCGCAGGTGCACGGATCGGCGGTGGCGGTGGCCAACGTGCGGCTCCTCGAGGTCGACCCGGGTACCGTCCTCGACTTCCGGCTCGCCTCTCCCGACTCGGGCACCGTCTCCGAGGAGCTCGTCCTCGAGGTGAAGGGGTCGATCGTCACCCGGGGGTCGAGGGCCGAGGCGATCGAGGTCGTGTGGGGTCGCGAGGCGGTGCGCGAGCTCGCGATCGATGCCTCGAAGGGCGCCGAGCGAAAGCGACGGAAGGGCGCGGGCGCCGCCGGGGGCGGGTTCCACGGGGTCGTCGGAGCTCTGGGGCTGCCCCCGAGCTTTCGGCTCGTGCTCGTGGCTCGTCTCGAGGACGGTCGTCGCATCGGGGTCGCTGAGATCGTCGGCCGGCGCGAAGGCGTCGAACCCGGGCCCGGCTGGGCCGGGCCGCGCGGAGCGTTCGTCTCGAGCCCCAGCGGGCGGACCGGTACGACCTGGATCGTCCAGCTCCTCGGGCAGCACCCCCAGGTGCTCGCCCATCCCCCGTTCGGCGTCGAGCCGAGGCCGGCCAGCTACTGGATCGAGGCGGCGATGGCGCTCACCGAGCCCGGCAGCTACAAGCGCATCCTGCGGCCGAACATGGACCACGACCGCTGGTGGCTCGGCGAGTGGACAGATGCCGACCGCGGCCCGATCGAGGATCCGCTCATGCGGCGCTACCTGGGGGAGCGTCGCTCGAGGGAGATCGCGGCGTGGGCCCGAGAGCAGATCGTCGACTTCTATCGGGTGGTGGCAGAGGGGCAGGGGAAGGCGGACGCCGACGTGTTCGTCGAGAAGGCGCCGATGGGCCGCCTGCGGCTCGAGCTCCTTGGGGATCTCTTGCCTGGGACGAGGGAGATCGCGCTGTTTCGCGATCCCCGCGACACGCTGTGCTCGATCCTCGCCTACTCCGAGCGCAACCCGCGGGCCGCGCTGGTCAGCGCCGAGCCCGGAACCCACGACGATTTCCTCGAAGAGCTGGCCGCCTCGTTTCGCGGCCTGCTCGCCGAGTGTCGCGAGCGGCCCGAGCAGACGCTCATCGTTCGCTACGAGGACCTGATCACCGACCAGATGCCGACGCTCAGGGGGATCCTCGACCATCTCGAGGTCGAGAGCTCGGACGCGATCGCCACCGCGATGGTCGACACGGCGGCGGGGGGGTCGGACCGGCTCGAGCGCCACAAGACCAGCGGCAAGGCGGCGTCGCGGTCGATCGGGCGGTGGGAGCGCGACATGGATCCGGGGCTTCGCTCGAGATCGGCGGACGCCTTCCGTGACGTCCTGGCCGATCTCGGGTATCGGAGCGGCACGTCGGTCGTCGTCCCCGGCGCTCCGGACGCCGGGGCGGTTGAGGCGACCGGCGTCGCGGTGGCCAACGGCGGGGGGGAGCCGACCGAAGGGCTGCGCGGCCTTGTCCGAACGGTCGATGCCCGGCAATGGCGTCACGTCTACTCGTTCGGCGACCTCCCAAGCAATGGCGACGACCAGCCCGCCGAGCTCGGGGCCCTGCTCGCGACGAGTGGGGCGGACCGCATCGGGGTCTGGCTCGAGCGCGACGGTCGCGTGGTCACCGAGACCTACGACGCAAGGGCGACCCGGCCACACCTTCCCAGCTCGATGCGGTGGATCCTCGCCCCGCTGCGCTGGCGGGACACGGGCAGGTTGCCTGGGCGGTTCCGGCGCGTCCTGGGCAGGCTCCGGCGGTGGCTGGGGAGGGCGTCGGCGAAGCGCCGCGGTGAGCCGCGGCGGGACCGCGAGGTCGTGGGATATCTGCACACAACGGGCGGCTCCTCGAGGCTGCCGCTCTTCTCGGCGATCCATCCGATCACCGGCGACCAGCTTCTCAGCACGCGCAGAAACGAGGCTGAGGAGCTCGGGTACCGCGATCCGACCCGCCTGGGCTATGTAGCTGCCGCCGCCCCACTCACCCGCGTCCTCGGCTGGCAGCGGACTCCGCTGCCTTGGGCGTATCGGCTGGGAGGGGAACGCCGGGCGGGCCCGGCCGGCGCGCGCGGCGCCCTCGCACGACCGGCGGACTCACGAGTTCCACGGGATGCCCTGCGCGTCTCGGGCTGGGCGATTTTCGCCGGCGAGTCGGTGAGCCGAGTGGACGTGTTGGTGAACGGGTCGCTGGTGGGGCGCGCCAGGATCGGCATTCAGCGGCCGAAGCTCAAGGGCGACGGGAACCCCGAGGCGGCGACGGCCGGGTTCGACCTTCGGGTTCCCCCGTCGAGCATCCCGGCTGAGGCCGATCGCGCGACGGTGGAGGCGGTGGTCGTCGGCGAGAAGGGCTCGCAGTTCAGGTTGGCACCGCCACACCCGATCGAGCTGACCAGCCCGATCATGGCTTTGTCGGAGCGGGAAACCGAGGCGGCGCGGCCGCGGGTCGACCTCGGGGCCCAGGCCGCCACCGGCGGCCTCGGCTCGCGCCCCGGGTCCGATGGCGCCTCGGCGGAGGGGGTCATCAGGGTCGCGGCGTTCGCGCACAGCCTCGACACCGGCGGTGCGCAGCGAACGCTCTTCGAGCAGCTGCAGCGGCTTCAGGAGACGGGGCGGTTCGCCGCCACGGTGGTGGCACCGCGCACCGGCGCCCTTCAGGGCCAGTTCGAGGAGCTCGGGATTCCGGTCCATGTGACCGGAGAATTCCCGATCGCCGGGGTGGGTGAGTATGAGGATCGCCTCGGCGAGACCGCCGCCTGGGTCGACGCCCAGCGTCCGGACGTGATCGTGGTCAACACCCTGGGGGCGTTCATCGGAATCGACGTCGCCACTCGGCTCGACGTCCCCAGCGCATGGATCATTCACGAGAGCTACGAGCTTCCGGTCTGGTGGCAGATGATGGCGGGCGAGACCGTGCCCGACGCCTACATACGGAGCCGGTGCTACGAGGCGCTCCGCGCCACCGACGCGGCGATCTTTCCGGCCGATGCGACGCGGGTCTTGTTCGAGCCGTACATCGATCGGGCGCGGATGTTCACAGCGCCGTGCGGGGTCGAGTTCGCCGACATCGACGCGTATCAGCGGCAGATCGACCCCCGCGACGCGCGCCGCCAGCTGGGGCTCGATCCTGATTCCACCCTCGTCCTCTCGCTCGGGATCATGGAGCCGCGGAAGGGGCAGGGCGTTTTGGCCCGAGCCTGGTCCCGGATCAATCGCGGACACCCGAATGCGGAGCTGGCCCTCGTCGGGGCGACCGACAGCGTCTACTGCGCCGGCGTGCGCCGCTACATCGAGGACGCCGGGATCGGCAACAGCTGCCGTCTGCTGCCGCCCACCTCCAACCCCTGGGCCTGGCACGCCGCCGCTGATTTCTTCGTGCTGTCGTCAGACATCGAGTCCGCCCCCGTCGTCCTTGCGGAGGCGATGGCGTTCGAGACGCCGTCGGTCGCCACCGCCGTCTTCGGAGTCGCCGAGCTCATCCGAGACCAGCGGGACGGCTTTCTGTGCCAACCGAACGACGTCGACGATCTCGCACGCACCCTCGATCGTGTCCTGCGGCTCGACCGAGAGCAGCTCCGGAGGATCGCGGTCAGCGGCAACCGGCGGGCGCGGGACCACCACGACCCCGACCGCTTCGTCGCGCGGCTCGGGCGGCTGCTCACAGGCCTGGCGCGAGACCGCGAGCGGATGCCGACCTGGGGCTGAGCGGCTCTCTAGAGCGTCTCGGCGACCACCCGAGCGGCGCGCCGGGACGCCAACACCGCCACCAAGCAGATGCACAGGAAGGCGAGCAGTGGAGCCAGCGCGGCGAGCGTCGAGCCCGAGGCCTCGATCCACCCCGGCGCGTTCGGATCGATGATCCACACGCGGGCCTGCGCCAGGATCGGCGACAGGGGATTCACCACCTCCACGTCATGCAGGAACCCGGGCGGCAGATAGCCGATCGGATAGATCACCGTGCTGCCATAGAACAGGAGCCGCACCAACACCGGCCATACCTGGGCGACGTCACGGTGGGTCACATACAGCGCGGAGACGAAGGCCGCCGTGGCGACGGTCAGCGCCACCATCGCGGCGGCGATCACCGGGAACAGGAGCCAGGTCCACATCGGCTCGATCCCGTAGGCGATTATCCATACGAACACCACCAGGAGCGCGCTGAGCGAAACCAGCCCCGCCGTCATCACGGTGGACAGCGGCATCACGAGCCGCGGAATGTCCATCTTGCGCACCAGCCCCCTGGCGGTCATCGAGCGGACCGACCGGTTCGTCGCCTCGGCGAAGAACTGGAACAGCATGATGTTCAGCAGGAGGACCACCGGGTAGTTAGGGACCCGGCCTCCGAACCTGATCACCTGTGTGAACACCAGGTACAGGATCCCGAACAGCATCAGAGGCCTCGCGATGGTCCACAGGTAGCTGAACGTGGAATCGGCGTAGCGGCCCTTGTATTCGGACAGCGACGTGAGCCAGAGGAGGTTCCAGAACCGGCGCCGGCCGCCGCCGAGCGCCGATGGGCCTGGGATCAGCCGGGGTGGGTCGGTTAGGGGCTGCTCCGCTGTCGTCATCGTCTTGCCGTGGCGGGCTCATCCGCGGCTGACTGGACGTCGACCTCGTACCTGAAGCTCACCGGCCCGGAGCGGGGGGAGCGCTTGCCGGCAACTCGGAACCCGCGAGTGTCGATCGCCGAGACCGCTACCGGGTCGCCGGTCGGCGCCGTGTGCATGATCGCCCAGCTCAGTGTGTAGCTCCCCGGCGCGAGTCGGTTCTCTACCGCGGCACTGACGCGGAGCCGCTGCCCGGGAGCGAGATCGCTTTTGCTCTCGTCGAGACTGGCGCTGTCCGCGAAGAGCCTCGTCCCGTGCACGTCGTGGAGCTCGAGCCACAGCCTCGTCCCGCGGATCGGTCGTTCGATGACGACCACTCCCTCGAGCGAGATCGGCTCGCCGGGCTCGACGCGGCCTGCCTCGCCGCTCCCCACCACGCGCGCGCTCGCGACGCTGGCGCGAAGACGCGGCGAGACCCGCACCTCGCGGTTGCCTTCGCGACCGCGGATCCCTCCGCCGGGCCGGCGCTCGGCCTGCTCACGGTTGAGCTCGAGATAGCGTGCGGTGACGTCGTCGGTCGCCCCGATCGCCGCGATCTCGCCCTGTTCGAGGAGCATGGCACGGTCGCAGAGCTCCTCGATGGCCGCCATCGAATGGGTGACCAGGATGACGGTCTTTCCTCGGTCCCTGAGGTCCAGGAAGGTCTCCGACGCCTTCTGCTGGAAGGCCGCGTCGCCCACCGCCATGACCTCGTCGAACAGGTAGACGTCGGGGTCCGCCTGCACCATCACCGAGAAGCCCAGCCGCAGCCGCATCCCCGATGAGAAGTGCTTGAGCTTCGCCTCGGCGAAGTCTCCGAGCTCGGCGAACTCCATCACCGCGCCGAGGCGTTCCATCATCTCCGCGGGCGTGCGCCCCAGCATCACCCCGTTGATGACGACGTTCTCGCGCGCCGACAGCTCCGGATTGAAGCCAACGCCCAGCTCGAGGAACGGGCCGACCCGACCGGCCACCCTGATCGTTCCGCGGTCGGCAGCATGGATGCCGGCGACCAGCTTGAGCAGCGTGCTCTTGCCCGATCCGTTGCGGCCGGCGACCCCGAAGAACTCACCCTTCCTGACGTCGAACGATACGTCGTTGAGGGCCCGCATCTCGCGCCTGGCGGAC
The DNA here is from genome assembly GCA_036558385.1 of Solirubrobacterales bacterium. GTDB lineage: Bacteria > Actinomycetota > Thermoleophilia > Solirubrobacterales > 70-9 > AC-56. The sequence continues at coordinate 2,568 of DATBFS010000144.1, read as the reverse complement.
CTCTCGAGGCGCCGGGCGAGACGACCTCGGGCGCCGTCGCCGGTTGGAATCGGGACGCGAAACGCCTTGGTCAAGTCGCGGACCTGAACCGCGTCCGGATGTACCGCCACGAGCCCGAAGCATAACCAGCCGCGTTCGTGCGGCACGGGTTATTCCAGGGGAAACGGCAGCCGCGGCCCCGACGAGCGGCCGTCGACTATCGTGGTCGAAAGGTAGTCGACGCGCTCCGGGCCGGCTCGACGTCGTCAGCTGGGGCTGGAATGCGCTTCGAATCTGGCCGATGACAACGGGGCCTGAGACTCCACGCAAGCAAGGAGGCCGATCCGCCGGGCGGTCCGCCCGCGCGGCCGCGGCCGGCGACGGCCCCAAGCGGGTCGCCCGCGGGCGCGCCGAGGCCGAACCGGTCGAGGGCCAGCGGGACGAGGCGGGAGTCGAGCTGGCGAAGGTGACCGAGAGGCTCCGCCGGCGCGAGCAGCGGATCGCTTCGCTGACCGCCTCGCTCCAGCGGGAGAAGGCGGCGGTCCACCGCGCGCGCGCCGAGCTGGTCCGCGTGCGAGCGGCGGCCGAGGCACCTCCTCCCGTCTTCTTCATCGTCGGCCAGGCGAAATCCGGGACGTCGTGGGTGATGAGGATGCTCGACGCCCACCCCGAGGTTCTCGCCAGGGGCGAGGGCCGGTTCTTCGGGTCGAGCTACAAGCGGGCGGACGTCAAGCAGATGAACAGCGAGACGCTGCAGCCCAGCTCGCTGCATCGTGCGCTGCTCGACGCCGATTACCTGCGAAGCTGGGTCGAGCGCTCGGTGTGGACCCGCGACGGCGACACCAGTGCGCAGCTCGACGAGTTGACCCAGGCCGCCGTAGTCCATTTCCTGACCGCGGCGCTGGAGGGGTCCGACGCACGAATGGTCGGAGACAAGACCCCGTTTCTGAGCCCGGACATGCTGGCGGAGCTGGCAGCGATCTGCCCGACCGCGAAGGTGGTCCACGTGATCCGCGACGGGCGCGACGTCGCGGTCTCGGCGATGCACCACCTGTGGAATCACCGGATCGACCTCGGAGGGGGCCACGACCTCACGGCGGCGGAGGAGGAGATCCGCGACGCCTACCGCGCCGATCCAGACGGCTTCCGGAGGGCCGGCAGGACGATCTTCACGCCGGAGCGCGTGGCGCTGCTCGCCGAGGCGTGGGGAGCCCATGTCTCGCGCGCGATGGCCGATGGCCCGCGTCTTTTGGGCTCCAACTACACGGAGGTCCGGTTCGAGACGCTCGCGAGTCGCACGGTGCCCGAGGCGCGCCGTCTGTTCGGCTTCCTCGGTGTCGACTCTCGCGCGACCGTCGCGCGTCCATGCGTCGACAAGGCGAGGTTTGAGCGGTGGTCGAAGGGTCGAAAGCGCGGAACCGAGGACTCGAGCTCCTTCTTCCGCAAGGGGATCGTGGGCGACTGGCGGACCTTCTTCACCGAGCGAGACGAGTCCATCTTCCGGGAGGAGGCCGGGGACCTCCTGCGTGAGCTCGGCTACGACTCCGGCGCCCCCTCCTAGACCTCGCGTCAGCCCCCCGCCGTGTCCTGTGCCGCCGTCGTGCTCGACCCTTCGGGCTCTTTTCGGTTGGTCGGGTAGGCGGCCAGGTACGAGTAGGTGGCGGCGCTCTTCGGGATCTTCGGGAGCGTTGGCGGCAGCCCCTCGTTCGATTCGCGGGCGAGGAGCAGGGTGTAGTTGACGCCCGGCGTGCCGTAGGAGTAGAAGGCGAAGTCGGCGTTGCCTCCGAGCCGCTTCGGCTTCGCGGCGGGGAACTGGCCGCCGATCACCGAGAACGCGTTCCTCGGAAGCGGGCAGACCTGCTCCCGGTTGAGCGTGCCGGGCCCGATCTGACGGGAGGCGACCGCGAGGAACGCGTCGCAGTCGCGGTGGGCGAGCGCCGTCGCCGCCTTGCGCGCCGCCGCGTCGAACTGCGGCGCGAACGGCGTGCCTATGCTCGATTTGCCGACGAAGGGATCAAGGAGGGTGATGTGGTAGCGGCCATCGGAGTCGACCACGAGGATCGCCGCCAGGGTCCTCGGCCCGACGGCATAGTCGAGGATGCCCCCGCCGGGATACGCGGCCGCGCCGGTCGTCTGGAGCGAGGCGAGCCGCTTCAGAGCCGCGCAGCGCTTGGGATTGTCGAGGGCCGGCCGACTCAGGGGATTGAGCTTGGCGATTCGGTCACAGTCGCCGGAGCTGAGCGTCTCGTCGATGCGCGTCTGCGCCTGCTCGATGGACTCCTTCGGCTTGGCCGGCCCGAGCTGCTTGGGCGCGCCGCTCGCTGACACGCCGCCTTGGCCCTGACCGGACCCGTCGCTCGAGTCGTCGCCACCGAAGGGCCAGAGCAGCGCCGCCCCCGCGGCGATGAGGACGACGGCCCCCCCGATGATGAGGACGGCGGTGCGCGCGGCTACTCCCCGCCGGTGCCCTCGCGAAGCTCCCGGTTGGCCCGAAGCTGGCGCTTGACCCGCTTGACCTCGGTCTGGAACTCCTCGCTGTCGGGGTCCCGCCCCTCGTTGATCGCCCGCATCAGCCGGCGGAGGCCGCGA
>DATBFS010000143.1:0-21409 GCA_036558385.1 Solirubrobacterales bacterium | reverse complement strand
TCGAGTGGGGGCGCTGGGAATCGAACCCAGACCAGCAGATTAAAAGTCTGCAGCCCGACCTTCGGGCCACGCCCCCCGGGGGTCAACCCATGGTAGATGGGCCTCCACTGCTGTTGCGCGACGCGCTTGTCCCGCTATCCGGGACTTTCACGTCGAGCGGGTGTCCGTGCGTGCCGATGCAGGAGCACGGCGCCGCTGATCGAAGTTGGCGAGCGCACTCGTGATCACCGACAACCTCGACGTCGCTCGGATCATCCTGCTGTGGCTGTGGGCCTTCGGGCTCGGCTGCATCGAGATCGAGATCGAGGGCGGACACGGCTGGGCCGAGCGATTGCCGACCTGGTACCTGATGCGGGGCCGCACCGGCCGCATCTACCGCCTCGCGATGGGCCAGCGTCCGCTGACGGGCTACCACGTGTTCGCCTTCACGATCCCGCTGGTGATCGTCCACCTCCCCTTCGGCTTCGGACTGGACTGGAGCCTCAGCGCGGAGCTGTCCCAGCTAGCGATCTACTTCGCCCTCGCCGTGATCTGGGACTACATCTGGTTCGTGATGAACCCGGCCTACACCGTGCGCCGCTTTCGCCGCGGGAACGTCTGGTGGTTCCAGGTGCCCTGGATCTGGCGGTTCCCGCTCGACTACTACATGGGCATCGGCCTTTCGATCGCGCTGGCGGGCCTCGCCGCGATCGACGCCGGCGATTGGGGTCCCGTGCGCAGCCAGCTCTGGCTGATCGTCGGGCTGATCGTCCTGACGGCGCTCGCGGTCCTGGCGTCGCCCCTCTATCACCGCTGGTACCGCCACATGCGCCGCGCCGGCGCGGACGACCGCGGGATCACCCCGACCTTCGGGCCCCCGGCGCCGGAGGAGGTCTGGGACGGCGGGACCCCGGACCTCCATCCCCTCGACCGACCCGCGGACTGACGCCCGAAGGGCTTCCGGACCCGCCCGGGATCGCCGCCGCCCGGGCCTACCATGACCCCCATGGCGAGGCGAAAGGCGACCGACTACGAGCGCAAGCGCTCCTTCGACAAGACCCCGGAACCGCGCGGCGCCAAGCGGAAGGGAGCGAGGGCGAAGAGCAACCGGTTCGTCGTCCAGGAGCACCACGCGCGCCGTCTCCACTGGGACCTGCGGCTGGAGCACGACGGCGCCCTCGCCTCGTGGGCGCTCCCGCGGGGCGTCCCTCAGGACCCCAAGGACAACCGCCTCGCCGTCCACACCGAGGACCATCCTCTCGAGTACCTCGAGTTCGAGGGCGAGATCCCCCAGGGCGAGTACGGCGCCGGGACGATGAAGATCTGGGACCGGGGGACCTTCGAGGCGGAGAAGTTCCGCGACGACGAGGTGATCGCGACCTTCGCCGGCGAGCGGGTGCGGGGCAAGTACGCCCTCTTCCAGACCGACGGGGACAACTGGATGATCCACCGGATGGACCCGCCCGCCGACCCGGACCGGGAGCCGATGCCCCGCAACGTCAAGCCGATGCTGGCGACCCTGTCCACCCTGCCGCGCGACGAGGACGGTTGGGCGTACGAGATCAAGTGGGACGGGGTGCGGGCGATCGCCTACTGCGAAACCGGGCGCCTGCGGCTGGAGAGCCGCACCCTCCGCGAGATCAGCTCGCACTATCCGGAGCTGCGCGCGATCGCCGCTGAGCTGGGGTCGCGCGAGGCGGTCCTCGACGGCGAGATCGTGGCCTTCGACGATACGGGCAACCCCAGCTTCGAGCGGCTCCAGAGCCGCATCAATCTCGGCTCGGAATCCGCCGTCCGCCGCAAGATGGCGGACGTCCCGGTGACGTACATGGCCTTCGACCTCCTGTACCTCGACGGCCGCTCGCTCATCGACGCCCCCTACACCGAACGACGCGAGCGCCTGGAGGAGCTCGAGCTCGACGGCCCGAACTGGCAGACGCCCGCCTCCCACCGGGGTGAGGGGAGTGCGCTCCTGAGCCTGACCAAGGCGCGCGGGCTCGAGGGGCTGGTGGCGAAGCGGCTCGACAGCCGCTACCTCGCGGGTCGCCGGAGCCGGGCCTGGCTGAAGGTGAAGAACACGATGCGCCAGGAGCTGGTCGTCGGCGGTTGGCTCCCTGGCAAGGGGAGGCGAACCGGCACGCTCGGCGCCCTGCTCGTCGGCTACCACGACTCAGAGGGCGAGGGCGCGCCCCTGCGCTACGCCGGGCGGGTCGGCAGCGGCTTCACCGACGAGGAGCTCGACCGTCTGGCCGCCGAGCTCGAGCCCCTCCGGACCTCCAAGAGCCCCTTCGAGGGCCGTCAGCCACCGAGGGAGGCGGTCTTCGTGGAGCCACGGCTGGTGGCCGCGGTCGACTTCCGGGAGTGGACCGCCGCCAGGACGCTTCGCGCCCCCGTCTACAAGGGCCTGCGCCGCGACAAGGACGCTGGGGAGGTCGTGCTCGAGAGGGTCCAGCCGCCTCCGCCCCTCTAGTTCGGAGAGAATGCCGCGCGGTGAGGGTTTCGGCGAAAGCTGACTACGCCGTCCGCGCGATGATCGAGCTCGTCGCCGGCGCCGAGGAGACGCCGGTGAAGGGCGAGGTCGTCTCCTCCTCGCAGGACATCCCGCTGCGCTTCCTCGAGAACATCCTGAGCGAGCTGCGCCACGCCGGTCTCGTCCACAGCCGCCGGGGCACCGACGGCGGCTACTGGCTGGCGCGGCCGGCCGAGGCGATCACCGTCGCCGACGTCATCCGGGCGGTGGACGGGCCCCTCGCAACCGTGCGAGGGGAGCCCGCCGACGAGCTCGACTACGCCGACGACGCCAAGCCCCTTCAGGAGGTCTGGATCGCCCTCCGCGCGAACATCCGCGAGATCCTGGAGTCGGTCACCCTCGCCGACGTGGTCGACGGCCGGCTACCCGAGCCGGTGCGCGACATCGCGAGCCAGCCGGACGTCTGGCAGACGCGCTAGCCCGCCGCGGTTCACCCGAATCATGCACCGGGCTCGATTCATGCACGGGCCTGCCTGGCCACGTGCTATCTTGACTAACCTACTCAAGATAGTGATAAAGGAAGGAGGCAAACCATGACCCCGGTTTGGATGATCGAAGGCACCAAGCGCCTGGACCCGGTCGGCGAGCGGAACGTCGCCGAGCGCCGCTTCTCGGCGCTCGCCGCGGCGGTTCGCCAGCACGAGGCCTCGACGCGGCGCGAGCTGCCGGGCGCGAGGGCCGCGGACACCGCCCTGTACCGCCGCCTGCGCCAGATCATCGGCGAGCCCCCGGAAGCCAAGAGGGTCGCCTAGCTCCCCCGCTCAGGCGGCCGAGGCGAGCTCCTCGGTCCTCGGATCGCCGTTGGGCTCGAACACCTTGGCCCGTCGCGGCCTCGCGTAGACGATCTGGCCGTCGGCCAGCTCCAGCAGGTCCGCTTCGTCGCGGGTCATCTGGGCCCACAGCTGCTCGCCGTCGGCCAGCAGAAGCTCGACGCGCGTCTCGAACCCCAGGTTCACGACCCGCTCGATCATCGCCTCCTCCGCCTCGGGAGCCGGGACGTGGAGCAGCTCGAGGTCGTGGGGGCGGATGAACACCGCCCCGCGCTGGTTCACGGGACCGATGAAGCTCATCACGAACTCCGTCTCAGGATGCTCGTAGAGGTCGGTCGGCTGGCCGGTCTGCTCGACCCGGCCCTCGTTCATCACTACGATCTGGCCGGCGACCTCCATCGCCTCCTCCTGGTCGTGCGTGACGAAGATCGTGGTCACGTGGACGTCCTCGTGGAGGCGCCGAAGCCACTGGCGAAGCTCCTTGCGGACGTTCGCGTCCAGGGCGCCGAAGGGCTCGTCCAAAAGCAGCACCTTCGGCTCGACCGCAAGGGCGCGGGCCAACGCCATCCGCTGGCGCTGGCCGCCCGAGAGCTGCGACGGATACCGGTCGCCGAAGCCCTCGAGGTGAACGAGCTGGATCAGCTCGCGGACGCGATCATCGATCTCCTTCTTCGGCCGCTTGCGGATGCTCAGGCCGAAGGAGATGTTGTCCTTCACCGTCATGTGCTTGAAGGCGGCGTAGTGCTGGAACACGAACCCGACCCCCCGCTTCTGCGCCGGCACGTGCGTGGCGTCCCCGCCCGAGATCATGACGCGGCCCGAATCCGGCTGCTCGAGGCCCGCGATCACCCGCAGAAGCGTCGACTTGCCGCTGCCGCTCGGTCCGAGCAGCGCGGTCAGAGACCCGTCCGGCACCTGGATCGAGACGTCGTCGAGCGCGACGAAGTCGCCGAACTCCTTCCGGGCTCCCTCCACGATGATGCTCATCAGGTCTCCTTTCGCTTGAACAGATTCATGGCCAAGAGCGTCGTGATCGCGATCAGCGCCAGCACCAGTGAGGCGGTGTAGGCGCCGGTCGTGTTGAACTGGCCGAACTCGCGCCACACCCACAGCGGAGCCGTCTCGGTCTGCCCGCTGACGCGTCCCGAGACGACTGCCACGGCGCCGAACTCGCCGAGCGAGCGGGCCATGGTCAAGACGACTCCGTAGGCGACTCCCCAGCGGATCGCCGGCAGCGTGATCCTCCAGAAGGTCTGCCACCAATTGGCGCCGAGCGTCTCGGCGGCCTGCTCCTGCTCGTCGCCGATCTCGTGCAGCACCGGCACGACCTCGCGAACGACGAACGGCAGCGAGACGAAGATCGTCGCGAGGACCATCCCGGGCATCGCGAACAGGATCTGGATGCCGTTGTCGAGGAAGAGGCTTCCGAACCAGCCGGTTCGTCCGTAGAGGAGCAGCAGGGCCAGTCCGACCACCACCGGCGAGATCGCGAACGGCAGGTCGATGACCGCATTGAGCAGCGACTTGCCGCGAAAGTTCGTCCGCACCAGGAGCAGCGCGCAGCCGATGCCGAAGATCGTGTTGGCCACCACCGCGATCGCGGCGATCTGGATCGTCAGATAGAAGGCGTGGAGCGCGTCCGGCGTGGTCACCGAGCTCCACGCGGTCGCGAAGCCGTGCTCGAACGCGCGGTAGGTGATCATCCCGACCGGGATCAGGAGCAGCATGGACAGGTACCCGAGCGCGACGAACCTGAGGCCGTACCGGCTCGCGTTGCGCCTAACGGCCATGACGGAGGCTCCAGTGCGTCAGGCGCCCGATCCCCAGGAGGACCACCAACGCGATCACCAACAGGGCGACCGAGACCGCCGCGGCCCCCTCCGTGTTGCCGCTCTCGATCTGGGCGAAGATGAACAGCGGAGCGGTCTGGGTCTTGGGCAGGTTGCCGGAGATCAGGATGACCGAACCGAACTCACCGACCGCCCGGGCGAAGGCAAGCGCCGTGCCGGCCAAGAGCGCCGGGCGCAGGTTCGGGAAGATCACCCTGCGGAAGGTGGTCAGCGGGCCGGCCCCCAGCGAGGCCGCCGCCTCCTCCATCTCGCGGTCGAGCTCCAGCAGCACGGGCTGCACGGCGCGGACGACGAAGGGCAGGGTGACGAAGAGAAGCGCGACGGTGATGCCGACCCGCGTGAAGGCGATGTCGATCCCCACGGGACTATTGGTCCCGTACAGGGCGAGCAGGGTGATTCCGGCCACCACCGTCGGCAGCGCGAACGGCAGGTCGATCACCGAGTTGACCAGCGCCTTGCCCGGAAAGCTGTCGCGCACCAGCACCCAGGCGATGATCGTGCCGGTGATGACGTTCACCACGACCACGATCGCGGACAGGATCAGGGTCAGCTTCAGGGCCGACAGCGCGAGGGGCGAGGTGACCGAATCCCAGAAGCCGCCAAGCCCGCCGTCGGTTGACTTCGCGACCAGCGCCGCGATCGGGATCAGCACGATCAGGCTCAAGTAGGCGGTGACCAGGCCACGCCCGAGCGCGGCACCCCCGAGGCGCGGCAATGGAACCGGCCGCGGGGGCGCCTCCGCTCGGGCTCCCGGAGCTGCGGGCGTCACTCCGCAGCCACCCCCAGGAGCTTGTGGACGACCGGGGTCACCCGGTGGAGACCCCCAGGCCCTCCTCGATCTTGGCGACGCTGCCGTTCGTGGGATCGAAGAAGTCCGTGTTCGCCTTCTCCCAGCCGCCGATGCTCGGGTCGTCGACCGTGAACAGGCCCGGCGGGGTGGGGAACTTGTCCTCGTTCTTCGCCAGCACCTGCTTGTCCACCGGCCGGTACCCGCCGTCGGCCCAGAGCTGCTGAGCCTCGGGCGTCCAGAGGAACTTGAGGAAGTCCTGCGCCTGCGTGGAGGCGTCGCTCGTGGTCGCGGCCGGGGTCTCGATCAGGATCGTGTCGTCCGGAACCACGTACTCGATGTCTTCCCCGGCCTCCTGCGCCTCGATCGCGTCGCTCTCGTACGACAGGAGCACGTCGCCCTTGCCGTTGGTGAACGTGGTGAGTGCGTCGCTCGCGCTGCCCGGCTGGGCCACCGCGTTCTCGAGCAGCGACTTCAGGTAGTCCAGCGCCTCGGCGGGCGACTTGCCGTCCTCGATCTGGGCCCCGTACGCCGCCAGCAGGTTCCACTTCGCGCCGCCGGAGCTGAACACGTTCGGCGTCACCACCTGGACCCCGGACCGGATCAGGTCGTCCCAGGTCTGGATGTTCTTCGGGTTCCCCTTGCGGACGACGAAGACCACGACCGAGTCCTGGACGATCCCGTGGTAGGAGTTCTGATCCCAGTTGGAATCGACGACCCCGGCGTCGACCAGGTTCTGCATGTCGGGCTCGATCGACAGGTGCACGTAGTCGGCCGGCTGGCCCGCCGCGACCGCGCGCGACTGGTCGCCCGAGGGGCCGAATGAGGTCGAGAACTCGGCTCCGCTGCCACCCGACGTCTTCTGGAAGGCGGGGATCAGCTTCTTGTCGTAGACGGTCTCGGGCGTCGAGTACGCGACCAGGCTGATGGTCCCGCCGCTGCCACTCGACGAGCTCCCGCAGGCGGCAACGCCAAGGCCGAGGGCCACGGCCAGTGCGCCGGCGACCGCAAGCCGAGCCGGATTGGGCCGGCGGCTTCGGTGCTGCGCCTCCGCTTCGAGGCGACGTTGGGGCTTCCAGAAGCTGAGTCTCATAGAAGTGTTCTTGTCCTTCCCGATTAGTTTAGTGGACAACATGAGGCGCGGCAGAGTAGCACACGCATCTCCACGAACCGTGCGGGCGTGCGCGCTTGTTCGAAAGGGCACGACTTCGGACCCGCCCACGCGGGGGCGCGAGGCCTCCACCCGGACGAGGTGGACTAGTTCAGGGTGATCCCGCTAGCCGGAGCAACCGGGCTCGACGCTTTTGCCGGCGCCCCGATTGCCCGCCTCGTCGACCGCGTAGAGCGTGACGCGCCGCCCCGCAACCGCGATCGACTGCACCGATCCACCGGGCGCGCCCGCGGCGACCGTTCGACGCCGCGTCTGGCCGCCGCCGCACGGTCGGCTGACCACCTCATAGTGGTGTGCCTTCCCGTCGTACCAGTCATCGCCGGGCGCCTTGAAGGACACCCTGCCGGACTGGCGGTTGAAGTGGACGTTTCTGAGGACCCCGGGCGGGCGCGTATCCACGCCGTACGTGCCCGTGTTGCGCTCGTCGTGGCGATAACTCCACCACTGGTCCCCGGACCCCGCCTTCCCCTGCGTGTTCCAGACCATCAGGTAGCCCTCGCGCGTCGCGGCCACGACCTCGTTCCTGCCGTCGCCGTCGAGGTCCCCGACCGTCGGCCCGAAGACCTCCCAGCCGGTCTGGAACTTCGGGAACCCGGGAGCCTGCGTCCCGGTGGAGGTGAACGCGTGCAGCGCGGAGGAGTCGCCGCCCTGGATGATCTCGGGTGAGCCGTCGCCGGTCACGTCGGCGATCACGGGCTCGCCCAGGAAGTCGAGGCCTTGGGCCCTCGACGGGAAGCCGGCGGCCGGCGCCTGCGAGGAGGCGCCCCAGGCGCGCATGTAGCTGTTGATCGGGCTACCGCTCCCGGCCAGGAGCAATCCCGCCGCGACGGTCGCCGCGCCGCTTCCGGGCTCGGCGTAGGCGAGCTGGCCGCCGGGGCCGAACTTGCCGAAGGCCCCCGAGGTCGTGAAGTTGACCGGGACGTCCTCGGGGAGGTCCCCGTTCAGGGCGTCGAGGATCGCCTGCTGATTGCCGGCGAACAGCGCCACGACCCCGCCGGGGAACGGTCCGTAGAGGCCGCGGAGCGAACCGTCGGCGTTGTAGAGGCTGGTCGGCGTGAAGATGCCCGCGGCGCTCGCGATCTCGGTCTTTCCGTCGCCGTTTACGTCTGCCGTGACCGGATCGTTCACGCCCTCGGTGATGAACTCCTGAGCCGAGCCGTAGTAGAAGACGAGCGCCGATCCCGAGAGCAGGAACCCGGGCACGCGGCTCCCGTTGGAGTTGTAGGCGACGACGTTGGAGACGCCGGCGTTACCGACCTGCAGGCCGGCGCCGGTGGTGAACGAGTACTGGGTTCGCTGGACGAGCTCGGGCTGCGGGTCGGCGTCGAGCTGCGCCAAGGTCGGCGGTAGATCGAGCTTGGAGTCGTTGATGGCGACCATCCCGCTCGGAGGGTTCGTGCCCGGTGGGAGGGTCACGTGGACCGGCCAGCCGGGGACCGAGCTGCCGTTCGGGTTCCAGACGTGGATCCGCCCGTCCCAGCCCGACTGGACGATCTCGAGCTGGCGGTCGCCGTCCATGTTGGCCAGCACCGGCGGCGCGCTCGAGCCCATGATCGCCGGCCGCGTGAAGGGCCTGTCGGGCCGCGGCACCGGCGGCTTCTGCACGCCGGTGTCGAGCCTCTTCGGCCAACCCGGACGGCGTTTGCCGTGCGAGTCCCAGACGTAGGTACGGCCGGTACTCGAGGTGGCGACGATCCACTGCCTGCCGTCGCCGTCGAGATCGCCGATCGCCACATTGGTGAACAGCGGCTCGTGGCCGGGGGCGATGCCCGGATGCTGTTTCGTGACCTGGGTGGCATTGGTCAGCACCGGGAACCCCGGGAGCTCCTTGCCGTGTTGGTCGAGAGCGTGCAGGCGGCCGTCGGAGTCGCCGAAGACGATCGCCTCGGAGCCGGTCCCCTGAAGGTCGGCGAGCGCCGGCTGGCTCTCCCCGCCGGGCCCGATGTCGACCGGGAAGCCCTTCCGCAGCGTGGGGTCGTGGTGAACCGCGATGGCGCGGCGCTCGACCCCGACCCGCCCCTTGGAATCCGTCACCTGAACGCGAATGGTCACCGTGTACTGCTCGTTCGTCTCGAGCTCCTTGGTGCCGGAGAGGCGGAACGCGGCCGACCAGAAGGACCGCGGCACCCTGGAGAGGTCGATCGTCCCCAGCTTGCCGGTGAACGGATGAGTGCCCGTACCGGTACCCGCCGTCCTGAACTGTCCGTTGGTGGGCTCGGCTCCGGGCGCGAACTGGAGCTTCCAGCGGTACGAGTGAGCGCGCGGCGCCGCCACGTGCCCGGTCACCGGGACGCTGCGCGTCCTCGTCGGGTCGTACAGCGCGTACCAGCGAGGCGAGTTGATCCAGGCCTCGGGCGGGATTCGACCATCATGGATCGCCTGCATCGCCTTGAAGACGTTGGGACGCCCGTATCCGTACTGCAGGTCGAAGCCCGGCTTGCCGGGCCACCCGTTGGGCGGGTTCGGGTTGGCGGCGATATCCGACGCGGTGGCGCGGACGACCTGCACGGCCTCGTCCGCCGAGAGCGGGTGGTCGATGAGCCCCTGTCGAGCTGCCTTCTTGCCATAGGACAAGACGAGCGCCATCACCCCGCCGACCGTCGGGGTCGACTCCGAGGTGGTGCCGCCCTGGGTCGCCGCGGAGAACATGTTGTGTGTGCCCCATGACGTGAAGCCGGATCGCGCCCGGTAGGTGGTCGTCAGCGTGTTTTGGAGCGAGGCGGAGCCGGGGACGATGTCGAGGCCGTGAGTGTTTGCGACCAGGCCGTTGCCCGGCAGCACGTGGGGCCAGAACATGCCGCCCTGGTGGTCGGTCGAGTCGAAGTCGTTCGAGGACTCGACTGGGATCGTGCCGTGGTTCCAGACGTAGTCGACCGCCTGCCGCATGAAGCTCGAGTAGCCCAGGTCCGCGGTCACCGAGAGGAGCACGTCGGCGTTCATGTCCGCCGCATAGAGCCACGCCTGAGCGAGATCGTCGGTGCGGTCGAGCGCCTCGGCCCCGGCCTTGATCGGCAGGAGCATGCAACTTGGGCACACCCCCGCTTCACCGAGAGCGTTGTTGGTCTGCGCCGCCGCCTGACGCTGCTGGCTGTTGGCGTGGTCGTACTTCGAATCGACCGTGGCCGGGTCGTTTTGGTCGTTGTAGAAGTCCCACCCCGAGATGTCGTCCTTGTATCCGTTGTGATCGTCGTCGCGCCCGTTCTCGAAGCGGGCGATGATGTCCTCGGGATCCACGACCCCGTTGCCGTTCGCGTCCGAGGTGTCGGCGTAGTCGCGGGCGTTGAGGACGCCGTCGTTGACGGGCGTGGTGGGGCTCGGCAGCTCACCCTCGTTGAGGAACACCTTGTTGGCGAGCTCCCGAGGAGCGTCTCGCCAGTTGATCCCGCCCTCGATGTAGGCGATCACGGTGCTGCCGTCCCCGGCCGTGAACTGCCTCCAGGCCCGGTCGACGGACATGCCCGCCGCGCCCTCGGGGTCGTTGGCGCCGGGCGTGCACATCGGGACGAACGAGTACAGGTAGTGCTGTTCGTCGTCGCTCGGCTTCTGCAGGCATGTCGCGGCGCCGCCCTGCTCCGCCGGCGCATAGTCGGGATCGTTGGGGGGATCCTGCGGGAATGCCCCCAGCGCCGAACCGGCGACCAAGACGACCAACCCGATCGTCAGCGCGATCAACCGACCCGATCGTCGAGCCCGGCCAGCCTTCCCTGAATCCATGCCGTGCCGAACCCTATCGGCGGGCGGCGCCGCCTGCCTCAGTGAATTACGGTTCGGCCGTGCCCCTTCACCCGGCCGAGAACCGTGGCTACCGGGAGCTATATCTCACCGGCCGTCAGGCCGTGAAGCGCCTTGGCCGCCTGGCGTTGGCCTTCGACGGCAGCCCGACGCGGGACCTGCTCGACAAGGGAGCCGAGTCGATCTCGCGGATGCTCGAAGAGCTCGTCCCCCTCACGGCACGGCACGACCTGCACGGGGGGGTCACCGCACAGACCGGCGGAGCGAACGTCGGGTTGGTGCGCGGCGCCGTCTTCGATCGCTTCCTGGAGCGCAACCAGGCGCTCCGCCTCGCCGTCGAGGATCTGGAGCACGTGACCACGCTGCTCGGTTACCTCGCCGCGGTCAGCGAGACCCGCGGCGACGCGAAGCTGGCCGAGTTCTGCCGTTCCTGGGAGCGTCGCATGCGCCGCCAGGTCGGCGCCATCCGCAAGGCGGCCATCGAGCTCGGCTCCGACCCGGATGCGGCGGTGCGGCCGCTCGATCCCTCTCCGGCCGGGCGCGCCGCGCATCGAGTCGCTTGGGCGGTCGGCTCGGTCGGCGAGTGGACCGACCGGCGGATCGCCCGGCGCAAGCAGCCCTGAAGGGAGGCCTCAGCCCAGCTCGGGGACGCCCTCGTCCGGCGTCGATGCCTCCGCGTGGAGCTTGCGCGCGATCCGGCCCGCGCGGCGCGCCCCATACCCCGCCTCCACCGCCGCCCGCATCGCAATGGCCATCCGCTCGGGCTCCTTGGCCCTGGCCACTGAGCTCGACAGAAGCACGCCGTCGCACCCGAGCTCCATCGCTCGCGCCGCGTCGGAGGCGGTGCCGATCCCGGCATCGAGGATGACCGGGACCCCCGCCCCCTCGACGATGATCTGGATGTTGTAGGGGTTGCGGATCCCCATCCCGGACCCGATCGGGGATCCGAGGGGCATGACGGCGGCACAGCCCACCTCCTCGAGACGACGCGCGAGGATGGGGTCGTCATTGGTGTACGGGAGGACCGTGAACCCGTCCTCGACCAGGCGCTCCGCCGCGTCCACCAGCTCCACAGCGTCGGGGAACAGGGTGCGGTCGTCGCCGATCACCTCGAGCTTGATCCAGTCGGTCTCGAACGCCTCTCGCGCGAGGTGTGCGGTGCGCATCGCATCGCGCGCCGTGTAGCAGCCGGCCGTGTTGGGGAGCGCGAACGCCCCAAGGCGGTCGATCACGTCGAGAGCGGAGCCCGTGGCGGTCGGGTCCACCCGGCGCAGCGCGGCCGTCACGATCTCGGCGCCCGACGCAGCCACGGCCCGCTCCATCGCCTCGAGGGAGCGAAAGCCACCGGTCCCCACGATCAGCCGCGAGCCCCAGGTCCTGCCCCCCAACGAGAACGCCGGGTCCGAACCGGGGTCGGGCCGCACCGCCTTGCCGCCGGGCGCCGAGGCTTCGGCGGATGGCCCGCTACCCGCCTTGGACCGCACGGACCACCTCCACCCTCTGATCGCTCTCGAGCCTCGTCTTGCTCCACACCGCTCGGCGGACCACCTCGCCGTCCACCGCGACCGCCACGCCGCGGCTCTCGCCGCCGGCGCCAGCCTCCTCGACCGCGTCGGCAACCGTCGCTCCGTCCGGGAGCTCGGCCCGGCGGCCGTTCAGCGCAACGATCATCGCGGCTGCTCCTCGGTCGCCGGCGCCGCGGCCAGACCCGGGGAGCTCTGGCCCACGAACCGCCCCGGATGCGCCGGGCGTGCCGCTTCGGGGGGCGACTCGGATGCCAGCATCGCCGCGATCGCCTCGGACGTCAGCGGGGTCATCAGGATCCCGTTCCGATAGTGGCCGGTGGCCAGCAGCAACCCCTCCATTCCCCCGGGGCCGATCAGCGGAGCGTTGTCCGGCGTTCCGGGCCGTAGCCCGGCCAACGTCTCGACGAGCTCGAGCTCGGCGACGTCGGGGAGCGCGCGGTAGGCCTCGCGCAGCAGCTCGTGGACCCCGCCCGCCGTCACCTGCACGTCGAACCCGCGCTCCTCGACCGTCGCCCCCACCACGACCCGGCCGTCGGGGCGAGGGACGACGTAGACGCGCTCGGAGGCCACGATCCGCTCGCACGGCCTCGACCCCGGCCCGCCGCGGAGCGTGAGGATCTGTCCCTTCACCGGCCTCACCGGCGGTCGCGCCTCGGGGGGCAACCAGGGGGCGACGCCGGACCAGGCCCCCGTCGCCAGGACCACGCGGTCGGCGCGGTGCTCGCGGCCGTCCCCCGTGACGACGCCGGCCAGGCGGCCGCGCTCGATCAGCGCGTCGACCACCTCGGCTTGGACCACGAGCTCCCCGCCCCGGCGCTCCACGGCCGCGGCCAGGGCCTCCACCAGCGGCCGCGGATCGATCGCCGCCTCCTGCGGCGCGTGGACGCCCCCGGCGCAGGCGGGAGCGACACCCGGCTCCAGCTCCCGACATTCGCGGCCCCGCAGCCACTTCACGCCGAGGTCCAGCGCCGTCATCAGCTCGAACCGCCGTCGAAGCTCCTCCGCCTCGTCGCGGTCGAGCGCGACGTGAAGGGCGCCGGAAGGCTCATAGCCGAGCTCGAGGCGGCTGTCCGTCTCCAGCTCGGAAGCGAATCGAGGCCAGGCTCGAGCCGAGGCGATCGCCATCCGCATCAGCGCTTCCTCGCCCCAACTCGCTTCCCCCACGGGGGCCAGCATGCCGGCGGCGACGCTCGATGCTCCCGCGCCGAGCGCGTCCCGCTCCAGGACCCGCACCCTCAAACCCCGGCGGGCCGTGCGCCAGGCGCACGCCAACCCGATCGCGCCGCCCCCGACGACGAGGGCGTCGACGGCTCCCGGGTCCCCGCCCGAGGGCCGCGATCGGCGCAGCGGCACGACGACCTGATCGTTCGTTCCGCTTGGCGTGTGCGTTTCGTCTGGCACGGTTGGTGTTCTGCCGTTCGCCGGCACCCCGGGCGGGCGGTCCGCGCCACCATCCCTGCGCCGGCATTACCCGGATCAGGTTCAGACGGTCGGCGGCCGGATGCCGCCCTCTCAGCCCATCCTGCAGGGCTCCCGTTGTCGTTCCATGGTACTCCGGCGGCTGCGAGACTCACGAGGATGCCGTTTGACCGCGAACAACGCCTGCGGCGCCTCAACGCCTCACGCCTCTACTTCGTGTGCGAGGGACTGCCGCACGGGCGCGATCCCGCGGGGCTGCTCGATGCCGCCCTGCGCGGTGGGGCGGACGTCGTCCAGATGCGAGAGAAGTCGCCCAGGTGCGCGGAGGAGATCGTCTCCCTCGCCGACTCGTTTCGTCGCGCTGCCGCCGAGCACGAGGCGCTGTTCATCCTCAACGACCGGCCCGACCTGGTCGAGGAGTGCGGCGCCGACGGCGTGCACGTGGGGCAGGAGGACATGTCCGTCTCCGAGGCTCGGCGGCTGGCAGGGCCCGCGGCGATTATCGGGCTGTCGACCCACTCGCCAGGGCAGATCGAGGGGGCGTGCGCAGCCTCGGGCGACGATCGTCCCGACCAGCTCAGCGTCGGGCCCGTCTGGGAGACCCCGACCAAGGCCGGGCGGCCCGCCACCGGCCTCGAGCTGATCGGGCTCGCCGCCCGGACGGCGACGCTCCCCTGGTTTGCGATCGGCGGAATCGACGTCCAAAACGTCGCTGACGTGGTGGGCGCCGGTGCTTCGCGGATCGTCGTGGTGCGGGCGATCCGCGAGGCCGAGGACCCGGAGGACGCCGCCCGCGCCCTGCGACGAGGGCTGGCCGGGCAGTAAGAATGGGCAGCCCCGCACGCTCTTCAGCCCGCGAGGCCCGAATGGCGTCGAATAGGCGAACGCAACTCGGGATTCGACGCTCCGACGCGGGATGGCTCGAGGAGGCGGTCGGATCGCGAGCGGCGGAGGAGCCCACGCGAGCAAGTGGCTAGCCGGGAGCGAAAGAGGGTCGACCGCCAGAAGCGCAAAGCCCGCACGTCCGAGCGGCGGGCGGAGGTCGCGGCCCGCTATGAGGAGCGAAACCGGGCCGCGCGCGAAGCGCTGGAGCCGCTCGAGCCGACCGAGCGCCCGCCCGTGGTGGCAATCGGCGCCGTGATCTCGGGACTGGTGGCGCTCTCGGTGCTGGTCGCATACGTGGCCGGGGCGACCGTGAACGGCGATCGACCCCACCTGCTCCAGGTGATCATCCCCGCGCTCCTGATGGGCGCCATGGCCGTCGGGATGTGGCGCGTCCGCTACTGGGCGGTGCTCGGATTCCAGGCGGTCCTCGCGCTGCTTCTGCTGGGAGCGAGCCTGGGCCTGCTGAGCGCCCACGGCGTGGCCCCCGTGATCGGGAACCTGGCCCTGATCGCGGTCGCCGGCACGCTCTTCTACTTCATGATCAAGGCGATGGCGCGGATCCAGATGCCAACGCGTGAGCGGGAATAAGGCCGGCGGCCGCCTCTCTTATAGAGTCGAATCGATGGCCGACGCCTACGACGTCATCGTGATCGGAGGCGGTCCCGGCGGCTACGTCGCCGCGATCCGCGCCGCACAGTTGGGGCGCAGAACCGCCGTCGTCGAGCGGGATACGCCGGGCGGTCGCTGCCTCAATTACGCCTGCATCCCCGCCAAGACGGTGCTCCACAGCGCCGAGCTCTACGACAACGCCTCGAATGGCTCCGAGCTCGGGGTCAAGGCCGAGAGCGTGAGCATCGACTGGAAGGCGCTGGGCGCACGCCGGACAAAGGTGTCGGAGACGCTAGCCGGCGGCGTAAAGATGCTCTGGGACAAGAACAAGGTCGACCTGATCGAGGGCGAGGCCTCGCTGAGCGCCGAAGGCAACGTCGAGGTCGGCGGCCAGACGCACGAGGCCGGCACGGTGATCCTCGCGACCGGCTCGGTGGCGCTCCCGATCCCGGGAGTGGAGTTCGGCGGGCGCGTCGTGGACACGTGGGGCGCCTGGTCGCTCCCCGAGCAGCCGCAGCGCCTCGCCGTCGTGGGCGCCGGGGCATCGGGCGCCGAGATCGCCTCCGCCTATGGCCGCTTCGGCACCGAGGTGATTCTGATCGAGATGCTCGACCAGATCCTTCCGGCCGAGGACAAGGACATGGCGAAGGTCGTGGAGCGAACCTTCAAGAAGCAGGGGATCGCGGTCTCGACGGGTACCAAGGTCGAGTCGGTGGAGGCCGGCAAGAGCTCGGTCAAGGTCTCCTATGGCGACACCGAGGCCGAGGTCGACTATCTGTGCATCGCGGGGGGCAGGGCCCCCGACACCGCGCCCCTCAACCTCGACGCCGCCGGCGTCGAGACGGAGGAGGGCGGGAAGGTCAAGGTCGATTCCTACCAGCGCACGACCAACCCGAAGGTCTACGCGATCGGGGACCTGGTGGGACGAAAGGCGCTCGCCCACAAGGCCTCCGAGGAGGGCGTGGTGGCGGTCGAGCACGCATCGGGCGTCGACACCCACCCCGTCGACGAGAACCTGGTTGCGGGCGCCACCTTCTGTCAGCCGCAGGTGGCGAGCGTCGGGATCACGGAGGCCCAGGCGAAGGAGGCCGGCCATGACGTCAAGGTCGGCCGGTTCAAGCTCGGCGGAGTGGGTGCCGCCGCCGTGTACGACGACCGCGACGGGCTGGTGAAGATCGTCGCCGACTCCCAGTACGGCGAGATCCTCGGTGCGCACGTCGTGGGCAACCGCGCCTGCGACATGATCAGCGAGCTGGTCGACACGATGGCGCTGGAGGGCGGCTACCAGGAGCTCGCCCGCATCGTCCACCCCCACCCCACGATCTCCGAGGCGGTCCTCGACGCGGCTCGTGCGGTGGACGGCTGGGCGATCCACGCCTAGCCGCTTATCTTCGTGACGTGAGCTCCACGCCCGATCCCTACGTGCTGCCGTCGAACCTTCCGGCGCCGGCCGACGATGGTGGGGCCGATCACCTGGAGGGGTCCGAGCTCCCCTCCCTGTCGCTCCCCTCCTCGTTCGGCGACGAGATCGACCTGGCGGAAGCCGCCGATGCCACCCTGGTCCTCTACTGCTACCCGCGGACCGGGCGGCCGGGAGAGCCCCTCCCGCCGGGCTGGGACGAGATCCCGGGGGCGCGAGGGTGTACGCCTCAATCGTGCGCCTTCCGAGACCACTTCGCCGAGCTCCGGGCGTTGGGGGCCGACGTGGTGGGTTTGAGCGCGCAGCCCCTCACCGATCAGAGGGAGTTCGCCAGCCGGGTCCGGCTCCCCTATCCCATACTCAGCGACCCCGGCCTCGCCCTGGCGGACGCGATCGGGCTACCCACCCTCGACGTTGCCGGCATGCGCCTGTATCGCCGGCTCACGTTGATCGCCGACTCCCGGCGCATCGTGAAGGTCTTCTATCCCGTCTTTCCCCCGGATCGCAACGCCTCCGAGGTGCTGGCCTGGCTGGCCGACGGACGCGCGAAGTGAGCTCGCGGCCCGCCTTCTTCTACGACCTCGGCTCGCCGTACGCATACCTCGCCGCCGAGCGGATCAACGCGCTGTTCGTCGACGCCGCGGGCGAGCCCCCCGAATGGCGCCCGGTGCTGCTCGGGGGCCTCTTCAAGCGGTTCGGCCGCGACTCGTGGGCCAACGGCCCCGACCGGGCATCGGGGATGGAGGAGGTCGAGCGCCGGGCCTCCTCCCAGGGCCTTCCTCCGCTCCGCTGGCCCGAGCCGTTCCCCGGCAACACCCTGGTCGCGATGCGCGCCGCCACCTATGCGAAGGAGCTCGGCCGTGCGGTCGCGTTCTCGCTCGCGGCATTCCGCCAGGCCTTCGCGGCCGGGCGCGATCTCAGCGAACCGGACAACGTGGTGGTCGCCGCGGCCGCGATCGAGCTGCACCCCCGCGCCATTGTCTCAGCGGTCGAGCGCGAGTCGGTGAAGCGGGCGCTTCGCGACGCCACCGAACGGGCCGGTGACCTCGGGGTACGCGGAGTCCCGAGCGTGATCGTCGACGGCGAGGTGTTCTGGGGCGAGGACCGGCTGGCGGATGCGGCGGAGCGAGCCGCGCGCATGCGAGAGGCCTGAGACCCGGCGCCCAGCCCGCCGCGGGGGCCGCCTGGGTTATCTTGGGCGGCGGTGGCGCAGGAGCGCACCCAGTCCGCGCAATCCGGCCCCGCCGGCGACGGCAGGGGGGCGGCAGCGCATCCGCTTCCGGAGGCCGAGACCTGCCGCGAGCTGCTGGAGACGATGGCGCTCATCCGGCGGTTCGAGGAGGAGGCCGGGCGCCAGTACCAGCAGGCCAAGGCCGGGGGTTTCCTGCACCTGGGGATCGGGGAGGAGGCGACCATCGTCGGCACCGCCTCCGTGATGCGTCCCGACGACTACCTGATCGGCACCTACCGGACGCACGGGCACGCGATCGCCCGGGGGACCGATCCGAGGAAGGTGATGGCAGAGCTGTTCGGCCGCGAGGACGGATGCTCGCGCGGTCGCGGGGGATCGATGCACATCTTCGACGGCGAGCGGCGCTTCATGGGCGGCTACGGGATCGTCGGCGGCAACCTGCCGATCGCGGCGGGGCTCGCGCTGGGGTCCGACTACCAGGGCACTGACGCGGTCACCGTCTGCATGTTCGGTGACGGCGCGTCCAACACGGGCAACTTCGGCGAGACGATGAACCTCGCCGCGCTGTGGAAGCTGCCGCTCGTCTTCCTGGTCGAGAACAACCTCTACGGCATGGGCACGGCGATCGAGCGCCACTCCGCCGTCACGGACCTATCGCGGAAGGCGGAGGGTCTCGGCGTGCCGGGCGTCCGGGTGGACGGCATGGACGTCCTAGCGGTCCGCGAGACCGTGGCGGAGCACATCCGGATGGCTCGCTCCGATCGCCAGCCGACGCTCGTCGAGGCGTTCACCTACCGCTATCGCGGCCACTCCGCCGCCGACCCCGAGGTCTATCGGACCAAGGAGGAGGTTGAGGAGTGGCGCAAGAAGGACCCGGTCAAGGTCTTCCGCGACCGCTTGCTCGCCGAGGGGGTGATCTCCGAGGACGAAGTCTCGGAGCTCCGGGAGCGGATCGATCGGCAGGTGATGGACGTGGTCGAGTTCGCCGACAACTCGCCCGAGCCGCCGCTCGAGTCGCTGTACGACCACATCTACGTCGTCGGCGACCAGGTGCCCGGTTGGTACGCGGTGGACGAGCGGACCCCCGAGCCGCACCGCGGCGAGGAAGAGCGCGAGGTGGGAGCGACGGGTGAGGCACGGAAGCTTGCCGAGGCGGGCGCCGCATACGCCGGGCAGCAAGCCCCGAGGCCGCGTCCGCGTAGCGCCGACGCCCCTCGCGAAGGGGAAGAGGCTCGCGATCGCGAGGCCTTCGAGGCCGTGGAGGAGGACGATGCCGGCTAGGAGGGTGTCGCGGTGGCGGTGATGCGGATGAGGGAGGCCCTGCGCGACGCCCTGGCGGAGGAGATGCGCCACGACGACGCCGTGTTCGTGATGGGCGAGGACGTGGGCGTCTTTCAGGGCGCGTTCAAGGTCACCGAGGGCCTGCTGGACGAGTTCGGAGAGAAGCGGGTGCGCGACACGCCGATCTCGGAGAACAGCATCGTCGGGACCGGGGTCGGCGCGGCGATGGCGGGCCTCCGCCCGGTGGTCGAGCTGATGACCGTGAACTTCGCCCTGCTGGCGATGGACCAGATCGTCAACCACATGGCCGCGATCCCGTACATGTTCAACGGCCAGGTTCGGATTCCGATGGTGGTCCGAATGCCGGGCGGTGGCGGTCACCAGCTCGGGCCCACCCACTCGCACTCGCTGGAGGCGCTCTTCCTCCACATTCCCGGGCTCTTGGTGGCGGCTCCCTCCACGCCGGCTGACGGAAAGGGGCTGCTCAAGGCGGCGATCCGCGACGACAACCCGGTGATCTTCATCGAGCACGAGACCCTCTACGGATCGCGGGGCGAGGTCCCGGACGGAGAGGACGACGGAATCGTCAACTTCGGCGAGGCGGCGGTCAGGCGTGAGGGCACCGACGTGACGATCGTCGGCATCCTTCGAATGGCGGACGTCGCGCAGAAGGCCGCCAAGACGCTCGCCAACGAGCATCGCGTGGAGGCCGAGGTGATCGACCCCCGCACCCTGCGGCCACTCGACCTGGACACGATCCTGCGGTCGGTCCGCAAGACCAACCGGGTCGTCGTGGTCGAGGAGGGCTGGCCCCACGGCGGCGTGGGGGCCAACATCGCGGCGCTGATCGCCGAGCAGGCGTTCGACCATCTCGACGCGCCCCCCCAGCGGGTAACGGGCGCGGACGTCCCGATGCCCTACGCGAAGCGCCTCGAGCAGGCGGCGATCCCGCATGCGGAGCACGTCGTGAGCGCCGCGCTCGCGACGCTCGAGGGGACGCTGTGAGCGCCGAGGTGGTCATGCCGCGGCTCTCCGACTCCATGGAGGAGGGAACGATCCTTCGCTGGCTGAAGTCGCCGGGCGAGGAGGTGGCTCTGGGCGAGGAGCTGGTTGAGATCGAGACCGACAAGGCCAACATGGTCTACGAGGCGCCCGCCGCCGGCTCGCTGATCGAGATCGTCGCCGCGGAGGGCGACACCCTGCCGATCGGCGAGGTGATCGCGCGGCTCGGCGAGCCGGGCGAGGCACCCTCGGGGAACGGCGAAGCCGGGACCGGTGAAAGGTCGACCGCAGGAGAGGGGCGAGACGGCGACCAAGGGAGCCCGTCTCCCGTCCCTGGGTCGGCGGCTGCGCCGAGTCCTAGCGCCCATGCTGCGGAGGCTCCCTCGGACGCATCTCCCCCCTCCCCCACCCAGCCCTCGACCGAACGGTCCGGGGCGGGCATTGCGCCCGGCGCGCGGCGCGCCGGTGGAGATGGAAGGGTCAAGGCGTCGCCGTTGGCCCGGCGGATCGCCCGGGAGAAGGGTCTCGAGCTCGCGAGCGTCTCGGGGTCCGGGCCGGGAGGTCGGATCGTCAAGGCCGACGTCGAGCGGGCGATCGCCGCGGGTCCCGCGCCCGTTGCTGCGCCCCCGCCGATGGCCGCCCCGGCCGAGCCGACCCCGGGCGCCGGCGAGAGGCCCGAGACCGCCAAGGGCCAGGTGACGAACGAGGAGCTGACCAAGCTCCAGCAGACGGTGGCCCGCCGGATGGCGGAGTCGAAGGCCACGGCGCCCCATTTCTACCTCCAAGTCGAGGTGGACATGAGCCGGTGCGTGGAGGCCCGGGCCAGGCTCAAGGAGGGGGCCGCGGAGGGCGATGTGGTGCCCTCCTTCAACGACATGGTCGTGAAGGCAGCCGCGATCGGCCTGCGCGAGCATCCCCGCGCCAACGGGGCCTACCGCGACGGACAGCTGGAGCTGTATGAGCGGATCAACGTCGGGGTGGCCGTGGCCGCCCGCGACGCGCTCGTCGTCCCGACGGTGTTCGACGCGGACCGCAAGGGGCTTCGGCAGATCGCCGAGGAGACCCGGTCGCTCGCCCAGCGCGTGCGCGACGGGACCGTCACGCCGCCGGAGCTCTCGGGCGGCACCTTCACCGTCTCCAATCTCGGGATGTTCGGGATCGACTCCTTCTCGGCCGTGATCAACCCGCCCCAGGCGGGCATCCTGGCCGTCGGCGGAATCGCCGAGAAGCCCGTCGTCCGGGACGGCGAGATCACC
>DATBFS010000142.1:0-15113 GCA_036558385.1 Solirubrobacterales bacterium | reverse complement strand
ATTGCGGCGGACACCCAGGCCCGGCTCGCCGAGCGACTCGCGCAGCGAAGGCGGGAGCTCGATCGCCGTAGTGGTCCGACGGCCAGCCGGCTGGCCGCGCTCGAGCGCTTCGTCGTCGAGCTGGGGCTCGATGATGCGGCCGAGCGTTACCTCGACACCCAGATGCGCTCGCACGAGCGGATCGTGGGAGACGAGCTGAGCGCCGCGCACGCCGCTTACATCGGGGAGCCCGAGTGAGCGCCCTACCCCCGCAGCCCGGCGGCGCCAAGGGCTTCGGCATGGTCGGCGTGCGTGGTCAGCCTTGCGACCATTCCGTCGTTCAGCGTCCAGACGTTGGACATCTGCATCTCGACCTTGGCTGCGCTACCCCTGCCACTGCCTGTCGCATGGATCGCAACCACGACGCGATCACCGGCGTCGATGAAGTCGGTGGGGTCGAAGCGGAGGTCCTCGAAGGCATCCGTCAGTTGGTTCCACCAGGCCCGGAAGCCGTCGGGGCCGACGAACACGCCCGACCCGGGAAGCTGGGGCAGGTCACGAAACTCGAACTCCGGGGCGCAGCGCTCAAGGAAAGCATCGACATCCCCGCGGTTGAAGGCTTCGTACATCTGCCGCGCGACCTCCACGTTCTCCTGCGACATCGCCTACTCCGAAAGCCCGGCGGCTTCGAGGGCCTCCTTGGGGTCGAGGAAGGTGCGAAGCACAGTGGCCTTGCTGTCCGTGAAATGGACCAGCTGAGCGAACGGGACTTCGGTCGGAGCGCCGCTTTCCATGCCGTGGGCGCGGAGGCGGCCAAAGGAAAGAAGGCGGTCGCCGAGGTCGCGGATTTCAGAGATTTCGAAGAACGCATCCGGGATCGTCTCACCCATGTCTCCAAACAGCTCACGAATGCCTTCCGCCCCTCGGTACACCTCGCTCCCCAGCCCGACCACCTCCGGATACCACTCGACGTCGGGGGCCAACTCCTCCAGCATCGCTTCGAGATCCCGGCGGTTTGCGGCCTCGACCGCGCGCTTGTAGGCCTCCACGTTCTCCTGCGACATCGCCTACTCCCCAAGCCCCGCCGCTTCGAGGGCTTCCTGAACCTCTTGATAGAGGCAGATCCGCACGACCAACCCGTCGCGGATCGTGCAGAGCCAGGTCCCGCGAGCCTGCACCTCGATCCCGTCCCGGCCCCGGAGGCGGTTCGTGAACGTTATGACCACGTGCGCCCCGGCATCGATGTACTCGGCCCCGACCTGAGCAATCTCCAAGGCCTCAGAGAACTCCTCCTGGAGACGTCGCATCTGGTTGAGGCTGTAGATGCCTCGGTCTGTGCCGATCGCTCGCGACATGTCGAACTCGATATCTGGCGCAAAGTCTTCGGACGCAGCGTCAACGTCGCCGCGGTTCCAGGCCTCATAGGCGCGGCGGGCCCTCTCCAGGTTCTCCTGCGACATCGCCCGCGCAGTATGTCGCGCACAAGGTGGAGGGCGACGGCTAGCCCGCTAGAGCCGTCGCCCCGCCTCCGTCTCCGCTCAGGTTGCTCGTCAGTTGGTCGGAGTCGTCACACAGACCGTCTCCCTCGAGCCATTTATCTCCGCATTCGCGATACCTGGGCCGTCGGCAACGATCTGCGCATACTGGAAGCCATCCGCCCCTTGGTAGCGAGTCTCGGTCCAGAAGTACTCGCCATCGTCGGCATTTGGGATGTCGTGGGTGGTGGCAAGCTCGAGGGCCTCGCCAACGGACGGCAAGCGCAGGTCGAGATTTGCGCAGTGCAGGCCAGCCTGGAGCCAGGTGTTGGCCTGGTTTTCACCTCGGACGCACAGCTGACCCAACCGGACGGTCGCCGCCACGCAGGTGTCAACCCCGCTCCGGTTCTTGATGTCCTGGCCGGTCAGCGACTCATTGGCAACGGCGGCGCTGCCGACCGCTCCTGAAGCCACGTCTGGCGCCTTCACCTGGGCGCCAGGGCCGAGGTCGTCGCTTTGGACCGTGTTGGTGCCGTTCAAGGCAACGGCGGTACCCCCGCTGACCGCGATGAAGAGGGCGAGCGCGGAGGCGACATTGGCGAAGGTCAGGTGCTGGCGGACACGGCGCATGGTTCCTCCCTAAGTCGGTTCATTGGGATGGAACCTATCCCGGCCAATTACGGGTGTCTGTGCCGTTCCGCACAGACCTTGCGAGTTGCCACTAGTCCCGCAGCCCGGCGGCTTCGAGGGTCGCCGAGCAGCTCGGCCACACCGACCCGCGCTTCACCCTCACCGTCTACACGAGGGCGGTCAAGAGGCGGGCTAAGCTCTCCGGTGCCTACCTGGCCGAGTACGAGCAGGCGCTCTCTTGGGCCACCCTCTCGAGCGCTGAAAAGGCACCAACTGGCACCAGCGCCCGGACGGAGCCCGATCAGCGGCAGGAGGCACCCAGGAGCACGTCGAAGGATTCGGCTTCGTAGAGCGGAAAACAGAACTTCGCGGCGCCTTGGCGGAGTGGCTACGCAGCGGCCTGCAAAGCCGTTTACACCGGTTCGATTCCGGTAGGCGCCTCTCATAAAGCTCCTGCAACCACGCAGGACCGAGCGCCGGGGAAGAGCGATCGAAACCGAAGCGAGTCCCCAGCGAGTCCCGAGCGATCACGCCTGCGCTTCGAGCGAGGGGACTAGCCGACCCGCGTGACCACCTCGCAATCGTCATCGACCGTCGACTCCGCATTGGTCCGCACCTGGTCGACCCCGGAGCCGCACCGGATCTTGTTGGTGCCGTCCACGTCGCCAATTCGATCATCGCCAGGACCCGCGCCGAGGATGTCGTCGCCCGTTCGGCCGCTGAGGCGATCGTCGCCATCCTTGCCGGAGATCATGTCGTCGCCCTTCCCGCCGTCGAGCGAGTCGGCGTCGACTCCCCCCTTGAGCAGATCGTCGCCGCGATCGCCGGTGATGTCGTCGCGTCCGGGGCCCCCGCTGATCTCGTCGCCTCCCTTCTTTCCGCTGCCCACGTCGCCACCGGATGCGCCCGCAAGGCGATCCCCGCCGCCGCCGCCAAACAGCTTGTCCGGGCCGAGGCTGCCCAGAATGGCATCGACTCCACGCTGCCCATACAGGCAGTCGCGTCCTTTTCGCCCCAGAAGGATGTCGATCCCGGCGCCGCCTCTCAGGATGTCGCGCCGGGGGCTGCCGTCGAGAGTGTTGTCGCCCGGCCCGGCCTGAAGCGCCTTGCCAGGAGGGGCGATCGGCCGCTGGTCGCAACCAGGCGGGTAGCGGTCCGGCGGAATGACATGGGCGGCGTAGGCCGTCGCGGCGGCGAAGGCCATGACAGCCGCTACGGCGGTGATCAGGCGCAGTCGCATCGCCCCGCAACTATTCCACCGCAGGCTTGCACAGAAAGGACACCAAGGGGTAAGGCGGCAACACCTGCGCTGGAGTCCTCTACTCCGAAAGCCCGGCGGCCTCCAGAGCTTCCTCTCGGCTTGCGTACTCCGTGAAGGACAGGATCATGCCGGCCTGGAACCGGTAGATAGCTGCGCTGGTCATCTCGACCGGGGCTCCGCTCGCCGTACCTTGACCTTCGTAGTGAGCGAGGCTGAGAACGCCACCGTCAGGTAGTGCACGCAGCTCATCGCTGACTACCCGGAAGCCGTCCAGCACCTCTGGAACCTGCTCGAACATGAAGCGCAGCGACTCCTCTCGTCCGTGGAGCGCGTCAACCCCGATCAGCGGACCGGCGACCGGGCGCCACTCGATCTCGGGATGGAACAAGATGCCGACGGCGTCCCCATCACCCCGGTTGTAGGCGTCCAGAAGGCGACGCACGATCTCCACGTTCTGCTGCGACATCGCCCGCGCAGTATCTCGCGAAGCGGGGCAGCGTCAGGCGAGCTCGGCTGGACCATGACCCTGGGTCCAGAACCGCTCGTGCAGCTCCTTGGCCCGCTGACCGAACCGGGGCTGTCAGGGAGACGAACCTCCGTCACTGGAGGCATTCGCTCCCGTGCGCCTGGGGTCGCAGAGCTCCCAGACGGGGACACGGATGAGCAGCGCCAGGAGGTCACTGCGGTCCAAGACGCTCAACGACCCTATTCGGAGCCCCCCGCATCCCGCAACCACCGACGTCAGCGAGGTGACGAGCATCGGCGCCTGGCCACGGAAAAGGGCCCCTGGGGGAGGGGCCCTTGGTTTCCGAAGGACGTGCCGCCAGCGATGCGACCGCTGGCCCGTCGGTCCTTAAGTCTTCACCACCTGCATCGGCGGCAGCTTGCGCTAACTTAACACCAATCGCCGGGGCGGGTTACGCTCGTCACAAATTCGACTCAGATTCGCGTTTCATGCTTGTTTGCGGGGACTCTCCGAATCGGACAACGCCGAGTTGCGCTCTGCTGCGGGACGGACAATGTGAGCGTTTGCTCGTACGCGCCTGGCCGGCCGGCCAGGCGCGTGCCCTGGATTAGGATGGCCTGGTGCGGTACCTGATCACGGGCGGCTCCGGCTACATCGGCTCGCGCCTCACGGAGGTCCTCGTCGAGCGCCCCGAGACCGAGCGCATCGTGAATTTCGACGTCCGCCCGCCGGACCGCTCCCATGACAAGATGGAGTTCGTGCGCGGCGACGTCCGCGACCGGGCCGCGGTCACCGCGCTGCTCGAGGGCGAGCCCCCCGATGCCCTGGTGCACCTGGCCTTCCTGCTCAACCCGATCCGCGACGAGGCGCGGATGTACGACATCGACGTCAACGGAACCCAGACGGTCCTGGGCGCAGCGGCCGTGGCCGGCATCGAGCAGGTGCTGGTCACCTCGTCGGCCTCGGCCTACGGAGCCTTCCCCGACAATCCCCGTCCGATCGCCGAGGACTGGCCGGTGCGAGGCCAGCCCGACTTCTCCTATGCGCGCGACAAGGCGGAGGCGGACCGACTCTGTCAGCTCTGGGCGCTCGAGCACCCGGACCGGGTGATGACGATCGTCCGACCCTGCATCGTGTTCGGCCCGAACGTCGACAACTACATCTCCCGGACCTGGAGGAACTCGAGCTTCATGCCCGTCATGGACGGCGTCGACGAGGAGTTTCAGCTCGTGCACGAGGACGACGTCGTCAGCGCGATCGTGGGCCTTTTGGACGCGAGGGCGGGCGGCGCGTTCAACGTCGCGGGGGATGGCTCGCTGCGGTGGGGGGAATCCGCGCGGATGATCGGACTCAGGACCCGGGAGCTCTCCTTCAAAGCCGTGCGGCGGCTGTACGCGGTCGCCTGGGCCCTGCACGCCCCCCGGATCGAGTCCCCGCCGGGAAACCTCAACTTCGTCCGATATCCGTGGCTCGTGTCGAACGACAAGCTGAAGGCCGAGATCGGCTGGGAGCCCTCGGCCGACACCCGCAGCGTGTTCGTCGAGACGATGTACGCGGCGGGCCTTATCGCCACGCCGCCGCCCCGCGCCGCTCAGCCCGTTCGGGGCTCCTGACCCGCCGGCGCCTGGCGGGCGCCCGTCACGGCATCAGCGTTGGTGGTGGCGGCCGTGGAGCGGTTGAACCGCGGAGCGGTGGTTCGGCGCGCGGTCGTCGTGAATCGGGCACTGGTCGGCGACCCAGAAGTACTTGTCGTGGCGGCCGACGGCGTTCGCGATCAGGCTGCGCTTGACGAAATAGACGACCGTCCTTCGGTGATCCCGCAGATGTGAGTAGACCTTGGGCTCGCCCGGGGCGAGGATGAAGGATGCGAGGCCGATCGGGCCGTGGACCCGATGGTTGGTGATGATCACCGGCGGGGCGTTCTCGTGGAGGTTGATCTTTCCGCGGACGGTGACGGCGTGCCGGAGGTGTCCCTGCTTGGCGAGCTCGGAGGTCGCCCTGACGATGTCGCACACCTTTGGCCTGGTGCGTGGAACGAAGGCGCCGCCGTCGCCGCGCTTGTCCTTGACCACGGTGCGGTCCCCGCGCCCCAGGACCTGAGTCGCGACGAGCAGGCTGCCGAGCAGGGCCAAGGCGACGATCAAGCCGATCGCCAGCGGTCGCCGCTTGGACTTAGTCGCGCCTCTCTCCATGCGAGGAAAACCCCCTGCCGGACATAACAGTAGCTGGACCCGGAAGTTGCGTCCAGCCCCTAGGGCTACAGAAGGCAGCCCAGGCGTGGTCGAGCTATAAATGGAGGGCCGGGCGCTTAGCTCAGTTGGGAGAGCGCCAGCTCGACAAGCTGGAGGTCACTGGTTCGAGCCCAGTAGCGCCCATCCGTCGTCCGGCTCTCGAGCATTGCCATCGCGCGCCCATCCGGGGTACGGTGGTCCGGCAGCACAGTTTCCGCGACCAGGAGTGATCTTGAACGGGCACGGCTTCCAGGCAACCGAGCGGGTCCTCGACGGCGTGAGGATCATCGCGATCACCGGCGAACTCGACATCGCCACGAGCCCGCAGGTCCGCGAGCTCCTTGACGGCGCGGCCAAGGACTCCGAACGTCCCCTGGTCGTCGATCTCAGCGACTGTCAGTTCATCGATTCGACCGGCCTCGCCACTCTGCTCCACGGGACGAAGCCCGCCCAGAACGGCGAGTCGCACGTCGCGCTCGTGAGCCAGGGGGGCGAGGTCCGCAAGCTCCTGGCGTTGACCGCGATCGACAAGACGATCCCCGTCTTCGAGACGGTGGACGACGCCGTGGTCGCGGTCCTCGCCATCGACGATTGAGGGCCGGCGGCGTTCGCTACCGTTGTCGGGGGCGACCGGGCCCGCCCCCCGAAGCCGTGACGACGCGGGGCTGGCGCCGGCATCGATCGTGGACGAGAGCGAGCTTCTTCGCCGCTATGCGCGGACCCGTGACCCCGAGCTCAAGGCGGAGCTCACCGAGCGCTTCCTGCCGCTGGCGCGCTCGCTCGCCATGCGCTACCGGGGGGCCTCCGAGCAGCTCGAGGACCTGATCCAGGTGGCCAACCTGGGGCTGGTGAAGGCGCTCGACGGCTTCGATGAGAGTCGCGGGTCGAGCTTCATCGCGTACGCGGCGCCCACCATCCTCGGGGAGCTCCGGCGACACTTCCGTGACCGGGTCTGGGAGGTCCACCTACCACGAGGGCTCCAGGAACGGGCCATGGCCGTGTCCGAGGCGGCGCAGGCGCTGGGCGACGAGCGGGGCAGGAGCCCGACCGTTGCCGAGATCGCCACTCGCCTGGGCCTGTCCGAGGAGGAGGTCTCGGAGGCGCTTCAGGCCGACGAGGCCCGCCGCACGCTGTCGCTTGATGCGCCACGGGGCTGGTCCGACCAGGACCCGACGCCGCTGGTCGAGACGGTGGGCGGAGAGGAGCTCGGCTACGACGCGGTCGAGTCTCAGATGGCCGCCGCCGCGGCGGCGCTCGACGATCGAGAGGAGCTCGTGCTGCGGTTGCGCTTCGAGGAGGATCTGAACCAGTACGAGATCGGGCGCCGCCTCGGGATCTCGCAGATGCAGGTGTCGAGGATCATGCGCAAGGCGCTCCGTGAGCTGCTCGAGGCGGTCCGCGGCGAGGGCGGCTAGACGTCGTCCACCGAGAGGCTGGCCCGGCACAACCGCCCCTGTATCGTGCGCGTGCACCGATGCCGCCCCTCGACCTCACAACGGAGCAGCGGGGAGATCAGCTTCGAGTCGCCATCGCGGGGGAGCTCGACATCGTCAACTCGCCGCACTTCGAGGAAGAGCTCGCCGCGCTCGAGTCGGCGGCGACCGACACCCTGATCCTCGACCTTCGCGACGTTGCGTTCATCGACTCCACCGGCTTGCGCGCGTTGATCGCCGCGAATGAGCGCGCTCGCTCGGCGGGGCGGCGGCTCGTGGTGGTCCGGGGGGCGAAGGCGGTCGACCGGCTGCTCAGCCTCACGCAGCTCGATCAGCGCCTGGAGATCGTGGACGACCCCGACGCGGTCGGAGCGCGGCCCGTCAACGAGAGTTGACGAGGCTCAGGCAGAGAAGCTCGCCGCCCTCGTAGCTCTCGACCCGGCGGTCGTTCGTCAGCCGCTCCAGGACGGGCGGGAGGTTGCCCAGGGCGGAGGAGTCCACGACCCGCTCGGCGCCGCCGTCCTCGAGCGGCCCGACCCTGATCAAGAGCTCGGCATCGGGGCTGTCGATTCCGAGCTGGACCTTGTCCCCGATGCTGACCGCCGGCGCGTGCGCGGCGAGAGAATCCGTCACGAGCTGGGCTTCGGAGACGCCCTCGAGTGAGAACCCCGCCCGTGCTCCTAGCATCGAGATGATGCGCCCCAGCACCGGAGCGGCCAGAGGGCCGGGGGAGACCGCCACGCTCAGTTCCCCGGGTGGCGCATGTGCCTCGCCGTCGCCTCCGGGCAAATCCCCCGTCTCGGGCTCGGACGGACCGCCGTCCAGGCTGAAGCCCATCCGGACCTTCGTTCCCTCGTCGGCTCCGCCCAGGAACTCGACCCATTCGGTGAGCGTCTGGATGAGCGACAGACCCAGCCCCTGGAGCTCGAGCTCCGGCGTCGGACGGTTGGGGCGAATCCCTACCCCCCTGTCCGAGACGAGCACCTCGAGCCCGATGTTCCCGATCCGCAGGTCGACGTCCATCGGCCCGTCCGCGTCCGGGTAGGCGTGGACGACCACGTTGTTGCACGCCTCGCTGACCGCCGCGTTGATGTCCAGCAGTCGGGTCTCATCGAGGCCCAGCACCCCCAGGGCCCCGCCAAGCGCCTGGCGAACGACAGCGACATTCTCGGCCGCGGCGGGCAGCCTGAGACGGAACTCCGGGGCTGCGCTCGTATTCGTTCGCGGCTCCATACAAGGGCTCGATCGGCGCTGCTAGCGCTCCGAAGGTGGACGTGAGACCGGACTCGTCAACGCACTACCCTCTTTTCGGCGCCCGGAAACCATCCCTCGCGTCCCGTCGACCGCGCCGATCCGGTCCCGGTCGGGGGCGCCAGGCCCGGCTCCGGCGACGGTGCGCTTCGAGCGCATGATCGCAAGCACCGCCG
This sequence comes from Solirubrobacterales bacterium, assembly GCA_036558385.1. GTDB lineage: Bacteria > Actinomycetota > Thermoleophilia > Solirubrobacterales > 70-9 > AC-56. The sequence goes on along the minus strand of DATBFS010000142.1, from coordinate 6,211 downwards.
CGTCGTCCTCGGGCTCACCGGCGATGAACGAGTCGAGAGCCGTTTCGACCGCGGCCACCGCGGCGCGAGGATCGGCGGCGCTCGCAACGCTTCGGCGCAGTCGGCGCTCGCCGAACCGGTTGCGCTTGCCGCGGGCCTCGGTGACGCCATCGGTGTAGAGGACGAGCTGGTCGCCCAGTCCCAGCTCCACGGTGGTCAGCTCCCACCGGTGCTCGTTGGGCGCCCCCAACAGCGGGCCACTGCTTCCGACCTCGTCGACCTTCCCGTTGCGGAGGCGGAGGGGCGGTGGATGCCCGGCGACGAGGATCGGGAGCCGGGCGGGGTCCTCCTCGACGTCGGGCAGCACGAGGATCACCGCGCTGCAGAGCAGGAGCTCATGGTCGCGCTTGAGGCTCTCGTCCACCAGGCTCGCGGCCTGCCGGGGATCGCCGGTGAGCCGCCCGGCCGTGCGGATCGTGTGGCGCGCCAGCCCGGTCAGCGAAGCGGCCGCGGCGCCGCGCCCCATCACGTCGCCGATCGCAACCATCCACCCACCGTCGATCTCGAAGGCGTCGTAGAAGTCGCCCCCGACCTCGTTGACCTCGCCGGCGGGCCGATACATCGTCGCGACCTCGAAGCCGCGCAGGTCGGGGACGGCGGCGGGCAACAGCCCCCGTTGGAGCAGGTGCGCCACCTCCGCTCGCTCGCCCGCGAGTCGGGCATTCTCGGCGGCGAGCCCGGCCCGCCGTGCGATCTCGATCGCGATCTCGAGATCGCTCTCGCCAAACCGACGTGACCGGGGCTCGTTTGCGAACACCAGCACGCCCACGACCTTGGCCCCGGCGGTCATCGGCACGGCCATCCCGGAGCCGGTGGCCTCGCCGCGAATCAGCTCATCCCGACCCTGGTCGAGGGCATCGTCCCCCGAGGATGGACGCTCGGGCAGGAGCCGGGGCGAGCCGGTGCGAATCACCTCCGCGAGCGGGCTACCGTCGTCGAGGTGGATCGGGTGCCGCTCGCGCACGCTCTCGACGAGGGCGATCCGCTCGGGGTCGGCGTGCGCGATCGCGACGCGCTCCACGAGGCCATCACGGTTGGGGATGTTGATCGAGCACCAATCCGCGAACTCGGGCACGGCGAGCCGGACCACCGCTTGGAGCGTCTCTCGGTAATCGATCGATGAGGCCAAGAGCTCCCCCGTCCTGGCGAGGAGCTGTTGTGCGAACTCCGAGCGCTTCAGCTCGGTCACGTCCTCGGCGGTCGTCACCGCATACAGCGTGCGGCCGTCGGGCGCGTCGATTGACCCCCAGGCCACCGCCGCCCAGCGTTCTCCGGCCAGCCCCGCCGATTCGATTCGGACCAACCCGCGCCACGCATGACCACGATCTCGAAGCCGGCTCGCGATCTCGCCCACGTCCAATCGCGCACCGTCCTCCGACCACACCCGGACGCGTTGCAGCAGCTCGTCCTGCGGCGTCGCGAGAGCCTCCTCCGGGCCGCCGAAGCCCAGCCAGCGCGACGCGGCGTCGTTCAAGTAGACGAGCTCCCCGTGCGCGTCGTGGACGACGACCGCCTCGTCGAGCATCGACATGACCGCGTCCAGGCGCCGCTCGACGCTCTCCAGGTCGGAGAACAGGCCCGCGTTGTCGAGCGCGAGGCCGATGCGGGTGGCGAGGCTGCGCGCGAAGCGCACGTCGTCCGGTGTGTAGGTGCGCTCCGACCAAGCCGTGATCATGGTCAGCGTCCCGAGGGTCCGCCCGCGAGCGCTCATGGTGGCCACGATCCACGAGCGCAGACCGAGGGACTCCAGGAATTGGAGGTCGTCGGGGTCGTGGGCGATTCGACGGACGTCCTCGGCATCCATCTGCCCGCGGAAATGCGGGATCTGCATCCAGGCGCGCTCCTCCTCGATGAACCGTGTGGGCACCGAGGGCTCCCGCTCCCGGATGCGCGCCTGGACCTCGTCGGAGTCCGAGCGTCCGGCCGTCCGAACGGCCGCCCTGACGATTCGGCCGTCGCGGATCGCATCGACCATGCACATGTCGGCGGCCTCGGGAACGATCAGCTCCACGACGCGGTCAAGCGTTTGGGCGAGCGGAAGCGAGCCATCCGCGATGGCGCCCACCGCGTCGAGCAGGGCGAACCGCCTCGTGGTGATGCGGGCCCGGTTCCTGGCTCTGGCGGCGATGATCGCGAACGCCCCACCGACTACGACCCCGACCGCCTTCATCCAGTACTCCGTCTCCCCGAAGCCCGCGTTCCAGACCGGGCTGATGAACGCCGCGACGGTCGCCAGCGTCGCGACCGCGACGGTCGCCAGGACGCCTCCGAAGACGGCCGGGATGAACGGGGTGAGCACGAACAGAGCCGCCAGCCGCACCTCGCTGCCCAGCCATGTATCGAGCGCGACCATCGCCCCCAGCGCCGCCAAGCCGGCCAGGAGCCCGTTTCTATCCGGCGCCGCGAGGCCCCGCCCGAGCACGCCAACGAGGGGCCTTCTGCCAGTGATGCTCTCCATGTCCGGGTCCGCCCGGCGGATTGGACGGCGGGACGGGCGCCGGCGTCCAGTCTAGATCACGCCATGTCCGCGCCGCGTCGGCTCAGCCCAGCGGAATCGCCTCCGCGCAGGCCGACCACGACTGCGAGTGACGCGCCCAGGACGGCCGCCGCGAGCAACTGGAGCGCGATGAACTGCCCGTTGCCTTGGGGCCCGACGACGGTGAACTTGTCGTGGAGCGAGGCGGCTCCAAGCGCGCCGGCGCCGGCGACGAGCGCCCAAACGGGCGCGGTTCTCGACGACGTAGTGGCGTCGCGCAGCAGGTAGGCGAGGCCCACGCAGAGCGGGAAGAGGCCAAGCGCCGTGAGGCGCTGCTCGTTGGCCTCGAATCCCGGGAAGTGCGGGCTGATGACGAGCGGCTGCACGATGATCGAGGCGGCGATCAGGAGCGCGCACCAGAACTCGACGGGCGGCCGAACGCGCGCTCCGGCGAGCACGAGGCCGCCGAACACGCCCGCGACGGCGCCGGCCCACAGCACCAGCGGCGCCGCGATCCGGGCCAGGTGGGTGGCGAGCGCCGAGGCGCTTCCCGGGTGGCCGATCACGGGGATCACGGTGTCGCCCGGGATGCTGGGGGCGAAGCTGTAGGTGAAGGACGTGATCGAGAGCTTGATCACCCCATAGAGGACCAGCACGACGCCGATCGGGAGGAGGGCCCGGATGGCGCGCTCGCGGGCGGGCCTGCTTCGCCAGCCCTCCCCGGCCCACAGCCAGACCGCGGAGGCCGGGATCGCCAGGAGCGCGCTCTGGCGGCCCAGGATCGCGACCACCGATCCGGCGAGGACTCCCGCGAAGCGCACGGCCACGAGGCCCCATAGCACGATCGCCATCCCCGTCGCGAAGGCCTCATCCACGGGGCCCGGGGCGATTGCGTCTCCCCGGAAGACGTAGGGGTTGAGCGCGAACAGCCCGACGCAGAGCAGGGTCGCGGAGGCGCCCAGCCGGAGCCGCCGGCAGATGTCGACCATGAGGCAGGTCGTGACGATCACGAAGAGCGCGAACATGACCCGAAACGGCGTGTGAGGGCCAACGCCGAACAGCTCGCCGACCGAGCCGAGGACCCAGGGGACCGCGAACCGCTCGGTGAACGCGGATCCGATGTCGACGTGCGGGAACCCCGGCGCCGCGGCCGCGATGCTCGCGTAGGTCTCGGTGTCGAGGGCATTGGTGGCCCTGATCCCCTGGTCCCATCCGTACCAGTGGTTGGTGGCCGCCAGGAAGGCGAGCATCGCGCCGACGCCGGCGACGACGACGCCGAGCGGTGCTCGGTGGTTCGCTGAAGGCGCCTCGTTCGCGGGATCCACGCCGACCCGATTCATATACTTTCCCGATGCCGCAGGGGCCTCAAGCGACCCCGGGCCCGCGGCCCGATCACCAGCATGCTCCCGGTTCCCTGATCGCGAGCTCCGAGGCGCCCGGTCAGGCCAAGGGCGCGCTGCAGCGTCCGGCCGACTGGGCCTGGGGCATGATCCGCCGCATCCACCTCGGCGCCCGGCGGCCGGCCAACTGGGCCCAGCTCTTCCAGTTCGGTGTCGTCGGCGCCGTTGGCTACGTGGTCAACCTGGCGGTGTTCGCGGTCCTGACCCTGACCCTCGACGTCCAGCACATCCTCGCCGCCGTCCTCGCGTTCTGCGTCGCGGTGTCCAACAACTTCCTCTGGAACAGGATCTGGACCTTCAGGGAGTCGGCGGAGGGCGGGCACGCCGGCTTTCAGGTCACGCGGTTCTTCGCCGTGAGCCTCGGCGGGCTCGGCGTCAACCTCGCGGTGCTGGCGCTCCTGGTGGACCTTCTCGGCGCGCCCGAGCTTCCGTCGCAGGCGATCGCGATCGCGATCGCGATGCCGGTGAACTTCGTCGGCAACAAGCTCTGGACGTTCGCCTGGAGCTAGCGCCCGGCGCGGCCGGCGGAATCGGCCCGATAGCCGGGCAGGCGCATGGCCGGGACGCGCCATGCGGCCTCCATGACGATGCGCCGGGTCATCTTGGACTCGCCGACCCGGCGGTCGCGAAAGACGATCGGCAGCTCGACCACCCGAAAGCCGGCGCGGATCGCCCGGTAGGTGGTCTCGACCTGGAAGGCGTAGCCGAACGCCGAGATCGAAGCCAGGTCGATCGCCTCGAGGACCTCGCGGCGAAAGACCTTGAACCCGCCGGTGAGGTCGTGCACGCGAACCCCGAGGACCGCCTGAGCGTAGGCGCACCCGCCGCGGCTGATCAGCCTGCGGAGCGGCCCCCACTCCTCGACCCCGCCGCCGGGCACGTACCGGGAGCCGAGCACGAGGTCCGCCTGCCGGGACGCGGCGACCAACCGGGGGAGGTCGGCCGGATCGTGGGAGAAGTCGGCGTCCATCTGGCCGACGAGCCGAGCGCCCCCCGCCAGGGCCTCGCGAAACCCGGCGACGTAGGCCGGGCCGAGGCCCTCCTTTCGCGGGCGGTGGAGAACGGAGACGTTCGAATGCGCGGCGGCGAGCCGGTCCGCGATCTGTCCCGTGCCGTCGGGCGAGGAATCGTCCACGACGAGCAGGTGACCGGACGGGTTGAGGCGCTCGCGCACGGCGGCGACGATCGGCTCGATGTTCGATGCCTCGTTGTAGGTGGGAAGGACGACCCACATCGGGGCACCGTCCTCGGTGTTCGGGGCAGTCATCTCGACGATGCTCTCTGGGGGCGAGGGCCGTCCGTCGGCGAGCAGCCTATGCGGTAGCGTGCCGGCCGGGAATGCTTCCGTAGATGCTCCCGACTGGCGGCTTGAACCTGGAGTTGATAGACCGGGAGGACGCCCTCGGGCCCGTCATCGAGCCGTGGCGATCGCTCGCGGCGGGTCGCGGAAACGCGTTCGTCACCCCGGAGTGGTACCTGGCGGCGCTCCGCACGCTGCACGCGGGAAGCGATCCCGCCGTGGTGGTCGCCCGCGATGCCAACGGGGCGGTGCTCGGGCTGTTGCCCTTCGTCGACACCCGTACGCGGATGGGCCGTCGCTGGGCATCGCTTCCGGGTACGCGCTACGGCGACATCTACCATCCCGTCGCCGCCCCCGAGGACGAGGAGCGGATCGCCGCGGCCGCCGCGCCGCTTTTGGCGGATCGTTTCGGGGACCGATCCCGCCTCGAGCTCGGGCGCGTGGATGCGGATGCCGGGTGGTGGCGCGAGCTCGCCCGCGCGTGGCCGGCGCGGCTCACCGCGGTGCAGCATCCGCCCGAGGCCCTGCCGTACATCGAGCTGAACGGGTCGAGCTGGGAGGAGTATTTGGCCGGGCGAAGCCGGGGCTTCCGTAACCAGGTCGGCCGCAAGATGCGCGGTCTGCAACGAGACCACGAGGTGCACATCAAGAAGCCCGCCTCCGGGGAGGAGGCGCTCGGGGACGTCGGCACCCTGTTCCAGCTTCACGACGCGCGGTGGAGCGGGCGCGACGTGGCCTCGTCGATCGTGGACCCGAAGGCCCGCGAATTCCACCGCCGGTTCGTGGTCGAGGCGCAGCAGCGCGGGTGGCTTCGGCTCTACCTGCTCGAGGTTGACTCGACCCCCGTCGCGGGTTGGTACGGCTGGCGGGTGGGCGAGCGCTTCTCCTACTACCAGGCCGGGTTCGATCCCAGCTGGGGCCGGTACAGCGTCGGCTTCCTGCTGCTCGCCGAGACCGTCAGGGAGGCGATCTCGGAGGGGGCCGCGGAGTACGACC
>DATBFS010000141.1:0-24638 GCA_036558385.1 Solirubrobacterales bacterium | reverse complement strand
TGCCGCCGAGCTGGTGACGCCCTCGGGCGAGTCGGTCCACGCCAACGTCGACGAGTCGCCCGAGTTGCTCTGGGGGCTCCGAGGAGGGGGAGGCAACTTCGGCGTGGTGACGCGCGCGAAGTTCTTGTTGCACCCGGTCGAGCGCGTGATCGGCGGCCGTCTGAGCTATGCCGGCGAGGGAGTGCGCAAGGCGCTGTGCGCCTTCCGCGACGTCGATCGGGATGCGGGCGGCGAGATCAGCATCCAGGCGCAGCTCTCAACCGACGAGAGTCTCGTGCCCACCCTCGAGATAGCGCCCTGCTACACCGGCGCCGGGGCGGACCCCGACGAGGTTCGCGCGCTGCGCGCGGCGGCGGGACTGGTTGACGACGGGGTGCGCGCCCAGGGCTTCCTCGACCAGCAACGCGTCTTCGACCCGGGGTACGGCGTGGATCGGAACTACTGGAAGGGACATTTCGTTCGCGAGCTCCGCGACGAGCTGATCGACGTGCTGGTCGACAGCATGGCCGCGTTGGATCAACCGCCCGGCGCGATCTTGATCGAGTCGCTGCGCGGGGCGCCCAAGGACGTTGACCCGGACAGCGCCGCGCTCGGCTATCGAGATGCCGCCTTCAACCTCAGCGTGATGGCGAGCTGGACCGACCCGGCTGTCGACGATGAGCACATCGCCTGGGCGCGGGAGACCGCCGCGGCGATCGAGCCGTGGTCGATCAGTGGCGGCTACGCCAACTACATGCAGGCGGACGAGCCCCTGGAGCGGGTTCGGGCCGCGTTCGGCGCCGACTCATTCGACCGCCTCCGCGCGCTGAAGACCCGCTACGACCCGGGCAACGTCCTGCACCGGAACCAGAACGTCCCGCCTCTGTAGGGAGACCTACTCGACCCTCCGATAGATCAGGTCGAAGTCCGTCGTGTAGTTGGCGCCATCCTCCGCCAACTCCCACCGGCCGGCGATGGTGGCGCCGTCGTCCTCGAATGTCGCGCTGAAGCGCTGCGGGAACGGCGGGCCCTCCCGCCAGAGCTTCCACTCGCCGTCGCCGATGCTCATCTCGTAGACGCGGCAGACGCCGCGATCGTCGGAGTAGAGCTGGTAGTACGTCCCGTTCGCGGCGTCACACCCGATGATCTTGATCCCGTTGGGCGCCTCCGGAACCTCCACCGTCGAGCGCTCGACCAGGTGCGCGCCCGAGTCGTGCCACTCGATGACCGCCCGGGCCTCGCCCGGCCAGGGCTCGCCTCCCGGCGGGATAGCCTCCAGCGTCCACTCGCCGACCAGCGGCTCGAGCGCCTTCAGGGCTTCTTCCGCGGTGGGCTGGTCCATGGCCGTGATCCTCCCTGGCTCAGGCGGACGCGTAGCGATGATGAACTGCGAGCGCGTTGCCGTCCGGGTCGCGGAAGATCGCCTGCCAGCAGACGCCGCTGTCGATCACGTCGCTGACGAACTCCACGCCGCGCGATTGGAGCTCCGTCTTCGCGGCCTCGAAATCGTCGACGTGAAGCCCGAGCACCTCGCCGTAGAACTGCGGGCGGCCTCGCAATTCCTGGTGGGGACGGCGATGAAGTCGACCCCGCCGATCAGCTGTTCGGCCTTGTTCATGCCTGGAGCCTTCCACATGCCCTGGCGAATCGCGATCCAGCTAAGGGGTACCCCTGCACTCGTCGAGCACACCGCCATCGGCGCCCAGGGGTCGACGGATCAGTCGAGGTCCCACCCGAAGTAGACCTCGGTCCTGGCAATCTCATCACCATCGAAGGTCAGCACCTCGGTGTTGCGAAACCGGCTGCCATCGACCCTCGTCGCCTCATAGGTGACGACGACCTCGTCGCCGGACTCGATCACCCGCACGAACTCGAACCGATGCTGGTTCCCGGAGTGGGGCCAGCATCGGTCGAAGTAGCCCGCTCGATCCAGCCCCGGGTCAGGTGGGCTGTAGAAGGCGTAGTCGCGTGCGAGGAGTCCCTCCATCGCGTCACGGTCGCCCGTTGCGAAGGCAACGTAGGCGGCGCGGGCAATCTGGGCTCGGTCCCCGTTGGTCGTCATCCCGTCCTCCTCTCACTCATCCTCGTACCCCTTCGACTCCAAGGGACCCCGGAACTGATCGCTCACTCCGTCCTCCACCACGGGTCGGCGCTGAGCCGGAGTTGCGAAGGCCCGTCCCCGGCGGGAGGATGAGACGAGAGCTCTAAGGAGCATGCCGAGCACCGCGAAAGGAGAACCCTATGACCACCGCGACCAGCCAAGGGAGCCCGCCCTCGGGCTACGAGACGCTGATCTGGGAACAGGCCGGCGCCGTCGGACGGCTGACGCTGAACCGACCCGACACGCTCAACGCCTGGACGGCGCAGTTCGGCAGCGAGCTGAAGCAGGTCGTGGAGAAGGAGGCCGCGGACGAATCCGTGCGCGCCGTCCTCATCACCGGCGCCGGTCGCGGTTTCTCCTCCGGCGCCGACTTGAAGGCGGGCTTCGAGCTGGCCGACGACGGCATGCCCGACATCAGGCGGGAGCTCCACGAGAGCTACCACCCGGCGATCGCCGGCGTTCGGCGCCTGCCGAAGCCCGTGGTGGCGGCGGTCAACGGGCCCGCCGTCGGGATCGGTTGCTCGCTTGCACTCGCGTGCGACCTGGTGATCGCAGCGGAGTCCTCGTTCTTCGGCCTGGCCTTCGTGAACATCGGGCTGATGCCGGACGGGGGCTCGACGGCGTTCGTGCCCCCGGCCGTGGGCAAGGCGCGCGCGTTTCAGATGGCGCTGCTAGGCGAGCGGATTCCCGCCGCCAAGGCCCTCGAATGGGGCCTCGCCAACTGGGTCCATCCCGACGACGAGCTGATGGACCGCGCCAACGCACTCGTCGAGGCTCTCGCAGCCGGCCCGACGCGTTCCTACGCCAGCTCGAAGGAGGCGCTCAACAGGTTCATCTACGGCGACCTCGACGCGCAGCTGGACCTCGAGGCCGACCTACAGCATGGGCTCGGACGAACCAAGGACTTCCTCGAGGGCGCCGCGGCGTTCGTCGAGAAGCGAGAGCCTGAGTTCAGCGGCTCCTAGCGGGCGCCGCTAGGACAGCGACGGGCTCTTCTCCTCGGATTCTTCCTCCTCGGGTGCCTTCGTCCCTCGCCCGCCATCCGGGCGGGCGGCGCGGTCCTCATAGGCCGCCCGCTCCGCGCGGTCGGGCGCGGCGAGCACCCTGTCGGCCCTCATGAAGCGGGCGATGGCTTCCTTCGCGCGCCTCGGGAGCGGATGAATCACCTTGTCGATCACCGCGCTCGATGCGGGAACCCAGACGTCGAACTTCGGGAGCTTGAGCGCATCGACGATCGCCCCTGCAACGTCCTCCGGCTCGAGCTTTTGGACGCCGCGCGTCTCCGGCAGGCCCGATCCGAGCTCGGTGTTGACCACCGCGGGCATGACCACCGAGACCTCGATCCCGGTATCGCGGAGCTCGGCGCGCACCGCCTCGCTCAGGCCGACCACGGCGTGCTTGGTCGCGCAGTAGGTGGCGCCGCCGGGGAGCCCGACCTTGCCAGCCTGAGACGCGATGTTGACGATGTGCCCGGCGCCCCGTTGCGCCATCCCGGGGATCGCCAGCTTCGTTCCGTAGATGACCCCGTGGAGGTTGATGTCCACCATTCGCTGCGCGGTGGCGTCGGTCTCCTCGACGAACGGGCCGATGGGCATGATGCCGGCGTTGTTGATCATCACGTCGATGGGGCCCAGTCGCTCGGAGACCTGATCGAGGAAGTTGGCGAACGAGTCACGATCCGTGACGTCGACCTCGAGCCCGATGGCCTCGGTCCCGAGCGAGCTCGCCACCTCGTCCGCGAGCGGCTTGTCCAGGTCGCCGATGGCGATCTCGGCGCCCTCTCGCGCGAGCGCCTCGGCGGTCGCCTTGCCGATACCGCGGGCGCCGCCGGTGATCGCGACGACCTTCCCATGCAGTGAACGCGGTTCCTTGGCCATCAGCTCTCCCTCCTGGGTCTGGGCGCGAGGCATGGTGCCGGGGACGCCGCTCCCCTGGTGGCCTCGCATGTCCTCTACATACTGTCGGACCGGGGGCTCGAGGGGAAGCCCGCCCCAGGTGTGGCGGTTACGATCGCTCCCCGATGGGAGCAAAGGAGATGCGCGTCGGTGAGCCGGGCCAGTCGGTGAGCGCCCCCGGTGGCCTGGCGATGACGCTCGTGACGACGCCGGGCGCCAGCGGGGGCACGCGGCTCGAGATGGAGTGGCGGGTGCCTCCCGGCAAGCGTCTGGTTGCAACCGACCACTACCACCCGGACGGCCCGGAGGTCTGGCGCGTACTGGAGGGAGCCGCCGGCTATCGGCTCGACGGCGCCGAGCGCACGGCAACGGCTCCATTCGAGTACGAGGTCCCCGCCTTCGCCCACCACGGCCACCCATGGAACGTTGGCCAGGACACGCTCGTCGTCCGCCAGATCATCGCCAGCGACCGGCCGCTCCGCGAGCTGACCGGCGGGGTCCAGGGATATTTCGAGACCTACTTCGCCTTCGCGCAACGTGGAAAGGTCGGCGAGGACGGGGCGATCGGCGGCCGGCTCCAGAACATGCTCACGCTGCACGACCTCCTCGTTCCAGGGACCTTCCTCGCCGGCCCGCCGCGCTGGACCCAACGCATCGTGCTCGGCACGCTTGCGATGGTCGCCCGCGCGGCGGGGAAGCGTCCTTATGCTCGCCCTGAATTCGACGGCGACGCCGAACCCCTCGGCTAGCCTGCGGCCATGAGTCAGCTACTGCTGGCGCGCCACGGCGAAACGGAGTGGAGCCTCAACGGGCGGCACACCGGGCGCACAGACCTGCCGCTCACCGAGAACGGGCGGGAGCGGGCCCGAGCGCTCGCCGATCTCCTTGCCGGGGGCATCTTCGGGCTCGTGCTCACCAGCCCGCTTCGCCGCGCGGTGGAGACGTGCGAGCTCGCGCGCCACGGCGACGGGGCCCAGGTTCGGGAGGACCTCCGCGAGTGGGACTACGGCGACTACGAGGGGTTGACCACGCCCGAGATCCAGGAGCGCCGCCCCGATTGGAGCCTTTGGCGCGACGGTTGTCCGAACGGCGAGACGGCCGCCGACGTGGGCGGGCGGGCGGATCGAGTGATCGCCGAGGTGCGCGCCGCCGACGGCGACGTAATCGCCTTCGGCCACGGCCACATGCTGAGGGTTCTGGGGGCCCGCTGGGTCGCCCTCCCGCCCTCGGACGGCGGGCTCCTGGCGCTCGGGACGGGCGCCGTGTGCAGGCTCGGCTACGAGCACGGGCTTCCGGTCATCGTCAGCTGGAACCTCGCGCCCGGCCGGCCCGCGTAGGCCCGCCGACCTTCAGCCCCGCCGCGGAGCAGCGGGCTCACGCCTGGCCAGCTCTCGCAGGTTGCGAGCGACGCGGGCCACCAGGAGCGTGATCATCGTGCCCGCGATCGCCAGGCCGATGAGGTCGAGGATCGTCATCTGGAGATGGCCAACGCTGAAGTCGAGGCCCAGGTGGAGGGCGAGCGCGACGTTCAGGGCGATCAGGACCAGGCGCAGCTCGGTGGGACCGAGCAGCCCGTAGCCGATGCTGAATCGGCCGAAGGCGTAGCTCTCCAGGTAGACGTTGATCGACAGCACCAGATAGGCGACGACGATCAGGGTCCCGACCGAGAGGAGCATGAACGGGGACAGGCCGAGGCCGATCCCGATGGCGGCCGTGGAGACCGCGTCCACGAGGTGGTCGAGGTAGTAGCCGTAGGTGGGCCGCTCGATGTGGCGAACGCGGGCGAGGGTGCCGTCGAGCGAGTCGCCAAGCCAGTGGACCACCAGGAGCGCGCTCGCCACCCACAGCCAGTCGAGACTGTGGTTGGAGAGCTGGTACGCGGCGCAGATGGCGAACGCCGAGAGCACGCCGAGCGCGGTCAGGTCGTCCGGCAGCACCCACCGGGGGAGCCGCGCCGCGATCCACCGAAGCAGCCGCCGCTCCGGCTTGGCGAGCAGGAAGTTCGGCTCGCGTTGTGCCTCCACCGCCGCCTTCGGGGCCTGCGTCGCCATGCACGAGGTACTCGATTGGGCCGACATGGTTTCGTGGGCGCCGCCTCTACCATCCTCCGACGATGCGGATCGACCAGCGCCTATCCCACACCGGGCCGGTCTTCTCGATCGAGTTCTTCCCGCCGAAGACGCCCGAGGGAGTCGACAGCCTCTTCGAGACCGTCGAGGCGCTGAAGCCCCTGGAGCCGGACTTCGTGTCCGTCACCTACGGGGCGGGCGGCGCGACCAGGGACGGGACCGTCGAGATCGCGACGAGGATCAAGCGCGAGCACGGCCTCGAGGCGATGGCGCATCTGAGCTGCGTCGGCGAGACGCGCGAGGGGCTGGTGGAGATCCTCGATCGATTTGAGGGGGCGGGGATCGAGAACGTGCTCGCCCTGCGCGGCGACCCGCCGCGCGGGGAGGCCGAGTTTCGGGCGCCCGCCGGCGGCTTGTCCAGCGCCGCGGAGCTGGCGGGATTCATCTCCGAACGCTACGGCTTCGCGATCGGCGGCGCGTGCTTTCCGGAGGTGCATCCCGAGGCACCGAGCCTCGAGGCGGACCTCGCGTACCTGAGGACGAAGGTCGAGGCCGGCGCGCGGTTTCTGATCACACAGCTCTTCTTCGACAACCGGGTGTACTTCAAGTTCGTCGCGGCGGCCCGTGAAGCCGGCATCGACATCCCGATCATCCCAGGCGTGATTCCGATCGCGAGCTACGCGCAGGTGTCCCGCATCTGCGACCTTTGCGACGCGTCGATTCCGCCCGAGCTGTCGGCCGCCATGGATGGGCTCGGCGGCGATCCCGAGGCGGAGACGCTCCTTGGGGTCGCCTACGCCGCGCGGCAGTGCGAGGAGCTCCTGGCCCGCGGCGCTCCCGGCATCCACTTCTACGCGCTCAACCGGGCCCCGGGCACGCGCGCCGTGCTGAGCGCCCTGCGCGCCTCCCGGCCCTGGGAACGGGCCGGCGGCGAGTCAGCGTCGGCGCCCGTGAGCGTCGAATAGACTGGGCTACCGCGATGGCCGACCAGGGGTCGCTCCGCTTTCACGGTCACCGGATGGAGTACGAGGTCCACGGCGAGGGGGATCGCGTGCTCGTCCTTGTACACGGCCTGCTCATGAACCGGCGCATGTACGACCGGCTCGCGCCGGAGATCGCGTCGCGTGGGAACCGGGTGATCATCGTCGACCTGCTCGGACACGGCAGGTCCGACAAGCCGGACGACATGCGCATCTACTCGATGAACTCGTTCGCGAACCAGCTCGCGGCGCTGATCGAGCATCTCGAGCTGAGCTCCCCCGTCGTCGGCGGGACGTCGCTGGGGGCCAATGTGGCGCTCGAGCTGGCCGTGCATCACCCCGATCGCGCCGGAGCGCTGTTCATCGAGATGCCGGTGCTCGAGGATGCGCTCCTCGGTGCCGCGCTGATCTTCACCCCGATCCTGCTGGGCCTGCGCTTCGGGAAGCCGCTCCTGGTTCCCCTCTCCGAGACCCTGAGGCGAGTCCCCCGATCGCACTATCTCGTTGACATCTTCCTCGACTGGCTTCGGCGGGACCCGGACGCGTCGAGGGCGGTGCTCGAGGGCGTGCTGTTCGGAGGCGCCGCGCCCGCGTCGGAGGTGCGCCGAGGGATCACGCACCCGGCGCTCGTCATCGGGCACCCCGCTGATCCGCTTCATCCCTTCTCGGACGCCGACATGCTGGTCGACGAGCTGTCGAACGCCCGGCTCATCGACGCCAACTCGATTCTCGAATGGCGCGTTTCGCCCGCGAGGCTCAACGACGAGCTCGCCCGGTTTCTCGACGACGTCTACGCGTCTCGCGAGGCCGCGGAGACGGCTTCCGCGCGGGCAGTCGAGGGCTGAGCCCGGAGGCCCATGGCCTCGCGTTCGCTACCCTGACCCGCCTGATGGCGAGCCGCAAGGATGAGCGGGAGCAGCGCCGCGCGGCGCGGCGCGAAGCCGAGGAGCGCGAGGCCGCCGCCGCAAAGCGGCGCCAGTTGGTGGGGTACGGGGTCGCCGGCCTGTTGACCCTCGCCGTGGTGATCGGCATCGTCGTCGTGATCGCGAGCGGCGGCTCCGACAGCTCGAGCTCGGCGAGCACCAACCCCAACTCGGTGCCCGCGGCGGCCGAGGTCGGGGTTCAGACCACCCCGCCCCCATGGGATCCCGAGTACGACCACCTCGCGGAGCGCCTGCAGGCCCTGGGCCTCCCCGGGTTGAACGAGCAGATCTTCCACATCCACTCCTTCCTCCACGTCTACGTGAACGGCAAGCCGGTGACGGTTCCGGCCAACATCGGGCTCAAGGAGCCGACCGGCCCGTTCTCCCCCATCCACACGCACGACACCAGCGGCATCGTCCACATGGAGGCCGACCAGGAATACCCCTTCACGATCGGCCAGTTCTTCGCCGTCTGGGGCGTCAGGTTCTCGAACGACCAGCTGGGCCCCTACGAGCAAAAGGGGGACGACAAGCTGAGCGTCTACGTGAACGGCAAGAAGGTCGGCGACCCGGTCAACTACGTGATGAAGGATCACGACAACATCTCCGTCGGCTACGGAAAGCCCGGCTCCTTCCCCACCAAGCCGGCGGCGAACTTCCCGGCGGGGCTGTAGCTACCCCTGCGGCGAGCGGTACGCGGGGAAGTAGTCGGTCTTGGCTCTGCCACTGAGGCGGTCATAGGCCGCCCGGTCGCAGACGACCTCGTGGGTGTGAAACGGGAGCTCCGCGTTTGCGAACCCCCGCTTGAAGTCCTCCAGCCCGTCGCCGGGCCGAACCCCGCCGCCCAGGTTGAGCGGCGCGCCCATCTCATCGGCGAGTCCGACCATCGCATCCACCACGTTCTTGAACGGCGAGTGCGGAAGCCGGGCCCCGGCCGTGCCTCCCAGGTAGTAGTGGAGCAGACCGTCCGAGTGCCCTGCGATCGCACCCGCGGCCGCGGACCCGTCCGGGTCCCGACAGAGGATCAACCATGAGCGCTCGAACGCCAGCACGCGGCTGAGATAGCCGAGGTCGAAGAAGTAGCGGTCCGCGGCTCCAGCGCGCTCCATCGTCTCGGTGTACATGGAATGAAAGCTCGAGCGGTCCGCGTCGGGGGCGTCGGGGCCGGGGGTCACTTCGACGCGGTAGCCCAGCCTCGCGTTGCGTCGAATCTGCTCGGCGAAGCGAGTGCGAAGCCTGCGGTCTCGCGCGGGCTCGTGTATCTGCACCGTGGAGCGCAGCGTGGCCCCGGCGAGGCATGGCTCGGCGCCGAGACGCTCTCGAACGAACAGGCTCACCAGCCCGGTGTCGGACCAGTCGATCGCAGCGGGGTCCGGGGGCAGCCAGAAGCCCTCGCCGACCGCGCCGCCCGGATAGCCGTAGGGAGAGACCGCGTCCGCCAGCCCCACGTTGGGGAGATCCCGGACCAGCACGGGCAGCGCGATCGACGCCTCGCCGATCGCCACTCGCAGCGTGTGGGTCACGCCCTCGGCGTCGAAGAAGGCGCGCGATCGAAAGAAGTCATCCGTCTCCGCCGCGGCCCCTCGGTCCGGCAGGAGGGCGGCGGCGAGCGGTTCGCCCTCGCCGATCAGCTCTCCGGTTCCCCCCGGCCAGTGAACTCCTCCGGCAACAGGCCCCAGATCTCGTTGTCCACTGACTCCTCGCCACGGCGGATCGCCTTGCGCATCACGCCCTCGCGCTGGAAGCCGAGGTGTGTCACGACCTTCTGGGCCGCCCGGTTGGTGGCCGGGATCTCGGCGTGTATGCGGTGGGTGCTGTAGTCGTCGAACGCGTGCACGCAGGCCTGGCGCTCCGCCTCTCGGGCGACGCCCTTGCCCCAGGCCTCGGGGTCGCCAACCAACACGGCCAGCTCGGGGCCGGTCTCACGCTCCAGCCCGAACAGCGCCACGAATCCCACCGGCTCCTCTCCACCATCGAGGAGGATCGCCCACTTGCGGTCGCGGCTCGCATCCATCGCGCGCTCGACCCAGCTTCGCGCGTCCTCCTCGGTGAACGCATCGCGGCTGCCGACGAGGTCCGCGGTCACCCGCGGGTCGTTGAACCAACGGTGGACGGCCGGAGCGTCGTCGGGCCTGAAGTCGCGCAGCTCGATCGTCGCGGCCATCGCCGGCGGACCCTACTACCCGTATAGCCCGTGGCCGGTGACCAGCATGCGGGCGGTACGGGCCAGGATCCGCAGGTCGAGTCCGAACGACCGGTGCTCGACATACCAGACGTCGAGCTCGATCCGCTCCTCCCACGGGATGCCCGCCCGGCCGTTCACCTGCGCCCAGCCGGTGAGCCCCGGCTTGACCTCCAGGCGGCGGCGCTGGCGCGCGTCGTAGAGCTCGACCTGGGCCGCCAGCGTCGGTCGCGGGCCCACGATCGCCATCTCGCCGCGCAGGACATTGACCAGGTTAGGCGCCTCGTCGAGCGAGATTCGGCGCAGCAGCCGGCCCACCCGAGTGACCCGTGGGTCGCCTTCCAGGACCGGCGTGCCGACGCCAACCGGGTCGGCGCCCAGCGTCATCGTGCGGAGCTTGAGCAGCTCGAACAGGTCGCCGTGCCTGCCGGCCCGCGGCTGGCGATAGATCGCCGGGCCGCGCGAGTCGAGCTTGATCGCGATCGCCGCGATCAGCAAGAAGGGGCTGGCCAGCGCGAGACCGATCGACGCCAGCGCGACGTCGAGGGCCCGCGGTAGGCCGTTTCGCACGGACTCGTCCATCAGCCCCCGACGCAGCCGGGCGTCACCTGGTGCCCTCGGCCTTCTCCCACGTCCGCGGCACGCCGTGACGCAGGTAGTCCCATAGGCCGACGGCGCTCGCCGCCGTGACCGCTACGTAGTAGTGGGCGATCCGGAACGGGCGCAGCGGCACCACCGCGCCCAGCGCGGCCGCGACCAGCAGGGCGACCTGGCAGGCGAGAGTGACAGCGTACACCGTGCCCTCGCCGAGCAGGGCGATGTTGGCCCCAAGGGCGACCAGGTGGAGAAGCGGGGACGCGTAGCGCAAAACGCGGTGCGAGAACACCTCGAGCGCGTACAGCGGGCTGTAGCCGCGCACCGACAGCAGCCCGTGGCGCAACATCGTGGCCCAGGCGCCGGCCATCATCCGCCGCTTCCGACCGAATTCCCCGCCGATCGAGGCGGCGAGGCGCTCGCGCGCCAGGGCTCCGGGCTCGTACACCGACCGCCAGCCGCGCTTTTGGAGCTCGAACGGAAAGGAGATGTCCTGGCCGCGGGTCGGCTCGAGAAACAGATACGCCGTCCGGCGAATCGCGTTGATCGCGCCGTTGCCCGCGGTCACTCCGCCGAGGCTCGACTCGAGCTCGCGGACCGCCATCTCATAGCGCCAGTAGAGGCCCTCCTCGTTGACCGCACCCGTTCCGTCGAACCGGACCTGGCCGCAGACGTAGCCCACCGCGGGATCCGCGAAGCGGGCCACCAGACGGCGAAGCGCGTCGCCCTCCCAGAAGCTGTTGGCGTCCGAGAAGGCGAGGACCTCGCCACTGGACCGCTCCACCGCCGCGTTGAGCGCTGCCACCTTGCCGCCGCGCGGCAGGTCGAGCACCAGGTCGGCGCCCGCCTCTCGGGCGAGCGCCACCGTGCGATCGGCGGAGCCGTCCGAGGCGACAACCACCTGGAGGCTCTCACGCGGATAGTCGAGCTCGCCGGCCTCTCGAACCTTGGCCTCGATCACCGCCTCCTCGTCGTGGGCGGCGATGATCAACGACACGCTCGGCAGCGGTTCGCCACCATCCGCCGCGGCCTCCGCTCCTCCACGTCCTCGAGCCAGCGCCCAGAGCAGCGCCGGATACCCGAGGTGGGTGTAGACGAGCAGGGCCGCAGCCGCCCAGAAGACGACCTCCAGGGCGATCACCCGCGCAACTCCCCATAGAGCGCCATCGTCTGTGCCGCCACGGCGTCCCACGAGTACGGGCCCGCGGCGGCCTTCCGCGCCGACGCCGCGAGGCGATCGCGGGCGCCGGGGTCGTCCAGGAGGCCCTCGATCGCGTCGGCCAGGGCCGCCGGGTCACCAGGGGGCACGAGCTGTCCGGCACCGTGCGCGGCAACCTCCGCGAATCCCCCCACGTCGCTCATCACGATCGCATTGCCGAACGCGAGCGCGGCGAAGAGGACGCCGGACTGCTCGGCGTCGCGGTGCGGGAGGACCACCAGGTCGGCGCGACGAAAGTACGCCGGCAGCTCGCGGTCGGGGACGAAGCGCGGGACGAACCTCACCCGGCTTGCTGCCCGCGACGCGGCGCCCCACAGCTCGTCCATCGAGATCCCCAGCGGCCTCCCGACGACCCAGAGCTCGGCTCCGTCGATCGAGCGGAAGGCGTCGAGCAGCACGTCCACGCCCTTGTACGGCCTGATCAGCCCGAAGCAGAGGATCACCGGGCCCTCCACCCCGGCCAGCTCCTCGGGCAGAGGCGCCTCGTCGGGCAGCCGGGTCAGGTAGTCCAGGGCGCCGTGCGGGATCACCCGCACCCGGCTCCCCTCGACCCGCGCCTCGTCGCGAAGCCGGCGGGCGCCATGCTCGGAGAGGGTGACGATCGCGTCCATCCGCTCGAGCAGGCCCTGGAGCCCCCGCGCGAGGCGTCTGGAGAATCCCTCCTCACGGAGGACCCCGTGAGCCGTGAGCACGCGCGGACGGGTGGGCGGCAGCAGCCGGCCGTCCACGGCCGGAAGCGGAAGCCACTGATAGTGCACGACGTCGGCGGCGCCGCCGTTGCGCCGGTAGCGCACCATGTCCCCGAGGTGCTCGGCCGCCTTGAGCGCCCGCCTTGGGAATCCCCCACCGGGGCGCCCACCGGAGCGCCGGTAGAAGAGCTCGGATACCCGATACCCCTCGGCCGGCGGCACGGTCCCGTGCGAGAACCTGCTCGTGACCAGCTCGACGTCTGCCCCGGAGCGCGCCAGAGCAGCGCAGAGCGACCGGTCGTAGGGCGGCGTGTACGCCGGCGGATCGACGATCTGGACCTTCATCCGCCAGGATTGTGGCGGTGGAGGTTTCCTACTGCGTGGTCAACACGAACGGCCGGGAGCTCCTGCTCAGCTGCCTGGAGGCGATCCGGCGCACCCACCCGGCCGGGATCGATCACGAGGTGCTGGTGTTGGACAACGCGTCGGACGACGGCTCGGTCGACGCCGTCGCGGCCCGGTTTCCGGAGGTTCGCCTGCTGGCTCGCGAGCGGCGGGCGGGGCTCGCGGAGAACAACACCCTCCTGCTCCGGGAAGCCCGGGGTCGCTTCTGCCTGCTCTTGAACGAGGACTCCGAGATCCTGGAGGGCGCCGCGCGGGTGCTCCTCGACGCGCTCGAGGCCGACCGGGGTGCCGCCGTCGCGGGCGCCCAGCTCGTGGACCCAGACGGCGCCGCGGTCGCATGCGCCTGGCGGTTTCCGGGCCCGGGCCCGGCATTCGCCCAGGCGCTCTTCCTCCACCGTTGGCTGGTGACCGAGAGTGGCCGGCGGAATGGGGACGGGCTCCCCCGCGAGGTCGGCTGGGTGCAGTCCTGCACCATGCTCGTGCGGCGCGAGGCCGCCGCCGCCGTCGGCTACCTGGACCCGGACTTCTTCGTCTACTCGGAGGAGGTGGACTTCCAGAAGCGGCTCCACGATGCGGGCTGGCGCATCCTCCACGTGCCGGCCGCGAGGGCGATCCACCGCGAGCAGCTGGCGACCGATCGCTCCGCCGGGTCCAGGCGCATCGTCCAGTTCCATCGTGGCCGCGAGACCTACATGCGCAAGCATCACTCGGCCCCCGCCGCTGCCCTCTGCCGCGTTCTGTGGGCCTGGTCCTACGTGCCGCGGGCCCTCGCCGCGACGGTCCTGCCGGGACACGACCCGCGGCGGTACTGGCTACACGCCCGCCAGGCGCTGCGCCCGGCCCATGGCGAGGGCATGCGCGAGGCCGCTGAGGCCTACAACATGCAGCTTGCGGCCTCGCGCGAGGAGAGGACGAGGGCCGATCAGGTCCCGGGCCGGTCCTCGTCGCGCGCCACGGCCTCGTAGACCTCGGGACCGAGGCGCTCGGTCTGGTCCGGCTCTCCGCCCGGTGGCGCCGTCTCCGCTCTGAGGGTCCGCGCGCGCGCCGCGATCGCGGACGGCCGCAGCAGCTCCCCCAGGCGCGAGCGCTCCTCGGTGTGCAGGAATCCGGTCATGAACAGGACCAGCGGATAGGCGAGCCACAACGCCGTTCGGCTCGCGAGCCCGGCCAGCCCCGCCGTCGGCAAGAGAGCCTCCCCCGCGCCCACCAGCGCCGCTGAGGATCCGACCACGAGGGCGAGCCGCGCCCACTCGTACGGGACCGGGAAGAGCCTCTGCGTGAACAGGTACATCAGCGCCAGGACGACGAGGTACGAGGCGACGAGCGCCAGCCCCGCGCCGACGATCCCGTGGGACGGCACCAGGGCGAGGTTGAGCGCCACGTTGGTCGCCACCGCGGCAATCGTCGCCGGGAAGCTGTACTCGGTGCGCCCGGTGCGCCCCAGGATCACGACCATCCCGAGGTAGAGGGCATAGAGGGCGATGCCCGTCGCCAACAGGCCGATCGCCTTGTATGAGGGGAAGAAGTCCGGGGCCGCGAGCAGGCGCACGATCCAGCGCGCGTCGAGCCACAGGCCCGTCACCGCAAAGGCGAGAACGGCGGCGAACCAGGTGAGGATCGCCGCGTACACGCGGCGCGCCTCCTCGTCGTCGCGGATCGAGTAGGCGAGGGGCGGCCAGGCCAGCTGAAACCCCCGAGCCAGCACCTGCATGCCCTGAGCGAACTTGACGGCGAGCGCGTACAGGCCGGCTTCGGCCAGGCCGGCAAAGCGGACCAGGATGATGCGGTCGATGAAGTTCAGGGAGTAGAGCGACAGCTCCGCCGGCATCGTCGGCAGCCCGAACCGGAACATCCTTCGCAAGAGGCCCCGGTCCGGGAGGAACGAGAGGCGGCGACGCTCGCGCCACAGCATCCAGACCGTGAACAGGGCTCCCGTCGCGTAGGTCCCCAGGAGGATGCCGTTCGCCCGCTCGCCTTCGACCACGACCAGCCAGACGGTGAACGGGATCGTCACCAGGACATTCGCGACCGTGATCCCGAAGTAGGCGCGGGCACGCTCGTCGAGGCGCAGCAGGGTGAGGGCGTACTCGTACATGGTCAAGGTCCAGAGCCCGAGGATCGCGAGCCGCGCGAGGCCGGCGTCCTGGTGGCGCAGCAGGGCCTCCGAGATCGCTCCCGCAAACGGGAGCGCGATGGCCGCAGCGACGGTCGCCCCCCAGAACAGCGAGGCGAAGCCGGTCGACACCACCCGAGCGGGGCTCTCCCCCGCGAGGTAGTAGAAGCGCAGGATCGCCTCGATGATCCCGAACCGCACCACGATGCTGGCGGCGATCACGGAGGAGAGCATCACCTCCGCCGCGCCGTAATCGGCCGGGGTGAGGTAGTGCGTGTAGACCGGCAGCAGGAAGACGGCGATCAGCTTCGAGACGATGCTCGAGGCGGTGTACGCAGCCCCCGTGGTCGCCAGCCGGCGCAGGTACTCGAACACCGCGCGACTACCTCGCCCGGGCCAAGACGTTTGACCCCGGATCCGCGTGTGTGCGGGAAATGGGAGTCAATCGTCTACTCGACGGTGGCCGGACGAGGCTCGTGAGTTGGCCGGACGATGCCGGGGCCGCCTCGGTCGTCGACGGCCGCGTCGCTGACCGCCGGCCCCGCGCCCCGCAGCGCGACGCCGAGCCCCAGCAAG
The DNA here is from genome assembly GCA_036558385.1 of Solirubrobacterales bacterium. Classification (GTDB taxonomy): domain Bacteria; phylum Actinomycetota; class Thermoleophilia; order Solirubrobacterales; family 70-9; genus AC-56. The sequence goes on along the minus strand of DATBFS010000141.1, from coordinate 8,913 downwards.
GCCCAGGTCGCCGGATCGATGGTGAAAGCCGCATAGCCGAGGCTGTGGACCACCATCGCCACGAAGCCCGCCGCGGTCGCCGCGGTCGCCGCGGTCGCCGACGCGCCGGTGAAGACCACGATCAGGGCCAAGACGACGAGCGCCACATACACGATGAGGCCGATCGCCCCCTGCTCGGCGGCAACGGTGACCGGCTCCGTGTGGGAGACCGTCGTCTTCGCCCTCTCGATGTGGGTGGAGAACGCAGCGCCGAAGGAGCCCGAGCCCCAGCCCCAGACGGGGCGGCGCTTCGCGAGCCGCACGCCCCCCTTGACCAGGTCCACCTGGCCGCGAGCGGCCTCGCTGCCGCTCTCGGTGACGCGGGTGTCGCTGTGCGCCGTCCCGATCACCACCAGGACGACGGCACCGCAGACCAGCGCGAGCGCTCCCCCCGCCGCGGCCCACCTGACGCTCCACCGAAGGGCGGCCACGACCAAGAGGCCTGCGAAGAGCGCCACGAAGCTCGTGATCGAATAGCTGAAAGCGAGGGCCACGAGCAAGACGCCCGAGACGACGGCGGCGGTGATCGCCAGGCGACCGCCACGCGACCAGGCGAGGTACGCACCCAGCGCCACGAGCACGAGCGCCAGATCGCGTCCGAAGATGTTCGGGTCATAGAACAGGGAGTTGACCCGGAAGTAGAGATGCAGCTGGTTCGACTCGAGCAGGTTGCCCCGGCTCAGGACCAGGTCCCGCAGCGCGTATTCGGCGAACGCGACGCCCGCGAAGATCAAGGCCATCCCAGAGACCGCGACGAGCACCCATCCCAGAATTCGCCTCGTCCAGCGCACCTCTGTGAGCAGCATCAGCATGACCGCGAACGGAACCAGGAAGAACGATGCGTTCTCGATCGCGTTCGAGACGTCCTCCGAGTACGCGGTCTGGATCGCGTACAGCACCAAGGTCGCGGCCAGGGCGCGGTAGAGCCAGATGGCGGCGGGCCAATCACGCAGGCCGGGCGCTTGAGCTCCGAGCTCGGGACCCTGGGTGCCGCTGGCGCGTGCCTGCGCCCGCGCCTCGAGCGCGAGGCAGAGCAGTCCGCCGGCGATCACCAGGTACAGGGGGACGAGGAGGTGCGAGGTCTCGCCGCCGAGGTGCACGGGCACCCGGAGCGGGAGGGCCGCGAACACACCGACCGGGAAGGCCCACTCCCACCGCCGGAACACGCCCGCGGCGACCGCCACCGCGAGCGCGGCGAGCGCGATGATGGCCGCGAGCTTCGCGGGATGGTGGCGAAGCTCGACGAGGCGCGTCGAGTCCCAGACGTCGCCCGCGACCAGCAGCGGTGCCGCGATCAGGGCGACGGCCGCGGCGCCGTACCGCATGCGGGGATCGCGCGCGAGTACGGACACGGCCGCGCTCCCGCAGGCCACCAGCATCCCCAACATCTGGGGCGCGGAGGCCGTCACGAGCGTGCGGGCTCGACGATGTCGATCCGCCGCGGGTAGACCATGTCGCGATCCCGGCTGGGCAGGATCACGCGGAGCCGGTAGCGATGGCTCGGGTTGGGGACCTGGCCCTGTTCGTCTCGCCCGTCCCAGGTGAACGCGACCGGCTGGTCCGCCCTCAAGGGGCCCCGATGAAGCGTTCGGACCACCTTCACGTTGGGGCCCACCACCTGCACGGTGGCGTTCGGATCGCTCTCGCGAACGAAGAAGCGGATGTGCGCCACCCGGTATTTGCCCCCCCCTCGCGGGGAGATCTTGTGCGTGATGTGCGTGACCTGGAGCTCCAGGTCCGGGCTTCGGGCGTGGACCACGATCGCCGCCGTTACCACGGTTGCCACGAGCAGCGCGGCGAACAGGGCGGCGCCGACGCGGTTCACGGCTTCGCGCGATCCGCCCCGGCGATCACCACCACGTCGGCACCTCCGGCAGCCTGCTCGGTCTGGCGATCGATCTTCTGCACCGGCTGGACCCCCAGGTCGTGTGCCACGCGCTTGGCGGCCCGCCGTTGGCCGGCCTCGTACATGACGACCGTCTGATCGAATCGCGTCCTTGAGTTGCTGATCGTGCCGAGCTTGAAGCCGTTCACCTGCACATCGTCTCCGACCTTCCCGGCGAGGCCCGGCACCGAGGTTCCGTTGAGGACCGCGACCTCGACGTCGCCCGGAACAATGGCCCCGGGCTTGGCTTGGGGCCCGGAATCCTCACCGTTTTGGATCAGGCGCTCCGACCCGAAGATGGCGACGATGCCGAGGACCACGGCGAGCAACGCGACGAGGCCGAGCACCCGCGGTTGGCCGATCCGCCGCAGGAGCCGGTGCCAGCGGGGGTGCGGCTGAAGGGCGGCGCGCTCCGTGGTGATTCGCTCGAGCGCGGGGCGTTCGCCGGTCACCCGGGCGGCGGCGGATCCGCTCCCGCTCGCGGGCGCGGGCGTCGCCGGCGTGGGCGGAGACACCAGAGTCGGCTCCGATGCGGGGGGTTGAACGCCCGTGTCCCAGGCATCGTCCTGGACGCCGGTTCCCAGCACCGTTTCGAGGTCGGCCTCTGCGCGGTCGAGGAGCGCCTCACTGGCGCTCAGGTCCGTCGCGGGATGAGAGGGATCGCGCTCCATCCAGATCCGGAGGCGCTCGAGGTCCCGCCGTTGGGAGAAGTAGAGGACGAGGAGCAATCCGAACGAAAGGACGGCGGCCAGGGACGCGTAATCCGGCAGGGTGCGGGCCGCGTCATAGATGTTGATCGTCCCGAGCAAGGCCCTACGCGCTCCCGAACCCGGCGTCGTCAATCCCGAGCGCGAGCGCCAGAGGCGCCTTTCCCGAGTGCGATCTCACGTCCGCGGTCATCTCCTGCACGGGCGTGTCGCCAAGCCTGGGCTTGATCGCGTTGGCGAGGTCCTTCGCCTTGGCACGGCCGCCGGGGAGGTACATCACGACGGTGTTCGCGAAGCTCGATCCGGCGTTGGCGACCGTGTCCGATTCATACCCGGCGGGCTTCACCACCTTCTTCTCCACGAGGTCCGCGAGCCCCGTCACCGACGTCCCGTTCAAGACCGCGACCGTTGGCTTGGCTGATCCATGCTTGCGGTGGTGATCGCCGCCACCGCCTCCGACCAGGCCGAACCCGCTCGTCAGCACCGCCGCCACCGCGATGCCCACCGCGGCGAGACCGAGCAGGTAGCGCCCGTCCACCGGCAGGCGGCGATCGACCGACCGGAGCCACTCGCCGACCCGCCCGAGAGCCCGGCCCGCCGTGCCTCGAAGGCGAGTAGGCAACCCCTCCTGCGCCTCTGCGACGGCCTCCTCGGCGGCGTCGGCGCGCGAGGCCTCGGCCGCGGCCTGCACCGCCTCGGCGGCCTCCTGGGCCCGCTCGGGCGCACGGCCGGCCCACTCGCGAAGTCGGCGTACGTCGCGCGACTGCTGGAACAGGAGGAAGGCGAGCACCGCCAGCCCGATGAAGGCGGCGATGCCCAGGAGAGGCCCGATGGAGTCGATCACGTGCATCGACGCGGGCGCATCTTAAGGGCGCCGGTTAACGGTCCCCCGGCGGGTTTCGCCCGGCTTGCTGCGGCTTCGGCCGAGCTGGAACCGCCGTTCAGAGGTCGACCGGGGCCCGCTCCAGACGTTCGGTGACGACCTCCACCACCCGCTCCGCGAGGCCGGCCTCGTCCCCGGCCGCCACCAGGGCTTCGAGTCGCTCGACCGAGCTCTCGACCCAGCCCGGATCGAGGGGATGCGCCCGCACGGCGCGGACGATGCGATCGGCGGTCGTCGGCTGAGCCCGCTCGTCGCGGTTGAAGAGCTCCTCGTGGATCTTCTCGCCCGGACGGGGGCCGACGTACTCGATCGCGACGTCCACATCGGGCTCGAACCCGGCGAGCGTGATCATGTTCCGCGCCAGATCGAGAATCCGCACCGGCTCGCCCATCTCCAGCACGAAGACGTCGCCGGAGCCGCCCCCAAGGTCCCCTGACTGGATGACGAGCTGCACGGCCTCGGGGATCGTCATGAAGTACCGGGTCATATCGGGGTGCGTCACCGTGACCGGCCCGCCGCGCGAGATCTGGTCGCGGAAGATCGGCACGACGCTGCCGGAGGAGGCCAGGACGTTGCCGAACCGGACGATCACGAAGCGGGTGCGGGCGTGTCGCTGACCGGCCGCCTCCACGACCCACTCCGCCATCGCCTTCGAGGCCCCCATCACGGTGGCGGGGTTCACCGCCTTGTCGGTCGAGATCAAGACGAAGCGCTCCGTGCCGGCGGCCGCCGCCGTCTCCGCGGTCACCCGCGTCGCGATCGCGTTGTTGCGCACCGCCTCGAGCGGATTGGCCTCCATCAGCGCCACGTGCTTGTAGGCGGCGGCGTGGAAGACGACCTCCGGCTTGAAGCGCTGCATGACCTCCAGCATTCGCTCCGCCTCGCGGCAATCGGCGAGGACCGCCTCGACCCTGGTGAAGTGCCACTCGGCGACCAGCTCGCGGTCGATCCGGAACAGATTCTCCTCCGCATGGTCGACCAGGACCAAGAGCTTCGGTCTCACGCGGGCGACCTGCCGGCTGAGCTCGGCGCCGATGGAGCCGCCCGCCCCCGTCACGAGCACGATCTTGTCCTCGAGGTAGGCCCCGACGCGGTCCAACTCCATCACCACGGGATCGCGGCCGAGCACGTCCTCGACCTGGACCTCCCGGAGCTGGCGCGTGAGCTGGACGCCACCGCGCAGGAGCTCGAACACGGTGGGCAGCGTGCGCACGGGAATGTCGCGCTCCCGGCAGGCGGCGACCACCTTCGCGCGCAGGACCCCTGGGGCGGAGGGGATGGCGATGATCACCTCGTCGGGGGCCTTGCGGTCCAGGATCTCGCCGATCTCGTCCGTGGCGCCGAGCACCTTGACCCCGGCGGCCGTCATCCCGCGCTTGCGCGGATCGTCGTCCACGAATCCGATCGCCCGGGCTCCGAGGTTGGGGTTCAGACGCAGCTCGCGGACGACCATCTGGCCGCCCGAGCCGGCGCCGACGATCAGAACGCCAAGGCTGCGGGCCCGGCGGGTTGCCCGGTTGGGACGCTCGGCGAACATCCTCCGCGCGAGCCGCGCCCCGCCGAGCAGGAAGACCGTGAGCAGGAAGTCGAACACGACGACCGAGCGCGGCAGGTTGTAGGCGTAAGGCTTCGCCAGGGTGAACACGGCGACCAACAGGCCGCTGGCCACGGCGGCGGCACGGACGACCGGCCAAAGGTCAGGGAGCTGGAAGTAGCGCCACCATTTGCCGTGTAGGCCGAGGACGCTGAACACGATCGCCTTTCCCACCGCCACGAAGACGATCGCTCCGGTGAGCATGGTCCAGTAGCGATCCGGGATACCTCCCGAGGCGTCGAGGAAGCGAAGCTTGAAGGCGAGGCCGAACGCGATTGCCGCGAGCACCGCATCGGCGGCGAACTGAAGCGCCCGGCGCCCGTACACCGGATCTCGCGCGGCGCGAAGGCGGGACATTGGGGCGAGTGTAATGCTGCCGTCCCATGACTGGTGACATTCTGGAACCACTCGTCAACGCGGCAACCGACCTGATCGACGCCACGGGCCTCGCTGGGGTGTTCGTGCTGATGGTCCTGGAGAGCGCGTGCGTGCCCATCCCGAGCGAGGCCACGATGCTGTTCGCCGGCTTCAACGTCTCCGAGGGGAACCTGACCCTGTTCGGGATCGTCGCGGCGGGCGTGCTGGGGAATCTGGTGGGGTCGCTGATCGCCTACGCGGTCGGCTACTACGGGCGGATCGAGCTGCTGGACCGGAATCGCCTCATCCACGTCAACCGGCGCCACCTCGAGGCGGCGGACCGGTGGTTCGAGCGCCACGGTCCGGCGACGGTCTTCTTCACCCGGATGCTGCCGATCATCCGGACGTTCATCTCGCTTCCGGCCGGGGTGGCGCGGATGCCACTCGCCAAGTTCACCGCCTACACGCTGGCCGGGTGCATTCCCTGGGTGCTGGCGCTGGCGATCATCGGGAGGGAGGTCGGGGATCGCTGGGACCAGTGGAAGGACCATCTCCACTACCTGGACTACGCGGTGATCGCCGGGATCGCCGTCGCGATCGTCTACCTGCTCGTGCGCCGGCGCCGCGGGAGCGCCAAGTGGGAGACGACGCCGCCCGCCTGACCGCGAGCTCGCGGCCCGACGAGCTCACCCGCGGCAGGGCCGCGATGCTTGGCGTCGTCCAGGGGCCGAGCGAGCTCCTGCCGGTGTCGAGCTCGGCGCACCTCTCGCTTTTGCCCTGGCTGGCCGGCTGGCGCTGGGACGACCTCGACGCCGAGTCGCGGAAGAGCTTCGAGGTGGCGCTCCACGCGGGCGCCGCCGCGGCGCTCCTGGTCGGGCAGCGACGCGTGATCGCGGACGAGCTGAGGCAGTTCGACCTCCGGCGTGCCGCGGTCGTCGCCCTCTCATTCGTCCCGCCGGCGGTGATCGGCTACCGCTTCGAGCGACAGATCGAGGGCCGGCTTGGCGGTCCCAGGGCAACGGCCTTCGGCTTGATCGGCGGCGCGCTTGCGATGATGGCCGCCGACCGCCGCCCCCAGCGCCGCGGGCGCGGCGAGGCGACGCCGATCGACGGCCTCGCCCTGGGGCTCGGACAGGCCGCGGCCCTCGCGCCCGGCGTGTCCCGAAACGGCGCCACGCTCGCGGCGGCTCGGTGGCGGCGCTTCGACCGCGAGCACGCCAACCTCCTCTCTCGCACCGTCGCCCTGCCGGTGATCGTCGGCGCCACGGTCCTGAAGGGCGTGCGGCTGCGAAAGCGCGGCGTCGAGCCGGGGCTCGGCGGGGCAATGGCGACCGGGGTGGCGGCGTCGTTCGCCTCGACGCTCGCCTCTCAGAAGCTGATCACGCTCGTCGAGCGCGACCGGGCTCTGTGGCCGTATGCCGCGTATCGGCTCGCTCTGGCGGCCACGGTGCTGATGAAGCTTCGCCGAGACCGACGCCGCGGCGCATCGACGGTCCGCCCCGAAGCCGCCTCCTTCTCCGAGAACGGGGCGGGGCGCCCCAGGGTGGTTGAATCCGCCCCTTGACGGCTACGTGGCGCAGGCCCTGAGATGACCGACGCGTACGCACGCGCCGGCGTCAGCCAGACGGCCGCCGACGCGGCCGTCGAGGCCCTCGTCGCGAGCCTCCGCGAGATCGACACCGGCAAGCCATCGCGGGTCCTGTCCCTTCCGGGTCACTACGCCAGCGTCCTTCGGGTGGACGATCGGGTTGGCCTGGCCATGTCCACCGACACGGTGGGAACCAAGATGGTCGTCGCCGAGGAGCTCGGCCGCTACGAGACGATCGGCATCGACTGCGTGGCCATGAACGCCAACGACGTCATCTGCGTGGGCGCGGAACCCATCGCGATGCTCGACTTCGTCCTCACCGACCAGGCCGAAGCCGACGTGTGCGCCCAGCTCGGCGTGGGACTCGCGCGCGGCGCGGAGCTGGCGGGGATCGAGATCCCAGGGGGCGAGATCGCCCAGGTGGGGGACATCGTCTCGGGTCAGGAGCTCGGCGGGACATGCGTGGGCCTCGTGGATCTGGACGCCGTGGTCACGGGCGCCGCGATCGAGCCGGGTGATCCCGTCATCGGGCTGCCGTCCTCCGGCCTCCATTCGAATGGCTACACGCTCGCGCGGCGAGCGCTCGAGGACATCCCGTGGACCGACGAGCGCCTGGGAAGGCCGCTGGGCGAGGTGCTGCTCGAGCCCACCGAGATCTACGTGCGTCCGGTGCTCGAGCTGTTGGGCTCGCCGATCGACGTCCGCGGGCTGGTGCACGTCACCGGGGATGGCCTCAAGAACCTGCTGCGGCTCGCCGCCTCGGTGGGCTACGACATCGAGGACCCCCTCCCCGTGCCGCCCGTGTTCGGATTGATCCAGGAGCGGGGGGGCGTCTCCGACGACGAGATGCACCAGGTCTTCAACATGGGCTGCGGGTTCTGCTGCGTCGTGGCGGGCACGGACGAGGCTTCCGCGCTGGAGCTGCTGCGCAGGCACTATCCCGAGGCGAAGCGCATCGGGCGCGCAACCGACCGAGCCGGCGAGATCGTCCGCGCATAGGGCACTGCTAGCGTGCGAGCGGTGCGTATCGCACTGCTGGTCTTCGACCGCCTGACCGCCCTCGATGCAGTCGGCCCGTACGAGGTTCTCTCCCGGCTGCCCAACGCGGAGCTTCGCCTGGTCGGCAAGGAGGTCGGGGTCAAGCGGACCGACACCGGCGCCCTGGGACTCGAGGCTGACCTCGCGCTCTCGGACCTGACCGACCCCGACGTCCTTCTCGTCCCGGGTGGTCCCGGCAGCCGGCCGCTGATGAGCGACCCTGACGTGCTCGACTGGGTTCGAGCGGCTCACGAGGGCTCCACCTGGACGACATCCGTCTGCACGGGCGCCCTGGTGCTCGCCGCCGCCGGACTGCTCGACGGCAAGCGAGCGACGACCCACTGGGCCTACCTCGATCGACTGCGTGAGCTCGGTGCCGAGCCCGTCTCGGAGCGCGTGGTCGAGGACGGCAAGGTGATCACGGCAGCCGGTGTGTCGGCGGGAATCGACATGGCGCTGGGCCTCGCCGCACGACTTGCGGGTGAAGAGGTCGCCCGCGCGATCCAGCTCGGGATCGAGTACGACCCTCAGCCTCCGTTCGACTCCGGATCGCCCGCCAAGGCGCATCCGGACGTGATCGGGTTGGTGCGAGCTGCCGGGGAACGACCGTCGTGACCCGAAGTGGAAGGCAGCGGAAGATCGCCTTCCACGGCGGCAGCCAGACGGACTACGACCTCTTCATGATGCGCCCGGACGGCACCCACGATCACAGCCTCACGGACGACGCCGTCAACGAGCGCTCACCCGTGTTCTCGCCGAACGGCAACTGGATCGCGTTCGGCACCGACGACACCAAGATCGAGAGGATCCGTGTTGACGGCT
>DATBFS010000140.1:0-3752 GCA_036558385.1 Solirubrobacterales bacterium | reverse complement strand
CTTGATGTCGCGTCCGCCGGCATCCACGCCCGCGATGGCGAGAACGGCCGAGACGCTGAAGACAATCGCCAGTACCGCTGACACGACCGCGCCAACGGTCACCGCGGTCGGCCTCTCCCCCTTCGCCAACGGCTCGAGCTTTGCCCGAGCCTCGGCGTTCCGCTCCTCGTAGCGCCGCGCCATACGCTCCTGGAAGCTCTCGGGCGCTGCGCCGCCGCCGTTCGTCTCTGCGATCCCGGCGTTTGCCTCGGGGGTCTCGGCCGGACCGCGCGTGGCGTCGCTCGATCGCCGTTTTCTCTTCTGCCGCTGGGCGCGCTTTCTGTCCCGTGCCCCGGCCATGACTAAACGGATCGCTCCCCGGCATCGTCGACCGCTTCGCGGGCAACGGGATCGATCGCATCGATGAGCGCCGTGGCGGCCGCCCGCGGGTCCTCCGCGTTTCGGATGGCCCGCACGACGCAGATCCGGGAGGCGCCGGCCCGGACAACCTGCTCGACGTTGCCGGGATCGATCCCTCCGATCGCGAACCAGGGCCGGGCAGCGACGTCGGCGGCTGCGCGAACCAACTCGAGGCCGGTCGCGGGTCGCCCCTCCTTCGTCGGGGTTTCCCAGATCGGGCCGACGCTGATGTAGTCGACGGGGCTCTCGGCGACCGCCTCGATCTGCCCGCGAGTGTGCGTTGAGAGCCCGATGATCGCGTCGGGTCCCATGATCCGGCGCGCCTCCGCCGGATCCATGTCGTCTTGGCCGACGTGCACGCCATCCGCTCGGAGCGCCAGCGCGAGGTAGGGGTCGTCGTTGACGATGAAGAGCGCCGAGTAGGTGTTCGCCAGCCGCCGAAACGTCTGTCCGGCGCGCTCGATCACGCGACGAGGGTGCTCGCGGTCGCGCAGCTCGATCATCCCCGCGCCGCCGCCCATCGCCGCGTTCAGCATCGACTCCGGGTCCTCTCCTTGCGGCAGGGCCTCGCAGACGAAGTAGAGGCGAGCCCATTGCAGCCGCTGGCGACGAAGCTCGCCTATCGACTCGGGGGGCGCGAGGTTGGACGTGCCGGGCGCGTCCGTCATTACAAGCCTCAGCCTAGATCACGCCCGATATGAAACGGGTGGCTTCTCGGCGTTGCCTCGAAGCCCCCTCGCATCTACGATGGATGGGCAACGGGAGCCCACCACGGGCTGAGAGGGCGGCTGAAGCGCCGCCGACCGTCTGAACCTGATCCGGGTAATGCCGGCGCAGGGAGGTTGGAGCGCCTCGGCCGCAGAAGCGGGTTTCTCCTCGCGGAGCACCTGGCAAAGAGGCGCATGACCCGAGACAGGAACAACGGACTGGATGCGATCTTCGTCGGCGGCGGCGTGATCGGGCTGGCTTCCGCCTGGCGGGCTGCCGGGCGGGGAGCGCGTGTATCCGTCCTCGAGCGCGATCATCCGGCCGCGGGCGCCAGCGGCATGGCTGCCGGCATGCTCGCACCGGCGGGCGAGGCCTCCTGGGGCGAGGAGCGCCTGCTGGCCTTCAATCTCGAGTCCCTGGAGCGCTGGCCGGATTTCGCTCACCGGCTGGAGGGGCCTTCAGGAATCGAGGTGGGCTTCGCGCGGTGTGGCGCGCTCCATGTGGCGCTCGACCGGGACGAGGCCGAGGAGCTGCGGCGCCGCTACGAGCTCCACCGCACCCTGGGGCTGAGCTCCGAGTGGCTGCCGGGGAGCGCCTGCCGGGAGCTCGAGCCCGGGCTCGCCACGTCCGTGCGCGGGGGAGCGCACGTTGCCGGTGAGGCCAGCGTCGATCCCAGGCGTGTCGCCGCTGCGCTGCTGGCGGCGCTGGAGGGAGAGGGCGTCGCAGTTCACTCAGGCGCGGAGGTGGTCTCCGCCGATCGTGATCGATCCACCTGGCGGGTGGAGACGAGGGACGGACGGAGCTTCCGTGCAGCGAACCTGGTGCTCACGGCCGGCTGTTGGTCGGGGCAGATGGAATGGATCCCTCCGCAAGCGCGCCCGCCGGTGCGTCCCGTCAAGGGAGAGATCCTGACGCTGCGGGGGCCTGTGAGCGGTGCCGTCTGCGAGGGAATCGTCGCCGGCGAGCGGGTCTACCTCGTGCCTCGCGGCGACGGTCGCCTGATAGTCGGCGCGACGGTCGAGGAGCGCGGCTTCGACACGACTGTCACGGCCGGCGGCGTCCACGAGCTGCTGCGGGAGGCCTATCGGCTGGTCCCCGAGATCGCAGAGCTGGAGTTGCTCGAGGCAACCGCCGGCCTGCGGCCCGGCAGCCCGGACAACGCCCCGCTGATCGGGCCGAGCGCGGCCGAGGGGCTGATGATCGCCACCGGCCACTTCCGGAACGGCGTGCTTCAAGCCCCTTTGACTGCGGACTGCGTCGCCGCTCTGTTGGCCGGAGAGAATTCCCCGGTCGACCTCACCCCATTTTCGCCCGAGCGCTTCGCCGGACGCTCCTCCGAGGCTGCGGTGGAGATCGCATGAAGGTCGAGCTCAACGGAGCGGTCCTGGTCCTCCCCGCCGGCGCCACTGTCGCGGTCGCGATCGAGGCGTCGGGGGTGACCTCCGAGCAGCGCGGGGTCGCGGTCGCAGTGGACGGCGAGGTCGTACCCAGAAGTCGATGGGAGGTCACCCGGCTCCGCGAGGGGCAGAGGATCGAGGTGCTGGCCGCGATCCAGGGGGGCGCGGAGAACGGCTTCGAGCTCGGCGACCGCAGCTGGGGCTCGCGGCTGATCGTCGGGACCGGGGGCTTCCGCTCGCTCGAGCAGATGGAGGAGGCCCTGATCGCGTCCGGAACCGAGATCGTCACGGTGGCCCTGCGGCGGGTGGATCCGGCTGCCGAGGGGTCGGTTCTGGACCTGATTCGGCGGCTCGAGCTCTTCCCACTGCCGAACACGGCGGGCTGCTACACGGCCCGGGATGCAATTCGCACGGCCAAGCTCGCGCGGGAGGCGTTCGAGACCGACTGGGTGAAGCTCGAGGTGATCGGTGACGATCGCACGCTCTTCCCCGATGCTGTGCAGCTGCTCGACGCGGCGGAAAGCCTGGTCGACGATGGGTTCACCGTTCTCCCCTACACGAACGACGACCCGGTCCTGGCGAGGCGGCTGGAGGAGGTCGGGTGCGCCGCGGTGATGCCGCTGGGATCGCCGATCGGCTCCGGGATGGGGATCCGCAATCCGTACAACATCCGGATCATCGCCGAGCATGCCGGCGTGCCGGTCATTCTGGACGCCGGCATCGGCACCGCCTCTGACGCTGCGCTCGCGATGGAGCTCGGCTGTGACGGAGTGCTGCTGGCGAGCTCTGTTTCGAGGGCGGAGGACCCGGCGGGGATGGCCACCGCGATGCGCGCGGCGGTCGAGGCCGGCTGGGCGGCTCGTCGAGCCGGGCGGATGCCGCGCCGGACGTTTGCCGAGGCGTCGACTCCGCTCGAAGGCCAGCCGGATCTCTCCTAAAGCGGGGCTAGCGCCTGCGGCGCCCGACGACCTTGTCGATCCCCTCGCCGACGGCGCCGAAGGCCCAACCGACGCCATGGGCCGCTCGGCTCGGAAGTGAGCCGTCCACCGGAGCGCCGGCGCGATCCGGCTCAGTTCCCAACTCGACCGCCGCTTCGCGCACCGCGCTGAGCTCCGACTCGAATCGCCCGGCCCACTCCTCGCAGAACCCGGCCAGGTCGCGGTCATCGCGCGCGCGGGCGAGCTCGGCGAGCTGGCGAAGAAGCGTGGTCAGATGCTCGGCGTCGAGCGCCGCGAGGCGCGCCACCAT
>DATBFS010000139.1:0-3947 GCA_036558385.1 Solirubrobacterales bacterium | reverse complement strand
CCGCTGTTCACCTGGGCCGCAGGGATCAGCGGGTACCTGCTGCTCGTGATCGGCCCGGTGATGCTTGCCGCCCTGACCATGCTCTTCATCGATCGCCACTACGGCGGGGTCTTCTTCAACGCGGGCGAGGGCGGCGCGCCGCTCCTGTACGAGCACCTGACCTGGTTCTTCTTCACCGGGTTCTACGTGTTCGTGCTGGTCTTCGCGTCCGGGGTGGTCTCGGACGTCCTGCCCACCTTCGCCCGCAAGCCCCTGTTCAGCCACCGGGCGGCGATGGTCTCCATGCTCGCGATCGCCGTGCTGGGCCCCCTCGCGTGGATGCAGAACATGTACACGGCCCCGATCGGGTTCAGCTTCGAGACCTTCGCGATGCTGTTCTCCCTCGCCCTCACCGTCCCGGTAGGCCTGCTGATCTTCAACTGGATCGCCACGCTTTGGGACGGGACGCTTCAGATGCGGGCGGCCCCGCTGTTCGCGATCGGAGCGATCAGCGCGCTCAGCGTGGGGCTCGCGCTCGAGCTCGGCTATTCGGTGATCGCGGTCGGGTGGCAGCTCGACAACACGACGGCGGCCCAGGCCGCCACGACCGCGGTGTTCGTCGGCGGGATGGTCCTCGGGGGATTCTCGGCGCTTCACTATTGGTTCCCCAAGCTCACCGGGCGGACCATGGGCGAGGGCCTCGGCAAGGCGAGCCTCGGCCTCACCCTCCTCGGCCTCTACGTCTACGTGCTGATGGCCTTCGGAGCCGGGGTCAAGGCGCAGCCCGTCGACATCTACAAGTTCTTCGGCGATGCCGGGGTCGACGGCTTCAACCTCGTCGCCTCGATCGCGTCGTTCGTGCTCGCGATCGGGATCCTGCTCGAGCTCGGGAACGCCGCCTACAGCTACCGAAACGGCGTCCGCGTCGGGCACGACCCGTGGAGCGGGGCCACGCTCGAGTGGTTCACGCCATCGCCGCCGCCGGAGCACAACTTCGATGCCCTCCCGGACGTGCGGAGCGCCGAGCCGCTGCACGACATCCGGCGGGCGATCGAGGATCGGACCGCGAGCTGGAGGCCGCCCCCGCCGCCCGAGGCGCCAAAGCAGTCAGCTTCCGAACCCGAGCCCGTTGAGGCCGCGGTGGAGGAGAGCGGCGGCGAAGGACCACCTGACGGCGCCTCTGTAGCCTGACCGTGATGCCAGGCGTCGCCCCTCGCGGCGAGGCTGCGGAGCTCCTCCGCTTCCGCCGCCTCCTGACCGCGACCATCCTCGCCACCTTCGCGCTGATCGTGCTCGGCGGGGTCGTTCGCGTCAGCGATTCGGGGCTCGGGTGCGGCGCCGCGGGCAGCGGAACCCACGGCTGGCCGCTCTGCGGCGGCCGCGTCCTCCCGTTCCTCCAGGAGCACAGGGTGATCGAGTTCAGCCACCGCCTGGTGGCGACCCTGGTGGTCGTGCTGATCGTGCTCCTCGCCATCCAGGCCTTCCGACGGCTCCGCGATCGGCGTTGGCTGGTCCGCGGCACCGTCGCCGCCGGGGTCCTGGTCCTCGCGCAGGCGGCGCTCGGCGGGCTCACCGTCGAGCACGGCCTGCACTCCGCCCTGGTGGCGGCCCACCTGGGACTCGCGATGCTGCTCCTCGGCCTCTTGATCGCGCTGCGGCGCATGGCCCAGCCGGAAAGCCAAGCCGCCCCGGTGGACTCGTCCCGCGCGCTGCGGGCCACCGCGGCTGCGGCGGCCGTGCTCCTGCTCGCGACCATCGTCGCCGGCGGCTACGTGGCCGGCACTGAGGGCGAGGGAACCCCGGATCAGCCCGTGCTCGGCGCACACCTCGCCTGCGGTGAGCAATTCCCCACATGCCTCAACAAGTTCATGCCCTTCCAATACGGGCGCCTGGTGGACATCCAGCTCACCCACCGGCTGTTCATGTACCTGACGACGATCGCGATCGCGGCCATGACGGCGGTGGCGTGGAGGCGGCGCGTTTCCAGTCGCGCCTTCCTCGTGATCCCGCTGCTGCTGGCCTGTCAGATCCTGCTCGGGGCCTCGAACGTCTGGCTCGGCAAGCACCCGGGGCTGATCGTCGCCCACCTGACCTTGGCGACTATCCTGTGGGCCTCCGTCGTCTACGCGGCCGCCTCGCTCGTCGAGGTGCCCGCCGGCGCCCGGAGAACGCTGCAGGATCCCGGCGCGACCGACACGCAGGCGGTCGCGGCCTGACGAGCATGGAGAGCGCTACCAACACGGGCGACTTGGTGCGGGCGCCGGCTATGGAGGGCGCAACGGCCGAGGGCGCGACGGCTCCGCTGGGGCGCGCCGCCCTCTCACCGACCTCCAGCCGCTGGAACGTGCTCCGCGACTATCTCGCGCTTACCAAGCCGCGGATCATCTCGCTGCTCCTCGTGACCACCGTGGGCGCGATGTTCGTCGCCGACCCCTCCGGCCCGGCCCTGACGACGATCCTGTGGACGGTTCTCGGCGGCTACCTGGCGGCCGGCGGCGCGGGGGCGATCAACCACTACTTGGAGCGAGAGCGCGACGCGCGGATGGCGCGAACCTGTGCTCGCCCGCTGGTGGCGGGACGCATCGAGCCCCTTCACGGGCTCGTCTTCGGAATCGCCCTGGGGGTGCTGGCCACGGTTCAGCTCGCGATCACGGTCAACCCCCTGTCCGCGGCCCTCGCCCTCGCTGGGCTGCTGGGATACGTCTTCGTCTACACGTGGTGGCTGAAGCCGCTGACGCCGCAGAACATCGTGATCGGGGGAGCCGCCGGGGCAGTGCCACCGCTGGTCGGGTGGGCGGCCGCGACCGGGGGGCTCACGCTGGACGCGCTGTACCCGTTCGCGATCGTCTTCCTGTGGACGCCGCCCCACTTCTGGGCGCTCTCTCTGCTGGTCAAGGACGACTACGATCGCGCCGGTATCCCGATGCTGCCGGTCGCCCGCGGCGACGTCGTCACGCGCCGGCAGATCCTCGCCTACGCCGTGGCCTTGGTCGCCTTCACCGTGCTCCCGTTCGCCACCGGGCTCTTCGGGACGCTCTACCTCGTGGCGGCGCTGGTGCTCGGGATCGGCTTCGTGGGGCTCGCCGCGGACCTGCTCCTCCGCCCGTCCCAGGCGGCCGCGGTCCGTCTCCACCTCGCCTCGCTGGCCTATCTCGCGCTGCTGTTCTGCGCGATGGCGGCCGACCGCGTCCTCGGCTGAGCTCCGCCCGCGCGGCGGGCTTCATCCATCGCGGTCCATCGCTCGCTACGTGAGGCCGACGATCCCGTTTCGCAGCAGGGCGAGCGCCAGCAGCACCAGGATCCCAGCGGCGACAGTTCGAACGTTTTGCTCGAGCCAGCCACGCGAGGTGCGCAGGATGCCCATGGTCCGGTCGCGGTCGAGGACCAGCATGATGATCGCGGCGCTGAGGGGGAGCAGCGATACCAAGGCGAAAAGCACCCACTCGACGACGTATCGCCCGGCACTAGGATCCAGCTCCGAGATCTCCTTGAGCGCGAGTGGGATGAATCCTCCGGGATTCGCCAGTGTCGCGCCCGCTGCGATGATCGCGATGGCCGGCGACGAGGCGACTTTGCCCATCTGCTCAATCGCGCGCCGTACGCGTTCCGGATGTGGCGGCCGGGTGAGCGCCCTCACCAGGTAGGCCAGGACCGCCAGGCCGGCGACGACGTCGACGATCGCCACCCAGGTCTTCGGCGAGGACGTGGACGAGGCCGTGGCGTCGCCGAGCACGAAGGCGGCCACCACGCCGATCACGAGCGTGACACCGAGCGCCCCGGCGTAGAACCAGACGCCGGTGCGAAGCGGCCGGTCGCCGAGAACGAGGGCCAAGACAGAGAACGTGAGCGTGGTCGGCGAGAGCATCGCGGCGAGCGCGACCAACCCCAGCTCCAGCTCGACCGAGCTCACGTCCGAACCCCAAGCGAGCTCAACGAAGCGAACGCGTGATCAACCACCATCGGCAAGC
>DATBFS010000138.1:0-6321 GCA_036558385.1 Solirubrobacterales bacterium | reverse complement strand
GGCTGCCTTGCCTCCCGGCGAGAAGCTGTCGCCGACCTCGAAATCGTCGTCGGAAGCCGAGACGAAATGGTCGTTGCCTCCTCCCCGGGCGGTTCCGCCTCCGGTCACCTGGCTGTCGCCGATCATCGAGTCGTCGCCCTTCTGGCCGCTCATCCAGTCGTGCTTGCCGCCTCTGGCGTTGTGGTGGGAGAAGTTGTCGCCGACTATGTGGTCGTTCCCGAAGTCGCCGTCGAGGTGGTCACGGCCGACCCGCCCGGTCGCGTTCCCGCGGCTGGCGTTGTCGCCGACGATGAAGTCGCCGGCGAAGCTGCCGTGGATCTTGTCGTTGCCCGGCCCGCCGATCAGGGTCGTGTGCTTGTCCCGGTGGAGCCGGTTCGGTTGGTTGCCGCCGAGAATCCGGTCCGGGCCGCCGCCTCCGCAGATGATGTCCCGCCCGCCGTTGCCGCGGATCTTGTCCCGTCCGCCCTTGCCGGCGATGACGTCCGCGTGCGGGGTGCCCTTGATGTGGTTGGCGCGGTGGTTGCCGACGATCGTCGCCTTGTGTCCGAAGCAGGACGGCCGCGCCTCGGCCGTCGCGGCGCCCACCAGGATCGCGAACCCGGCGAGCGCCCCGGCCATCAGGGCGCGGGAACGCGACGAGCCGGGCACCCGAGGGTGCAAGGGCCCGATGCGCACCGAGTGACGGTCCCGCGTTGGCTGCGCAGCCACTGGCGCGATCATACGTAAGTCGTCGGCGGGCCTCGAACGGGCGTCCACGACATCGGCCGCCCGCCGCCCGGGAGCGCCGAGGCGCGCCCGGTGCCGACCGCGAATAATGGTCGGCATGCTGCTGGCGATCGACGTCGGAAACACGCAGAGCCATCTCGGGCTGTTCAACTCGGACGAGCTCGTAGCGCACTGGCGATTCGCGACCGCGGCCGACCAGACGGCGGACGAGCTCGCGGTGCGGGTTTCCGCCCTGGTCGCGCTCGAGGGACGATCTTCGGAGGAGATCGACGGATCGATCATCTCGTCCGTGGTCCCCCAGCTCACCCCCGAGTACGCGGGGATGTGCCACCGCTACTTGGGCGGCGAGTGCCTGATCGTCGGCCCCGGGCTGAGCACGGGCATGCCGATTCAGCTCGACAATCCGCGCGAGCTGGGGGCCGACCGGCTGGTCAACGCGGTCGCGGCGTATGACCGCTTCGGGGGGGCCTGTGCCGTGGCGGACTTCGGCACAGCGATCACCTTCGACGTCGTGTCGGCGGACGGCGAGTATCTCGGCGGCGTGATCGGGCCGGGCGTGGAGATCTCGATGGAGGCGCTCGCGGCGCGAACCGCGAAGCTCCCGCCGATCGAGTTGGGCGAGCCGCTCGGCGAACCGGGCGGGGTCATCGGGCGGTCCACCCACGCCAGCCTCCAGTCCGGGATCGTGTACGGGTTCGCGGGGGCGGTGGACGCCATCGCCCGGCGGGTGCAGCGCGAGCTCGGGGCCGAGGCGCGGTTCATCGCCACCGGGGGGCATGCGGCGGCCATCGTCCCGTTCTGCGAGACGATCGACGAGGTGGACGACCTGTTGACCCTCACCGGCCTCCGCCTGCTCTGGGAGCGGAATCGCTAGGCCGGGCGCGCGGGGTCGGTGGGTCGGGCCGAGCGGGCAACGGGCTGGGTAGGGGGGAGAGTTTGGTGGTCGGGCAGATCGGTGGGCGCTGGGGAGAATTGGTGGTCGGGCAGATCGGTGGGCACTGGGTGTGGAGGAAGGCAAAGTGAGTGGATCTCCATCCGAGGGGTGAATGGAAACCCGCACGCTTCGCGAAGCCGTCCCTTTACCTGCAAATCGGGGATCCTGAGAGGCTCATGACGCAGCCGCTCATGACGCAGCCGCCCCTCACCGCCCCATTTCGCATCGGCGGCATCGAGGTGGCCAACCGCGTGCTGCTCGCGCCGCTGGCGGGGATCGGCAACTGGTTCGTTCGACTTCAGGCCCGAAGGCACGGCGCCGGCCTGGCCGTGTCGGAGATGGTCTCGAGCTTTGGCCTTCACCACCGCAACGAGCGCACGCTCGTCGAGCTCCTGCGGATCCACCCGGATGAGCACCCGGTCTCGATGCAGCTCTTCGGCCACGACCCGGGCGTGATGCGCTCGGCGGCCGCGATCGCGGCCGACGCCGGGGCCGACCTCGTCGACATCAACATGGGCTGCCCCGTCCGCAAGATCTGCAGGTCCGGAGCCGGGGCCGCGCTGCTGCGCTCGCCCGAGTTGGCGATCCGCCTCGCGCGGGCCGCGGGCGAGGGCTCGAGCCGCCCGGTCACCGTGAAGCTCCGGTCGGGGCTCGAGCCGGGCGACACCTCGGGCCTCGTGCTCGCCGTGCGCCTCGTCGAGGAGGCCGGGGTTGCGGCCATCGCCTTCCATCCGCGAAGCGCGGCAGTCCACCACAGGGGGGAGCCGGACTACGGCCTGGTCCGCCAGTTGGTGAAGCGGCTCGCGGGCAGCGGTTCCCGGGTGATCGTCTCGGGCGGCCTCGCGACCCCGCAGGCCGCCCGCGCCGCCTACGAGCAGTCGAATGCGGACGCGGTCATGATCGCCCGCGGGGCGCTCGGCAACCCGTGGATCTTCGCGGAGCTGACGGGACGACGCAGCGCCCCGCCGAGCGAGAAAGAAGTCGTGAGGGAGCTCCTCTGGACGATGGACCGTGCCTCCGAGCATCTGGGCCCGGAGCGCGCGGCCAGATACGTGCGCAAGTTCTACCCCTGGTATCTGGAGCGCCTCGGTGTGCGGGGCCCCGACGCGCACGCCTTCCAGCGCACGGTCAGCCTCGACCAGGCCCGGGATCTGCTCGGGGTTCACAGCGCCGGGCTGAGCCTCGCCGCCTGAGCGAAGGGGCGACCCGGAGCCCATCGGAGCGGCTCAGGCGCCTCGCTATAATCGCGCGCCTGCCCGATTTCGCGAGCGCCCGCGGGGCGCCGCGCTTCGGGCGTTTGTTTCGGAGTGACGGGTGTCCTCCACTTCCGGAGGGCAGTCGACGAACAGGCGAGGTTCGAAGCAGTGGCTCGTGAATCACTGATCACCCAGGAGGGTCTGGAGAAGCTCCGTGAGGAGCTTGCGTTCCTGACCACCGACAAGCGACGCGAGGTCGCCGAGCGAATCAAGGAGGCGCGCGAGTTCGGCGACATCATGGAGAACTCCGAGTACGACGACGCCAAGAACGAGCAGGCCCTGCTCGAGCAGCGGATCGCGCAGCTCGAGGAACGGGTGCGACGCGCCACGGTGGTGGACGAGAACCACGTCAACACCGACGTCGTCTCCGTGGGGGTCCTCGTCCACGTCAAGGACCAGAAGTCCGGTGACTCGAGGAAGTTCCAGATCGTGGGCTCAGCCGAGGCCGATCCGGCCGAGAACAAGCTGTCGAACGAGTCGCCGATCGGGAGCGCCCTGGTGGGCCACAAGCGGGGCGACATGGTGACCGTCGAGGTCCCCCGTGGCCCGAAGCGCAAGCTGAAGATCACCAAGATCGAGTCGGCCTGACCCTGCCGCGCGCGGCCGGGCGCGTGGCAGATAGGCTCGCCGCCCGATGAGCGAGCCGGACCAGCAATCTCCGGAGAGCGAGCGCCCGGAGCCGCACCTGATCGCCGAGCGGCGCGAGAAGCTCGAGCGTCTTCGCGACGCGAACGTCGAGCCCTTTCCCCACGATTTCGGGAGCAGGGTCGAGATCGCCGATGTCCGTGAGGCGCATGAGGGCTTGCCGGCCGGCACCGACACGAGCGACCGCCACCGGGTCGCCGGTCGGCTCGCGGCCCGGCGGGGCCACGGGAAGGCCGCCTTCCTCGACCTCGTGGATCGCTCGGGAAGGATCCAGCTGCACGCCCGCCAGGACCTGCTCGGGGGGGAGTCCTTCGAGCGTCTGGTCGGGCTGGACCTCGGCGACATCGTCGGCGCCGAGGGGATCGTGTTCGCCACCAAGCGTGGAGAGCTCTCCCTTCGGCTCGACCAGTGGACGCTGCTCGCGAAGAGCCTTCGACCCCCGCCCGACAAGTACCACGGGCTCGAGGACGTCGAGCTTCGCCAGCGGCATCGGGAGCTCGACCTGATCGCGAACCCCGACACCAGGGCCCTGTTTCGCACGCGCGCCGCCGTGATCTCGGCGGTCCGCGGTTGGCTGGACGAGCGCGGCTTCCTCGAGGTGGAGACGCCGATCCTCCAGCCGCTCTACGGGGGGGCCCTGGCCCGCCCGTTCATCACCCACCACAACGCACTCGACCGCGACCTCTACCTGCGGATTGCCACCGAGCTCTATCTCAAGCGCTGCATCGTCGGGGGCCTCGAGCGCGTCTACGAGCTGGGCAAGGACTTTCGGAACGAGGGCATCTCCTTCAAGCACAACCCGGAGTTCACGATGCTCGAGTGGTACGAGGCCTACGCCGACTACCACGATGCCGCAGAGCGGGTGGAGCAGCTCGTCTCGCACGTCGCCGAGCAGGTGCTCGGCACCACCAAGATCGAGCGGGATGGGGTGGAGATCGACCTCGCCCCGCCGTGGCGGCGCGTGACCCTGCGCGACGCGATCCTGGAGCGGACCGGGCTCGACCTCGCCAGGCGCCCCGGTCGCGAGGAGCTCGCCGAGGCCATGGGGGGCGAGGCGGACCCGGCCGAGGGCTGGGGCAAGCTGGTCGACGGCGTCCTCTCGAAGCTCGTGGAGCCGGAGTTGATCCAGCCCACCTTCGTGCTCGACTATCCGGTCGAGCTCTCACCGTTCGCCAAGCGGCATCGCTCGGAGGAGGGCATGGTCGAGCGCTTCGAGCCGTTCGTCGCCGGCGTCGAGATCGGGAACGCCTTCACCGAGCTCAACGATCCCGACGAGCAGCGGCGCCGGTTCGAGCAGCAGGCCGAGGAGCTGCGGCGAGGGGATGAGGAAACCCAGCCGTTCGACGAGGGCTTCGTGGAGGCACTCGAGTACGGCATGCCGCCGACCGCGGGGGTGGGACTCGGGATCGACCGGCTGGTGATGCTCCTCACCGGCACGGCCAACATCCGCGAGGCGGTGCTGTTCCCCGCGATGCGGACGTAGGTCCGGATCCGAACCGGGTTGCGGGTGGGGAGAGGGCCGCCCTACCCAGCCCAAACCCCGACGCCCACGAAAAGGGGCGGCCGAAGCCGCCCCTTTCGCCCTTGCGCGGTGGGCCTTGTCGGACTAGGAGCCCAGGATCGCTCCGAGCAGGCTGGGATTGAACGGCTTCGTCCCCGGGGCGAGGCTCACGCCGGAGAACGCGCTGTTCGCGTGCATGTAGGCGATCTCCCTGCCGATGTCCCCGAAATTGTTCGAGGCCGGCTCGGGTGCGAGCTCGACCGTCGAGAGCACGCCGATCGCCTTGCCCGATGCATTCTCGAAGCCGCTTCCGGAATCGCCCGGGACGCCCGGCGTCACCGTGTACGCGTTGTGGCTCCAGCCGTTGCCCTCGTTCTGGACGATCACGCCCTGCTTCGGGCTCAGCCTGGTCACTCCGCCCCGAAGCTCGGAGTTGCCGTAGGAGTACACGGTGGATCCGAGCCCGCCGACGCTGCCCACCCCGGTCGGCCCGCCGAAGCCGGGGACCGAGGGGTTGACCTTCGCCACGTCGGCCGGGTTGATCTTGACCAGGGCGAGGTCGTTGTAGGCGCAGGCGTTGGCGTTGGTCTCGCCCTTTGCCTGCATCGTGATCCACGAGTTGTAGACGAGCGTCCCCGGCTTGCTCGCGCCGGTGACGTCGACCGGGGTGCCGATCGGAAGCGAGGAGCTCGTGCAGCCGTTGGTGTCAGTGGCTGTGCCCGTACCGGAGCAGTGGGCCGCCTGGCCCAGATAGACATTGGAGCCGCCGTGGAATACGAAGTTGGAAGTGCACTGGGCGCCGTTCGTGAACGTCATCACGCCCGGGTGAACGGTCGCCGATCCGGCGGGGGCCCACGCCGACGCCGCGGCGGGGCTGAGTCCGCCGAGCGCCAGCGCAGCGATGGCGCATGCCAGCAGGACGTGCTTTCGCAAGGTTGCCTCCTCTGCATCGCTTGTCAGGGCCCGACCCTCCGGTCTCATGGACCCCGGTCCGTGCTGCCGGCCAGGATATGGAGCGACGGCGATCAATGCGCAGGTTGCGGAGATCGGGCGTCAGCGAGCCCGGATGGGGGCGAAGTGGCCGCCGATATACTGGGTGCTCGCCGTCAACGACAACCGGAGGTCTAATCCGTCGGCACCTCGCAGCCGAAAACGTGGATGAGGCTCCGGTGGTCTTGCGTCCCCGCGCAGGCTCCCGGAGGCCGACCACCGAGTAGGCCATACTGAGAACGGAGCCGCACGGGTTGTCACCGAAACGT
>DATBFS010000137.1:0-6714 GCA_036558385.1 Solirubrobacterales bacterium | reverse complement strand
GAAGGGCCTGGAGTTCGCCCACGTCTACCTGCTGGGCCTTCACCGCGCCGCCATCGCCCCGCGGGACTCCGACCCGGCGCCCATCCCGCCCGACCTCCTGGCCGATCGAGCGGCTGATCCGGTCGCCGCCTCGGAGCTTGCGCCCCGCGCGCGGCTCGCCTATCTGTCCATGACCCGGGCCACCCGGGCGCTCGTGGTCTCGCGGCCGGAGGCCGTCGGCGAGGAAGCGGTCGGGCCGTCCGTCTTCTACGAGACGGCCCGCGACGCGCTGAGCGGGGAGGAGGAGATCCACGAGGAGGAGCTGTTCGGGCCGGCGGAGGGCCTTCACTCGACCTACCGAATGCTCAGGGACGAGGTCCTCGAGGCATCCTGGCGAGCCGGTTCCGCGCTCTCCGAGATGCGCCTCGACACGGCCGAGGACGTTACCCAGGCGGTGGCGCGTTACATGGAGCTGATCAAGCTCGCGGCGCTGGTGCAGCGACCGGGCGGCGAGCCGGCGGCCGAGACCCTCGCGGCCTTGAACGAGTTGATCGGCCGGACCGCGTCGGCGGAGCAGCGCGCCGCGCTCGAGCTGTCGAGCCTCGACGAATACGTGGTCGGCGAGGAGGCCGAGTTGGCGGCACGGCGCGAGCTGGTCGCATCACGGCGCGAGCCCTCGCTCGAGCAGTTCATTCCCCGGCGCGGCGACGGGCTGGCCCTGTCGGCCTCGGACATCGACCTGTATCGGACCTGCCCGCTGAAGTACAAGTTCGCGCGCGTCTTCGCAATCCCGCAGGAGCCGACGATCAACCAGCGCTTCGGGATCCTGATCCACCAGGTGCTGGAGCGGTTCCACACGGAGGGGCTGCACGCCGAGGCACTCAGCGCAGCGGGTGGAGGCCGCGCCCCGGCGGCCGATTCCGCGGGGAGCCTCGACCGCCTCCTGGGCCTCTTCGAGGCGGGTTGGCGGCGGGCCGGCTTCGGGTCCTCCGACGATGAGCTTCAGTACCGCGATCGCGCGGTCGCCGCTCTCGCTCGGTACCACGAGAGACATATGCGCTCCGAGTCGAAACCGGTGTGGCTCGAGCGGAGCTTCGCGTTCTCGATCGGCCCCCATCGGCTGCGGGGCCGAGTGGATCGGGTGGATCGGCTCCAGGACGGCGGCTACGAGCTGATCGACTACAAGACCGGCGAGCGCCGACTCTCGTCCGGCGACGACGTCCAGCTCGCCCTGTACCGGCTCGGCGCGCGGGAGGCATGGCAGATCGATGCCGAGCTCGGCAGCTACTGGTACGTGCTGGAGGACGAACGCGTGCCCCGGGCGCCGGCAACGGACGACGCGGAGCGGGTGGAGCGCACGGTGCTCGAGGTGGGAACGGGAATCGAGGGCCAGGACTTCGAGCCGCGCCCCTCGTACGAGATCTGCTCCTGGTGCGACTACCGGCTCATCTGCCCCGCGTCCGAGGCGTGACCGCCCGCCGGGGGGCGACGGCGCTCGCGACCCTCGCGATCGCGGGGGCGATGGCGGCCCACGCCGCCGCGGACGTCGCGCCGCGGAGCAAGGCGAGCTTCTCGATCGCGGGCCTCTTTCCGATCTACGGGCCGCACGTGCACGACTACGTGGTCCGATGCGACGACGCCCCGGTTTCGGTCAGCGCGCGCGCCTCGGACCGATGGCGGATCTCGGTCGACGGCGGCGCGGCGCGCGCGGGCAGCTTCAGCCGGTCCGTCCCTCTCCGTGCCGGGAGGGCCTTCGCGATCACGATCCGCAACGACGGGGGTGGCGCGCCCGCCCGCTACCACGTGCGGTGCCTTCCGAGCGACTTCCCGGCGTATCACTACGCCCGCTACGGCCCGGTGTCGCCGGACTACTTCGCGGCGGACACCGGCTTCGCGCCGGTGGACAACCGCTACGCGATGATCTTCGACAGCCACGGCGTGCCCGTCTGGTGGTATCGCGCCCCGGCGGTCGGACCGAAGGTGACGCCGAGCGGCGACGTGGCGTGGTTTCTCTCGAACGGAGATTCCAGCCGCTACGAGGTCCGCCGCCTGAACGGAAGCCTCGTCCGCACGCTGACCACGGCCGGCGGCGGGTCCGTCAACCCCCACGACCTCCAGCTCCTGGCAAACGGCGACCACCTGATCGGTGCCCACACCACGCTGCGCCACGTCGACATCAGCCCATACGGCGGACCCAGTGACGCCAGCGTTCGGCAGGTGGAGCTTCAGGACGTGGGCCGCGGCGGACAGCTGTTGTGGGCCTGGCGGAGCGAAGCGCACATCTCCCTGGCCGAAACCGGCCGCTGGTGGCCCTGGGTGCTCGAGCACCGGACCGCGGACGGGTACTTCGACCCCGTCCATTGGAACTCGATCGAGCCGCACGGCAGTTCGGTGATCGCCTCGTTCAGGCACCTCGATGCCGTGTACCGGATCAGGAAGGGCAACGGGTCGATTGCCTGGAAGCTCGGTGGCACGACCACGTCGCGAAGCCTCGAGGTCCAGGGCGACCCCAAGGGCTACACGTTCGGCGGGCAACACGACGCCCGCCTCGCCTCCGACGGCACCCTCAGCGTCTTCGACAACCGCACTGGTCTCAAGGACGAAAAGCCGCGCGCCGTTAGATACAGGATCGACCAAGCCGCCGGGACCGCGACACTCGTGGGACAGGTCGGCGATCCCGCGGCCACCGCTTCCTACCGGTGCGGATCCGCTCGCGTCCTCCCGAACCAGGACTGGTTGATCGACTGGGGTCAGACCTCGCGCCAGGGAGCCGGCTCGATCGGCGGCTACACGCCCGATGGCGCGCGGACGTTCCTCCTCGCCTTCGACTCCACCTTCAGCTACCGGGCACAGCCGGTTCCGGCGGGGGTGCTCAGCGCCCAGGATCTGCGGGCCGGCATGGATGCCATGGCGGCTCCCTAGTCCTTGCCCGTGCCGCGCTGGCGCAGGAAGCGCTGGAACTCCTGCGCGATGTCGTCGGCCGAGACGTTCCGCCCGAGCTCGAGGCTCTCCTCCTGGGATGCCTCCAGGTTGCGCACCAGCTCCTCGATCTCGGGATTGACGGAGACAGCGCGGTCCACCTGCTCCTCGAACCGCTCGGTCGCGTCCTCGAGCTCGGACGCCTCGACGGCGATGCCGGTCAGGCCCTCGAGCCGGCGAAGCAGCGCCAGGGCCGCCTTGGGGTTGGGGACCGCTGCGACGTAGTGGGGGACCGCCGCCCAGAGGCTCGCCGAGACCAGGTCGTGCCTGCGGCAGGCGTCGTGGAGCACCCCGACGATCCCGGTGGGCCCCTCATAGCTCGAACGGCTCAGCCCCAGGCGCTCGACGAGGTCGGGATCCGAGGCGAGGCCGGTGATCGGCACCGGCCGGGTATGGGCGACGTCGGCGATCAGCGCCCCGAGCGTGATCACGATCTCGATCTCCAGGCTTCGCGCCATCTCGACGATCGCCTCGGCGAAGGTACGCCACCGCACGTTTGGCTCTACCCCGCTGAGCAGCGCGAGGTCTCGCTCGGCCGTCGGCACCTCGACCGCCAGCAACGTGTTCGCGGGCCAGTCGATCTCGCGGCTCTGCCCCTCGACCAGGCGAATCGTCGGGCGATTGACCTGGAAGTCGTAGAACTCCTCGGGGTCGATGCGCGCCACCACCTCGGGGTCAAGCGACGCCGCCACCGCCTCGAGGGCCGCCGTCGCCGCGCTCGCGGCGTCGTT
This sequence comes from Solirubrobacterales bacterium, assembly GCA_036558385.1. Lineage (GTDB taxonomy): Bacteria > Actinomycetota > Thermoleophilia > Solirubrobacterales > 70-9 > AC-56. The sequence goes on along the minus strand of DATBFS010000137.1, from coordinate 3,025 downwards.
CCAGCCCGCGAACGCACAGATCAGCGCCGGCGAGCGCAGCTCGGGCGGCTCGCTCTCCCAGACCACCGGATCCACGACCCGAGCCTATCCAGAAGGGATTGGCAGGGGTCGACGCGTTTTCCCCGGACAGCGGTCAAAGAGCGCCAGCCACGGTTGTGGTGCGTCCGGGAAGGCAGTCACCATCAACCCGTGGAGGCTGCGGTGGCGATCACGACCGGCGAGCGGCCGCCGATCGCCGAGCTGCGGTCGGGACAACGGTTCGAGGGCCGCTACGCCTGCCTGCGAAAGGACCGGCTGACCGCGCGCAACGGCGGCGCCTACCTCTCGCTCGATCTCCGCGATCGCACGGGCACGCTCGCGGCGCGCGTCTTTCGGGAGGCGGATCGACTCGGCCTTCGCTTCGAGGCCGGGGACGCCGTCGAGGTCCGGGGTCGCCTCGAGCGCTATCGCGGACAACCGGTGGCGGAGCTCGACGACATCCGCCGCCTGGAGCCCGGGGCCTATGACCCCGGCGAGTTTCTGCCTGCCGCCTACCGCTCGGTCGAGGAGCTCGAGGGCTTCCTGGAGCATCTGGCGCGGGAGGTGCACGACCCGGGGCTCCGGGCCACGGTGGAGCGGCTGCTCCTCACCGGCCCGACCGCCGCCGAGTTCCGACGCGCGCCCTGCACGAGGGCTGGACACCACGCCTACCTCGGCGGCCTGATCGAGCACACCGTCTCGGTTGGCACGCTCGTGGCCGAGCTCTGCCAGCTCCACCCTCGGCTGGACTCCGACCTGCTGATGGCTTCCGCCCTCCTCCACGACGTGGGCAAGACGCGGGAGTTCACCTACGGAGCGCAGTTCGGGATCACGGAGGAGGGGCGGCTGCTCGGTCATCTGGCGGTGGTGGCGCAGATGATCGTCGCCGTCGCCGGCGAGCTACCCGAGGAGCGCAGGCTGGCGCTCCTTCATTGCGTGCTCTCCCACCACGGGCCGGATGCGGGCCCCGGGCGGGGTCGCCAGGCAGGGGGCGCCGGCGCCCGCGGCTTCGGCTCGGCCGAGGCGATGGCCCTGTACCGGCTCAACGCGCTCGACGCCTCGGTCAAGGGTGCCCTGGAGCACGGGCTCTAGGACCGGTTGCCGGTCGCCGAAACCCGAGTTCCGCTCGCCTATCGAACGAAACTCGGGTCTCGACATCGCCGGGGCGCACCGCTGCCTACCCAGCGGACCGTTCTCATGGGCTTCGCGGCCACAGCGCGCGCCTGACCAGCTGTACGGCGATCACGAGCGCCAGCGCCGCGAACAGGAGCTCGAGGGTACGTTCCGGGACGGAGTTCGAGATCACGACGCCAGCCGCGACGCCGAGCGGCGAGACTGCTCCCAGGATCAGCCCATCGCGCACGCGGACGTTCCCGTAGCCCCGCTGCCGCACGGCACCGAGCAGGGCCACGAACACGATCGCCAGGAGCGAGGTCGACTCGGCGCGCACCTGGGACTGATCCAGGAAGATCACGAGCGCCGGCACGAAGAGGACTCCGCCACCCACCCCGACGAGCCCGCCGAGCATCCCGCCCGCGAATCCGAGCAGCGCTGCCGCGACGTACTCCATCAGGGCACGATCAGCTCGATCGCCGTGGCGAGCAGGAGCGCTGCGAACAGGAGCGCGACGGCCCGTTCGGGGATCCGCTGCTGAAGCGCCGCACCGGCGACGACGCCGGCGAGGCCAGGCGCCCCGACGAGGGCCGCTTGTCCCGCGTCGACGTTCCCGTATAGCGCCTGGCCCACGGCCGCGTAGCCCGCGATGATCACGATCGCGGCGAGGCTCGTCCCGGTCGCCTCGCGCTCCCCGTAGGCGAGCCAGAAGATCAACAGCGGGACGATGATCGTGCCGCCGCCGACGCCGAACAGTCCGCTGAACACCCCCGCGGCTGTGGCGATCGCAGCCAGCTTGAGGATTCGGTCGCGCGCCACCGGCGGCGATACTAGTGGCGATGCGCGCCGGAGATCTGGGGCAGCTGATCGAGCCTCTGCGACAGGCCCCCGAGGACTCGGGGCTCCTCTTCGACGTCGACGGAACGCTGGCGCCGATCGTCGACGACCCCGCGAACGCGCGCGTTCCGCCCCCGACGCAGGCGGCCCTGCGGGAGCTGGCCCGGCGCTTTGCGCTCGTCGCCTGCGTATCCGGGCGACGCGCTGTCGACGCCCGGCACGTCGTCGGCCTTGATGAGCTGACCTATGCCGGCAACCACGGCCTCGAGGTGCTCAATCCGGACGAGCCCGAGGCGGTGCTCGATCCAACGCTCGCCGATCGAGCTCTGGCCGCGCGGGAGTTCGCCGTCGGCCTCGAGGCCGAGGGTCTGGGCTCCGACGGCCTGCGGCTCGAGGACAAGGGTCCGATCCAGGCGTTTCATTGGCGTGGATCCGCGGACGAGCGCGCGGCGGAGCGGCGAGCAAGCGAGATCGCCGAGCTGGCCGAGCGCGCGGGGCTCGAGCCGCGATGGGGCCGAAAGGTGCTGGAGCTTCGCCCGACGGCCGACGTCGACAAGGGGACGGCGGTGCGGCGGCTGCTCGATCGATCCGGCCCGCGGCTCGCCTTGTTCGCCGGGGACGATCGCACCGACCTCGACGCGGTCCACGCGCTCCGCGCCATGGTGGAGGACGGAACGCTCCGCGGCGCGACGTGCATCGGCATCGCGTCGCAGGAGGCGCCGGCGGGGCTGGCGGAGGAGGTCGACGCCCTTCTGCCGAGCCCCCGGGACCTGGTCGAGCTGCTGGTCATGCTGGCATCGGATGGGGACCGGGGCGGCTGATGCTGTTCGTCGACCTGCTTCGGGTCACCGTGCTCCTGATCGGTGCTGCGGCGACGGTTCTCGGGGTGGCGGCCGGCGTTGCCGCGGGCCAGGAGTCCTCCAGCGCGACCCTGATCCTGGCCGCGGCATGGTGGACCGTCGCGCTCGTCCTCGGCGGCGTCCTGGGGAGCTCGTCGCGCGCCGGAGAGGCGATGTCGCGGGCCCTGGCCTCCGCGCGGACCGCGACGTCTCTCCCC
>DATBFS010000136.1:0-4986 GCA_036558385.1 Solirubrobacterales bacterium | reverse complement strand
CCTCGAACCAGCGGCCGGATCACGTACGGGGCGACGAGGGCGATGCCGAAGAAGATCGCGATCGTGCCGAGCATCCCGGCCGCGGCGACGATCGTCGTCGTCTCGTTGGAGGCGCCGAGCCAGAACGCGCCCGCGAGGCCGAGCGGGATGAGACACGCCCCGATCACGGCGCGACGGGGCCGCAACGCGGAGCGCAGGCCCTCCGTGCCCAGGACCGCCCGGATCGGCGAGGTGCGACCCGCTCGCCGGGCCGGATAGAGGGCCCCGCCCACGGCGGTGATCAACCCCGTCACCACCGCCGCGACCGGCGCGACGCTCGAGAACGCCAGATCGCCGACCGGGAAGTTGAGCGCGCGCATGAGCTCCACCAGGCCGGCCGCCAGCGCGACCCCCAGCCCCAGCCCGAGGACCGCTCCGAGTAGCCCGAGGAGCGCCGCCTCGCGCAACACCGATCCCGCGACCATCCAGCGACCGGCGCCCAGCGTCCGCAGCATTCCGATCTCCCGGGTTCGCTGGAAGACGGTCATGTTGAAGGAGTTGAAGATCAAGAAGCCCCCGACGAACAGGGCCATGGCCGCGAAGAAGTAGAGGATCACGTTGAAGGCCTGCAGCTGCTGCTCCACGTCGGCGGTCTTGCTCTCCGGTGTCTGGACCTTGATCCCCCCGGGGAGGTCCTCGCGCAACTGCCGCCTGACTCGGGAGATCGCGGCGTCCCCCCCGTTGACCACCACGTCGACCTCGTCGAGCGCTCGCGGCTTGTCCATCAGCCTGCGTGCCGGCGCGAGCGGGATGCGCGCGAACCCCTGCCCGCCGAAGTCGAGCCCGGTGGTGAACTGGAACAAGCCCACGACGCGCAGGCGCTTCACGCCGCTCGGCGTCGCGAGCCGGACCCCGTCCCCCGGCGAGATGCCGTTGGCGTCGGCCCAGCTCTCCTGCAGGGAGATCTCCATCCCGTGCCGCGCGTCCCGCCCGGCGACCGTGCGCGAGTCCGAGAGCCCGGCGGCTGCCACGCTCTCCCCGGCCACGTTGAGCCGGGAGCTCGAGTCGCTCGAGGCCCTTCCGGCGCGATCCACGAGGGTGAAGACGCCGGTCACGTTTCCCAGCGCCTCCTCGACGTCGGGGACGCCCCGCGCCTTACCCAGCGTCGAGCGCGGCACCGAGTCGCCTCCCACCCCCGAGACGATCAGGTCCGTTCGCCCGTAGACCGAGTCGAAAAGATCGGTGAACGTCCTATGGATCGTGACGGTGAGGAGCAGGACCCCGAGGATCATCCCGACGCCGAGGACGATCCCCGCGGCCGTCAGCAGCGACCGCAACCGCCGCGCGCGCACCTGGCGGAACGCGAGTGAGCCGAAGCTGCGCATTCCGCCGCCTACGCGCCGCGGACGCCGTGCTCGAGGCGAGTGAGCGTCTCGACGACGCGTTGCGTCGAGCCGCCGGCCACCTCTCCCGAGACCCGACCGTCGCGGAGAAAGATCACCCGCCCCGCGGTCGCCGCCGCCGCCGGATCGTGGGTCACCAGCACCAGCGTCTGACCCTCCACCTCGTTCAGCTCGCGCAGAAGGCCGAGGACCTCCTGGCTGGAACGCGTGTCCAGGTTGCCCGTCGGCTCGTCGGCCAGGACGATCTCGGGTTCGGTCAGGAGGGCCCGCGCGATCGAGGTGCGCTGCTGCTCCCCGCCCGAGAGCTCCGCGGGAAGATGATGCGCCCGCTCGCCCAGGCCAACCCGCCCGAGCAGGTCGCGTGCGCGCTCCCGGGTCGCCTCGTCACGACGGCCCGCGATCAAGGCGGGCAGGAGCACGTTCTCCTCCGCGGAGAGCGACGCCAGCAGGTTGAAGAACTGGAAGACGAAGCCGATCTTGTCGCGGCGAAGCCGGGTCAACTCGCCGTCCCCGAGCCCGTCGTAGCGCTCCCCGCCGAGCAGGATCTCGCCCGAGCTGGGCGTATCGAGCGCGCCCAGGAGGTGGAGCAGCGTGCTCTTTCCGGAGCCCGACGGCCCCATGATGGCGACCATCTGGCCTCTGCCGATGTCGATGTCGACGCCGTCGAGCGCGTGGACCGCGGTCTCCCCCTCGCCGTAGACCTTGGTCAGCCCGCGCGCCTCCAGTGCGGATACGTCCATCCTCCGCATTCTGTCGTCGCCTTCCTCGGCCTGGATGTCGGGCCGGGCCGCTACGGCGCTCCGAGGAGGTCCTTGAGCCTGTCGATCCGCTCGATCGGAGCAGGGTCGACCCCTCGACGGGCAGCGACCTGAAGCGACAAAAGGTCGCCCAGCATCACCGCCCACAGCAGTCGCTCGGTCCGGCTCTCGCCCTCGGTCTCCAGGCGGACGACGGCGGTGGCGTCCGGTTCGACCAGGTCGGCGGTCAGCTCGATCCGCTGCCGCACGCGCGGATGCTGGTCGCGGTCGCCGAGGAAGATGGCGCTCAGGCGTCCCGTCTCCCGCGCCCCCTCCCACCCCGCGACCTCGTTGTGGTCGGCCTCCGGGAGCTCCGCGGTGAAGGCGGGCAGCTTGGCGTTCTCGTTGATCTGGGTCTTCCACCGCGCGGCGACGGGGATCGTCAGGTCGGCGCCGTAGATGACCGGGATCGAGCCCTCCAGCCGCTCCGCGAGGCGCGCGGCGAGCTCGGCAAGCGCGCCGCTGTCCTCCCCCAGGTGGGCGGCGGAGCTGTCGATCTCCGTCCGGATCCCGGGCGCCGCCCCCACGAGGGCCGCGACCTCGGCGGCGACGGTGAACAGATAGCCGACCGCGGCCCTGGGCTGAAGCCCAGAGGGCAGCCCTATGACCGGGACGCCGTCCCGCCGGGCGGCCTCGGCGAGCTCCCCGCCGGTGGTGGCGACGATCCGCCGCGCGCCCAGCGCCTCCGCCGCCTCGTAGCAGGCGTTGGTCTCCTCCGTGTCGCCCGAGTAGCTCGAGCAGAGCACCGCCCGATCGGGCAGCATCGCCGACGGGAGCTCGTACCCGCGCTCGGTCGTCAGCGGCCGGCTCAGTCGATTGCCGAACGCGACCGCGGCGAGGTCGCCCCCAACCGCTGAGCCGCCCATGCCGCAGACCACGAGCCCGCCGGTCGCGTCGAAGGGCTCGATCCGGGCCGACTCGACGCGCCACAGCGCGTCGCGCAGGTGCTCCGGGAGGGCGAGCACGTCATCCAGCTGGTTGGACGGGTCGGTGGCGCGAACGCCTGCGAGGGCGTCGGTCACGCGGCGACGCCTCCGGGCTCGAGCCGGGCACCCGCCTCGATCTCCGCCCCGGGCTCGATTCGCGCGCCCTCCCCGATCACGGACCCGGCTTGGATCCGCGCCCTCTCGCCCACGACCACGGCGGGGGCCAGGATCGACTCCTCGACCTCGGCGTCCGCCCCGATCCGGCAATCGGCCAGCACGACCGAGCTCGCCACGCGCGCTCCCCTCTCGACCACGGACCCGGGGCCGATCACGGCGCGCGGCCCAAGAATCGCGCCCGCCCCGACGTGAGCGCCCGCCTCCACCAGCGCTGGGGCCTCCACGCTGGCGCCCGATTCGACGTCAGCCCCCTCCGCCACACCGAATCGCGCGCCCTCGAGACGGTCGCCGATCTCGGTCCTCACGCGGCCTTCGAGCACGTCCCAGCTCGCCTCCAGGTAGCGCTCGGGGGTTCCGACGTCCATCCAGTACCCATCCAGCCTGTGACCGTACAGCCCCCGGCCGACCAGACGCGGGAAGACCTCTCGCTCAATCGAGAACATGCGGCCCCGCGGGATCAGGTCGATCACCGCGGACTCGAGCACGTACGCCCCGGCATTGACCTCGTCGGTGTCGATCTTCTCGGGGGCGGGCTTCTCGAGAAACTCGAGCACCTCGCCGCCCGGGCCGCTCGGCCTTTCCCCCAACGCGGTTGGCCCGCTGGCCCGTCGGACGAGGCCGTACGAGCGCGGGTCGGCGACCTCGTGGAGCGCCAGCGTGGCGGTCGCCCCATGGTCCTCGTGGGCCCGGAGCAAGGCCGAGAGGTCGAGATCGGCGAGCAGGTCGCCGTTGAGAACGAGGAACCTGTCGTCCAACAGTCCCCGATCCGCCGCCAGGCGCAGCGGTCCCGCCGTGCCGAGCGGCTCGGGCTCCTCGACGTAGGCGATGGTGGGCGTCGGCCGGTCCTCGAGGGCCGCGCGGACGGCATCCGACCCGAACCCGCAGGCGATCACGACGTCAGTGATCCCGTGCCGGCCCACCCAATCGACCATGTACGCGACGAACGGCCTGTCGACGAGGGTCATCGCCGGCTTCGGCCGAGTGAGCGTGAGCGGCCGCAGGCGGGTCCCCTCTCCGCCCGCCAGGATCAGGGCCTGCATCAGCCGGGCCGCGGCTTGGCGGACTCTTCCTGCTCACGGTCCGGGTGACCGGCCGTCGATTGTCCACCGTTCGGCCTCCCGATGCCCTCGTAGATGAAGCCCGCCTCGCGCAGCCGCGACGGGTCGAGGAAGTTGCGTCCGTCGATCACCAGCGGCATTTCCATGCGCTCGCGGAGCGACGTCCAGTCGAGCTCGGCGAACTCCGGCCATTCGGTGACCAGGATCGCGGCATCCGCGCCATCGAGCGCGCTCGTCGCCGAGTCGCACAGCTCGATCGACGGCAGGAGCTCCCGAGCGGCCCCCTCGGCGACCGGGTCGTAGCCGCGCACCTTCGCCCCCTCCCCGTGAAGCCTCGCCGCGAGCACGAGGCTCGAGGCCTCCCGCATGTCGTCTGTGTTGGGCTTGAACGCAAGCCCGAGCAGCGCAATCGTCTTGCCTGCCAGCGAGCCAAGGTGCTTCTCGAGCTTCTTCATCACGCGCCGCTTCTGCAGCTCGTTCACCTCGATGACGGAGGTCAGGAGCTGAAAGTGGTACCCGGTGTTCCCGGCGAGCATCTTGAGCGCGCTGACGTCTTTCGGAAAACACGAGCCCCCGTAACCGATCCCAGGCCGCAGGAACGACGAGCCGATCCGCTTGTCGAGGCCCATTCCGCGCGCGACCTCCG
>DATBFS010000135.1:0-15277 GCA_036558385.1 Solirubrobacterales bacterium | reverse complement strand
AGGCGACGCCCGGCACAGAGGTGCCGTCGCCGTTGCCCATGACCTGCTCGATGCCGCTGGCACGCTCCCCGCGCGCCTCGAGCATCAGCTTGAAGTCGTGCGGGCTGGACGCGAACTCGAGCGCCATCTCCTCGCTGATCCGGCCGTCCATGACATAGCCGAGCAGCGCCTGGTCGAAGGTCTGCATCCCGTAGAAGGCCCCCTCAGCGATCACGTCGCTGATCTTGCCCGTCTCCTCGGGGTTGAGGATCAGGTCCTGGACCCGGCCGGTCACCACCATCACCTCCGATACGGCGACGCGCCCGTCGCCGTCTACCCGAGGGACGAGGCGCTGCGAGACCGCCCCGCGAAGCGTCGCGGCGAGCATCACCCTCGCCTGCTGCTGGAGGTGCGGAGGAAAGAAGTCGATGATCCGGTTGATCGTCTCCGAGGCATCCAAGGTGTGCAGGGTGGAGAGCACGAGGTGGCCGGTCTCGGCGGCCGCCAGCGCGGTGCGAACTGTCTCCTCGTCTCGCATCTCGCCGATCAGGATCACGTCCGGGTCCTGCCGCAGGACCCTGCGCATCGCCCGGGCGAAGCTCTCCGTGTCGTGACCGACCTCGCGCTGGTTGATGATCGAGAGCTTGTCGCGGTGGAGGTATTCGATCGGGTCCTCGAGCGTGACCACGTGGCGCGAGCGGGTCGAGTTGATGTGGTCGATCATCGCGGCCAGCGTCGTGGACTTGCCGGAGCCGGTCGTCCCCGTGAGGAGGATGATCCCGCGGGGCTCCTCGGCCAGCTTGCGGATGACCTCGGGGAGACCCAGATCGTCGATCGTCCGCACCTGGAACGGGATTGCGCGGCACGCGATCGAGACGTACCCGCGCTGTCGAAACGCGTTGACGCGGAACCGGGAGACCCCGACGATCTCATACGAGAAGTCCGCCTCCCCCTCGGTCGCGAACTCCTGGAGCAGCGCTTGGTCCGTGAGGATGTGCTCGAGCGCCGCCTCGGTCTCCTGCTCGGTCAGCGGCTGGGAGCCGTCGATCGGTCGAAGCGCCCCGTGGACCCGCGCCATCGGCGGAGAGTCGACCTTCACGTGGAGGTCGGAGCCCTCGCGCTCGACCACGTAGCGCAACGCTGCATCGATGTCGAATGCCATCGAAAGCCTTATCGGGCCGGCGCGACTGCCTCTTTAGGCGCTTGGACGACGGGCTTCGAGCCGAGCTCGTGGCCGACGTCGGCGGCGCCGATCGCGACGACCCGGTTCTTGCCGAGCTGCTTGGCCCGGTAGAGCGCCGTGTCGGCCGCCTGGAAGAGCGCCTGGTACTCGGCCGCCGTCCCCGACGCCGCCGCGACGCCAAGCGACACGGTCATGTCCAAGCCCGCGGGACTGGCGGTTTCGACGGCCTCGCGCAGGCGCTCCGCCGCGTGGGCCCCCGCCGAGAGGTGGACCCCGGGGAGGATGATCAGGAACTCCTCTCCCCCGAGGCGGTAGAAGAGCTCGAAGTTCCGGAGGGTCTTCCGCATCTCATAGGCGGCGTCCCGAAGCGCGGCGTCGCCACGAGCGTGTCCGTGGACGTCGTTGATCTGCTTGAAGTTGTCGAGGTCCGCGGCGATCAGGCAGATCGAGCCGTCGGTGAGTCGGGCCTGCTCGTGGAGCTCGGCGAAGCGCAGGGCCAGTGACTTGCGGTTCAAAAGGCCGGTGAGCGGGTCGAGCACCGACTCGGTGCGGTAGTTCAGCTCGGCCGACTGAAGCGCGTCGGCGATCCCCACCACGCCCACCATGAGCGCCACCGCCGCGATCACGAAGGTCGGTGGCGAAACGCTGTCCGGGTCCACGGCCAGCGTGGCGAGCGCCATCAGCCCAAGGCCGGTCGCGGCTCCGGCGACCATCACGCGGCGCGGGAAGCGGGCCGCCGTCAATCCCACGGGAACGGCCATCCACGGCAGGGCCGGGCTTTGTCCGGCGCCTGAGAGAGCCACCCCGACAGCGAGCAGAAGCTCGGTGAACAGCAGGCTGGAGGCGACGACGAGCTCCGGGTGGCGAGCGCGCGCCATCCGGCGGTCGAGCGTGAGGAGGTTGACGGCGGAGGCCGCGAACAGCCCCAGCATCCAGGCCCCGAACCACGGCAGCAGCGCGATCAGCGCCACGCCGATCGCCGCGGCGGCCACGCGACGGGCCCGGCGAACGCGCGTCGAATTGTCGAGCACCCGCGCGCGGTCGAACTCGGTCGGGCAGAGCCATGTGGAAATCGCCTCCACGGGTCCGTCATCGGCAGGGCCGCCGAGAGCGTGAACGGTTCCCGCCGGCCCGCACGCCAGCCGTTGCCGTGAATGGACCCCGGTCCAGCCGGCGCCTGTGTCGTGCCTGAGGTGCGGCCTGTCGGCGCTAGCCGCTGCTGCGGCGGGAGCCGAGGCGCTTGCGGGCGTTCCGCACCGCCAGAACCGAGGTGCTCGCCGCGCTGGCGATCTCCCCCTCGGTGCGCTCGGGATCGCGCAGGATCTCGAACTCGACGACCGCCGCCGAGCGCAGCTTCGCGCGCCCCTCGATTCCCACCTCGCCCGCGCTGGCGAGCGCCTTCTCGACAGCGCGCTCGCGCTGACAGGACAGGCAGTAGTGGCTGCCGTCGCGTTCGCGGACCCAGTGCGGAGGCAGCTTCCCCCGCTCCAGGCCGTTGGTCCACGTGCTGGTCATCTCGCATCGGGCGCAGGTCCACTGCGCCGTACGAGCCTTCGTTGCGGTTGCTGTTGTGATGTGAGTCTCCGTTTCTGTTTCGTCTGGGAATCAGGAGGGCCGCTGCCCTCCGCGCACGAGCGCCCGGTGACGCCGGCAGGCGCCAGCGCGCGCCAGCTCTCGTCCGTTACGCGACCTCTCGAAGCTTCTGAGCCTCAGCCAGGCTCTGGAGCTTCTTCAGCGACTGGTTTTCGATCTGCCGGATCCGCTCGCGGGTGACGTTGAACGTCCGCCCCACCTCGTCGAGGGTGCGCGGATGCTCCCCGCCGAGCCCGTAACGCAGCTCGAGCACGCGTCGCTCGCGATAAGAGAGGTTCTCGAGCGCCTCGCGCAGCGCCTCCTTGGTGAGGAGGTCCGCGGCGCGCTCGAACGGCGACTCGGCCTTCTCGTCGGCGATGAACTGGCCGAACTCCGACTCCTCCTCGTCGCCGACGGGCTTCTCCAGCGACACCGGAGCCTGCGCGGAGCGCTTGATCTGGTCGACCTCCTCGGGGTCGATCCCGGTCACCTCCGCGATCTCCTCGGGCGTGGGCTCGCGACCGAGCTCCGTGACCAGCTTGCGCTCGGCGCGGCCGATCTTGTTCAGCTTCTCCACCACGTGCACCGGGATCCGGATGGTGCGCGCCTTGTCGGCCAGCGCGCGGGCGATCGCCTGGCGGATCCACCAGGTGGCGTAGGTCGAGAACTTGAACCCCTTGCGGTAGTCGAACTTCTCGGCCGCGCGGACCAGGCCCAGCGTCCCCTCCTGGATCAGGTCGAGGAAGGGCAGGCCCTGGTTGCGGTAGTTCTTGGCGATCGAGACGACGAGCCGCAGGTTGGACTCGACCATCTTCTGCTTCGCGTCGAGGTCGCCGCGCTCGATGCGCTTCGCGAGCTCGACCTCCTCCTGGGCGGTGAGCAGGCGGACCTTGCCGATGTCCTTGAGGAACAGCTGCAGCGAGTCCGTCGTCATGTCGGGCTTCAGGTCAAGCGCGGTCGCCTTGCGGCGCTTGCCGCGCTTGTCGGGCTCGGCGTCGTGAGCCGCAGCGGCCTGCGCCGGATCGACGTCCTCGACGAGCTCCACGCCCTGGCGCTCCAGGTAGGCGTAGAGCTCCTCGATGTCGGACTCGTCGAGGTCGACCTCGGAGACCGCGGTGGCGACCTCGCCGTACGAGATCACCCCGTCCGACTGTCCCTTCACGACGAGGCCCTTGACCTCGTCAAGCTCTTGAATCTCCGCGACTAGCATTCGCTCGTTCTCGTCTTCCTTCGGTTTACGGTTTCGGGGATGTTCTCGGCTCTATCTGGTTATACCCGGCGTCCAGGCCGTCTCCCGCATACATCCGTCGCCCGACGGCGTGGCCGCAAGCCCGATGCTGCGGAAGTAACGGACCGGAGGCCTCCGGTCCGTGGTGATCAGTCCTCACATGGGATCCATTCCCAACCCGAGGACGCTCAAACTTCCGATCGTAGGGTAATCGCTATATTTTTTGAAGTCAAGCGGGTTCCGCCTGTCCGGTGCGAAAAAACCACGGATTCCGCGGATTCCGGCCATGATGGAGCCGGCCCGATGACCGGATCCGGCTCCTACAACACCGCGCGGAATCGAGAGTTACGGATGCCGGGATCCCCGAAGTGCATCCTCCCCAACCGGTGGAATACCGACCACTGATGCCCGACGAGGAGCGAGCCGACACCGAGCCGCAGGACAGCGGCGTCTTCGGGAAGCTGCCCAGCGCCCGGCCCGGCGTGAGGAGCCCGCGGCGCGGGAAGGAGGGCAAGAAGGGGCGTTCCGCGCCCACGCCCAAGACGTCCGAGAGCGCTCGTCCCCCCACCCAGCCCGGGTCCACGGCTGGACCCGCTCGCGAGGCTCGGGCCACCAGCGAACCGGAAGCGCCCGAGGCCGATGAGGGCGCCGGGGTCGAGGACCTTGCCTGGGCGGGGATCACGGTCGCGGCGGAAGCGGCGACGCTCGGCGTTCGACTCCTGAGCCGCGCGCTCGAGGCGGTGCGAGGGCCATCGGACCGCCGGTGACTCCGCTGGACGACCGGCCGGAGCGGGGTTGACGACGCTCGGGCTGCGGAGCTCCCAGGCCTCGGTGCCACGGCGCCCTCACCGCTATCTGCGGGCGTTCTGGCACCGCGCCTACGAGGAGAACATCACCGGGATGGCCGCCATGGTCGCCTACAACCTGGTGCTGGCGCTGTTTCCGTTCGCCCTGCTGGTGCTGTTCATCTTCGGCCGCATCCTCCAGAGCCAGGACGTCGAGACCAGCGTCCTCAACGACCTCCAGCGCCTCTTCCCCGCCGTGGAGCTCAACACGCTCGACGACGTCCTGCAGCGAATCCGCGACAGCTCCACCACGATCGGCGTGGCGGCCGCCGTCGGCGCGCTGTGGATCGGGACCTCGTTCTGGGGGGCGATGGACACCGCCTTTTGCCGGATCTACCACGTCGACTGCCGCGGCTGGCTCGAGCAGAAGCGGTTCGCGCTCGTGATGCTGCTCGTGGTCACCCTGTTCCTCGCCGCGAGCGTGGTCATCCCGACCCTCGAGGCCATCCTCGTCTCGAGCGCCAGCGACCTGCCCTTCGGGCTCTCGGACATCAACGGGATCGCGAACGTGCTGCTACTGATCGCGGCGCTCGTCGCGACGTTCGTCCTCTTTTGCGTCGTCTACTACTTCGTCCCGAAGGGCCACGTGCCCTGGCACGGCGTCTGGCCGGGGGCACTCTTCGTCACCGTCACCACCGCGATCGCGAACGCGGTCTACCCCTTCTATCTGGCCCAGGTCTCGAGCGTCGGCGAGCTGGGCGGGACGATCGGCTTCGTGTTGATCGCCCTGGTCTGGTTCTACCTGGTCAGCCTCGCGATGATGGCCGGCGCGGTCATCAACGCGCTCCGCTACGAGCTCCGCGACAAGGGCTTCCTCGCGCTTCCGGCCAGCGAGTAGCCGGACAGGGCGGCAACGCTATCCGTAGCGCCCGCCGGTCACTTCCCGCAGCTTGGGCCTGTCGTGGCGCGCTTGGACCGTGCGGACCGTTCCCGAGCGAGAGCGCATGACCAGCGACTCGGTCGTCGCATGGCCGTCGCCGAGGTAGCGGACGCCCTGCAGCAGGTCCCCGTCGGTCACGCCGGTGGCGGCGAAGAAGACGTCGTTTCCGGCCACCAGCCGGTTCACGTCGAGTACCTCGTCGAGGTCGTAGTCCGCCGCCAAGGCGGCCTCGCGCTCCGCGTCGTCGCGCGGCCAAAGCCGCCCCAGGATCTGTCCGCCGAGGCACTTGATCGCCGCCGCCGACAACACCCCCTCGGGCGTGCCCCCGATCCCCCAGAGGAGGTCGACGCCCGTTCCCTCCGAGACCGCGAACAGGGCGGCCGACACGTCCCCGTCGGTGATGAAGCGGATCCTGGCGCCGCACTCGCGAACCCTCGCCACCATCTCCTCGTGCCTGGGACGGTCGAGCATGATCACCGTGACGTCGCCGGGGTCGGTCCGCTTGCGCTCGGCGACCTTCCCGATCACCTCGGGGAGCGGCTCCGTGAGGGAGAGGAGATCCGCGATGTCGGGGCCGCCGGCGAGCTTCTCCATGTACACGCAGGGGCCGGGATCGAACATCGTTCCCCGCTCCGCCAGCGCGATCACGGCGAGCGCCGAGGGCATCCCGCGGGCCGTCAGCCGCGTGCCCTCCAGGGGGTCGACGGCGATGTCCACCTCCGGCGGGCTCCCGTCGCCGATCCGCTCGCCGTTGTAGAGCATGGGCGCCTCGTCCTTCTCGCCCTCGCCGATCACCACCATGCCGTCCATCGGGACCGTGTCCAGCAGCAGGCGCATGGCATCGACCGCGGCTTGGTCCGCCTCTTCCTTCTCGCCGTGGCCCACCCAGCGCGCCGCCGCCAGCGCGGCGGCCTCGGTCACGCGGACCAGCTCCAGCGCGAGGTTGCGGTCCGGCCGCGTTCCCGCGCGCACGTCGTGGGAGATGACGCTTCCAGGCTCGCCGTCCATGGGACCCTCTACCCGCTCAGACCGTTCCCGGCGCCTTGCGCTCCCGCTTCTGGCCGACCTGCGAGCGCAGAAACCCCGTGGCGGCGATCGCGATCGAGCCCAGCAACGCCAGCCAGTAGCCGTAGTCGAGGCTGACGCCGATCTCCTGCGGGCCGCTGCCCGGCTTGTCGATCAGGCCGTTGTAGCCGATCAGGACCATCATGATGAATCCGACCACCATGGTGAGCTCGCCCGGGGCCCACGACAGCCTGTGCTCGCGGACGAGGATCCAGCCGAGGATCAGCGGGGCAAGGGCGCCCGCGAGAAGCAGCCAGCGCAGGATCGGGAAGGTGTCGAACCCGCTGCAGCTGTAGTCACCCGCCCCGCAGATCCAGGCGTTTTGAGCCGCCCTGGTGGGCGTGTGGCTCAGCGAGTACCACGGCAGGAACAGGAGGCTCACGATGACGACGATCGAGCCAATCCCCCCGAGCAGCACCCTGTTGCGATCCAGGCGCGAGAAGTCCATCGCGGCGAGCTTAACCGACCGCAGGCCCCTCCGGTTCTGATTCAAATAGGGTCGCCCAGATGGAACGCTGGGGCCTCACGCTGCCGCTCCCGAGCCTCCCGCTGCGCGACCACGCCGAGCTCGTCCGAGCCGCGGAGGCGGCCGGGTACACCGACATGTGGACCGGCGAGACCCAGGGGCCCGACGGGTTCACCCCGCTCGCGCTCGCCGCAGCCTGGACGGAGCGCGTGCGCCTCGGCACCGGGGTCGTCGGCGTCTTCACGCGTGGCCCGGCGCTCCTCGCGCAGCAGGCGGCGGCGCTCGCCGACGCCAGCGGCGGACGGTTCGCGCTCGGGATCGGCGCCTCCTCGGACCGGATCGTGGAGGGATGGAACCGGATGCCGTTCTCAAAGCCGCTGTCGAAGATCGCCGAGACGCTCGACTTCCTCGACGCCGCGCTCGCCGGCGAGCGGACGTCGACCGGGTTCAAGCTCGAGCAGCCGCCCGCCGAGCCGGTGCCGGTGGTGCTCGCGGCGCTGCGAGGCAAGATGCTTCGACTGGCGGTTGAGCGGGCGGCCGGCGCCTTCACCAACTTCCTGCCGCTGGCGGCGCTGCCGAGGGTCACGGCCGAGCTCGACGAGGCCCCTGAGGGCTTCGAGCTGCTGTGCCGCTTCTTCTGCCTGCCCGGGGAGCGCGAGCAGGTCGAGCCGCTGGCGCGGTTCATGTTCGCCTCCTACGCCACCGTGCCGGTATACGAGGCGTTCTTCCGCTGGCTCGGCTACGGCGAGCGGATCGACGAGATGGCCGTCGCATGGAAGGCCAAGGACCGCGAGGCGGCCGTCGCGGCGGCGCCCTGGGAGGTGATCGAGGACACCTTCGTCCTGGGAACCCCCGACGAGATGCGTGAGCGGCTGCGCGCTTACGCGGAGGGCGGCATCACGCTGCCGATCCTGACCCCGATCACCACCCCCGATCGGATGGGGGAGCTGATCGAGGCGCTGGCGCCGGAGTAACTCCGCCGGCAGCCTCCGCTTCGCGAATGACCCCGCCGACGTCCTCGCTTCGCGTCCGGTGTCGGCGGGTTCGGCAGCGTTACGTGGCGGCAGGCCGCAGGCGCGTGAACCGCGGCTTCGTCGCTAGGCCGAGCGGCGGGCCAGGGAGAGCGCGAACAGCCCCTCGGGATCCGTCCACCAGTCGGCCATCTCGAGTCCGGCCTCCGCGTAGATGCCCGCCAGGCCCTGGCGGGCGAACTTGGTCGAGATCTCGGTCCGCATCTCCTCGCCGCGGCCGAAGGGGACGCTCATCTCGAGCGAGGAGATCTGGACGACCTGGCGGGCGAGGGAGCGCAGACGAATGTCGACCCAGAGGTTCTCCTCGTCCCAGAACGCCACGTGCTCGAAGGCATCCAGGTCGAAGTCGGCGTCGAGCTCGCTGTTGAGCACGCTGAGGACGTTCTTGTTGAACTCCGAGGTGACCCCGGCGGAGTCGTTGTAGGCAGCCTCCAAGGGGGCGCGGTCCTTGACCAGGTCGGTGCCCAGCAGGAAGTGGTCCTCGGGCCCGAGGAGATTCGCCACCCGGGCGAGAAAGCTCGCCCGTTGCGCGGGCTCGAAGTTGCCGATCGTGCCGCCGAGGAGGGCGATCACGCGCGGCCCCCCAAGCGGCACTCGCTCCAGGTCGCGCTCGAAGTCGCAAACGAGCCCGTGGACGAGGATCCCGTACTCGGAAGCGACCGCGCCCGCCGTGTCGCGGGTGATCTGCTCCGATATGTCGACCGGGGCGTACGCCTCCAGGCAGCCCGCGGCGCCCATCGCGTCCAGCAGCACCCGGGTCTTGGCCGCCGATCCGGACCCGAGCTCGATCAGGGTCGTGGGGTTTCCCGCCGCGGCGCAGATCACGGGCGAGTGACGCTCGAGGATCGCTCGCTCGGCCCGCGTCGGGTAGTACTCGGGAAGGCCGGTGATCTCCTCGAACAACTCCGAGCCGCGATGGTCGTAGAAGTAGCGCGGGGAAAGCTCCTTGAACGGCTTCGTCAGGCCGGCCCGCACGTCCGCTGCCATCCCGGAGAGGGGACCTCCGGGCGGAAGGTGCACGTCGATCGTGATCCGCGCTTCCGCGACGGCATTGCTCGGCGGGTTCATGACGCTGCCTTTCTCTGACTCATCTGGCCCCCAATACGTTTCGGCGCCACGCTCGACTCAGGCGTCCTTGGCGCAGCGGATGCCGGCGAATATCTGACGGCGCTCCGGCAGGTCCCAGTTGCGAAAGCTCGGCCGAATCACGTTGCGGCGGGTCGCCCACGCGCCGCCCCGCAGGACCTTGTAGGTCTCGCCGAAGAAGACCTCCGAGTACTCGCGGTACGGGAAGGCTCTGAAGCCCGGGTACGCGGTGAAGTCGGACGACGTCCACTCCCACACGTCTCCGAGCATCTGGAGGGCCCCGCAGTCGGAGGGGGCATCGGCGTGGGCGCCGGCCCCGGAGCAACCGAAGGCGAGATGGTCGAGATTGGCGCGCTCCGGGTCCGTGCCGGCTGCCGCCGCCTCCCACTCGAGCTCGGTCGGGAGGCGCTTCCCGGCCCAGCGGGCGAACGCATCCGCCTCGTGCCAAGAGACGTGGACGACCGGCGCATCCGGATCGAGCGGCATCCGGCGCCCCATCGCCGCTCGCAGCCACCAGCCGGCGCCGTCGGGCTCCCAGTACATCGGCGGCTCGGCATCCGTGTCCTTCACGTACCCGGCGTACGAGCGGTTGGTGACCGGGGTTCGATCGAGCCAAAACGACTCCAGCTCGACCTCGTTGCGGGGGCGCTCGTTGTCGTAGGCGAATCCATGCGGCCCCGCACCGACCTCGTGGACCCCGCCTTCCACCAGGACCATCTCGGGTCCGTCGTCGCCCGGCGCGGTCGCCGGGGGCCGCTCCTCGGCCGGCTCATAGTGGTCCAGCATCTGGATCAACTGAAGCATCGTCTCGTTGTGCTGGTGCTCATGGGCGAGGATCAGCTCGTAGACGAAGCCGTCGGCGAGGAGCGGGTCGTCGCCGGGTTCGAGGTCCACGCCGTCCAGGACCCCGAGCGTGCGCTCGCGCACGTCGTCGAGGTAGGAGCGCAGCTCGTCACCCCGCAGGATGGGCAGCTCGCCGCGAGTCGAACGTGGGTTTTCGATCGCGTCGTAGAAGCGGCCGAGCTCGCCGTCGAGCGGCTCCAGGTGGCCAACCGTCTGCACGAGCCACAGCTCCTCGAAGTTGGCGATGTGACCCAGATCCCAGGCGAGCGGGCTGAGGATCGGCGAATAGACGCCGTTGAGCTGCTCGTCGCTCAGGGGCTCGACGAGCTGGAGGGTGCGAGCGCGCGCCTCCTCCAAGCGCTCGGCGATCTCCTGGGGGGTGCTGAGGCGGACGGGCGCCGGAATGTGGGAAGGCTATCGCCCCTCACGCCTCGGCCGCGACCAAGCGAACGCGGCCGGGCGGGGCTGGGCAGGGAAGAGGAGCGGCCGGATCCGCGTTCCCTCAGCGTCCATTGTCGGATAACTCGGCCTGGAGCCGAGTAAGGCGACAACGGATCCGGGCGGGCGAGCTCGGCACGGGTGACCCTTGCCCGCACCCCACCCAGCCGGTGCCGGCACGCTCGACTAAGCTGCCGCGCCGATGCGGATCGAGGGTGCCAGCGCGCTGGTCGTCGGCGGGGCTTCGGGCCTCGGAGCGGCGACCGTCCGAGCGCTTCACGACGCGGGCTCGCGGGTTGTGATCTGCGACCTCAATCCGGAGAAGGGGAAGGCGCTCGCCGCCGAGCTCGCCGAGCGCGCCAGCTTCGTCGAGGCCAATGTGATGGAGGAGGAGCCGGTTCGCGCGGCGGTCGAACAGGCCGCCTCCGCGGACGGAGGCCTCCGGATCTCCGTCTGCTGTGCGGGCATCGGATGGGCCCAGCGCACCGCGGGGAAGCAGGGCCCGCACGACCTCGAGATCTTCCACAACGTGATCAGGGTGAACCTGATCGGGACGTTCAACGTCCTGCGGCTCGCGGCGGCCGCGATGGTCGACAACGAGCCCGACCAGGGGGGCGAGCGCGGCGTCTGCGTCAACACGGCCTCGATCGCGGCCTTCGACGGCCAGATCGGCCAGGTCGCTTACGCGGCGTCCAAGGGCGGCATCGTTGGGCTCACGCTGCCGGCCGCCCGCGACCTGGCCGGCCGCGGCGTCCGGGTGCTGACCATCGCGCCGGGGACCTTCGACACCCCCCTCCTCGCAGCGCTCCCCCAGGAGGCCCGCGACGAGCTGGGCGCCCAGATCCCCTTCCCCAATCGCCTCGGGGATCCCGCCGAGTTCGCCGCCCTGGCCCGTCACATCGTCGAGAACCCGATGCTGAACGGGGAGACGATCCGGCTCGACGGGGCGCTGCGGATGCCGCCGAGGTAGCTCGGCGGCACGGGATCACGTTCCCTGATCCTCGGGGTCGGAGTAGACGGGCTTTCGCCAGGGCGGGACGATCTCGAATGGGGTGTGCTGGGCCCTCGCGCCAAGCGGCTCGATCGGGATCAGCAGGAGGTCGGCGGCAGGGGTCCAGCGGGCTGAGCGGCGCGATGCCTCGTAGACGTGCCCGGCGTGGCTCCCGGACGACACGTAGAGGTGGCCCGTCGACTCGCCCCACGCGGCCTTGGGAAAGAGGCCGACGTCCGACGGCCAGTTGACCGGGCCTCCGCGATAGTCGTAGCCGTGGTGCGAGGTGGCGCGGGCGTCGGTCCCGTCGGGCCCGATCCTGATCTGGTAGCCCTCCCAGTCGTCCGCGTGAGAGCCGGGGTTGCCCGGGAGCTCCCCCCACGGGGACGTCGTGGAATTCCCGTAGTAGAGCCAGTACTGCACATAGACGTTTCCGGCCTTCTCGCCCGAGCAGTCGTAGCGGCGGCGCGGGTGGAAGCCAGACGGGGCGTGGTCGCGGCAGTCCACGACGTGGACGAAGGCGGCGGCGGGCTCCCCGGTCCCCGACTCCCTGACCGCGCCCGCGTCGGCCCCCTCGCCGCAAGGTCCCTCGCGACAGGAGCGGAAGTCGACCGGCAGGTCGCTCATCCCGTCCTCGTAGTCGATCTCGGGGGCGTTCGCCGCCACCCGGGCCGCCAGCTCGGGCCCGTAGGCCGCCACCAGCGGTCCGGGCGCCGAGCACGCGTCCGAGAGGTCGGTGGCGCAGATCAGCCGAGTGGCGATTGCCTGCGCGAGGCCCACGACCGAGATCCCGCGCGCGAGGAGGCTGAGCACCGCAGCTGCAGCGATCGCGACCACGAATACGAGAGCCAGCCACTCGACGGTGCCTTGGCCACTCTCGCGACCGCGCTCGCCCATGGCCCGACGCTAGGCGCGAAAGCTCTACTCGTGTCATGCACGGCGTGACCTCACCCGCGCGAACCTGGGTAGATAGAGTCGCCGCGATGACGGAGGAGCACGATCTTCGGTCGCAGCCGAAGCAGCGCAACTGGAGGGGCTGGGCGCTCGGCGTCGCCGTGGTGCTGGTCCTGATTTTCATCTTCCAGAACTCCCAGAAGGTCAAGGTCAAGTTCCTGTTCATCGACACGACCACGCCCCTGATCTTCGCCCTCCTGATCGCCGCGATCCTGGGCGCCGTGATCGGCTATGTGGGCCCGCTGGTCCGCGAGCGCGGCCGCCGCCGCGAGGATTGAGGGAAACCGGCTCCCGCCGCTCCTCGGCGAGATCCGCTCAGGGAACCGCCTTCCAGAGCTCCACGCCGTGCGAGGGCTCCTGGGCCTGGAAGAAGAGCCTCCCCGCGATGTTCGTGAGCTGATACGGGACCGAGGGCGCGCTGCCGGGATTGATGTCCCTGACCAGTTTCGTCCCCGCGACGGTGCCGTCGGAGATCCGGAGCTCACGGCCCACCCGCGGCCCATTCGCCGAGTAGAAGAGCCTGCCGCGGACGCCTGTGAGGTATTCGGGATCGACGGCGCCGTCCGGCTTGACGAGCTTGGTCCCCGCCGCGCTGCCGTTCGACTTCCAGAGCCTGAAATCGACTGGGCCGGAGTGCAGGTTGACCTTGGTGGTGACCGTGAAGAAGAGCGTGTCGCCAACGCCCGTGAGCTCCCTGATGAAGGGGCCCTCGGGCCCTGGGACGATGTCCTTGACCAGGGTCGTCCCCGCCTCCGTGCCATCGGACTTCCAGAGCTCGCCGCCGTGGTCGGGATCACCGGCAACGAAGAAGAGTCTCCCTCCGGCCTTCGCGAGTTGGTTGGGGAGCGAGCCGTTGGAGCCGGGGAAGATGTCCTTGACCATGGTGGTCCCCTCCGCGGTGCCGTCCGACTTCCAGAGCTCCGAGCCGTGGGTGTCGTCGCTGGCAGTGAAGAAGAGCCTCCCGCCGAAGGTCGTCAGAAAGGAGGGGAAGGAGTGGTCGGCGGGGTTGATGTCCTTGACCATGGTGGTCCCCTCCGCGGTGCCGTCCGACTTCCAGAGCTCCATGCCGTGCGTCCCGTCGCTTGCGCGGAAGAAGAGCATGCCGGCGAAGCTCGTGAAGCTCGGGATACCGTCGAACGAATTCCCGGATCCGGGGTTGAGGTCGGTGATGCGCACGGTCCCCGCCGGCGTGCCGTCGGACCTCCAGAGCTCCCTGCCGTGGACGCCGTCGTCGGCGATGAAGAAAAGCTGTCCGGCGAAGGCCGTGAATGTCGTCCCCAGCGGGAAGGGGGTGTCAGGGCCCGGCCTGATGTCCTTCACCAGCTTGGTGCCCGCCTTCGTGCCGTCGGATTTCCATAGCTCACTGCCGTGACCCACGTCGTTCGCGACGAAGAAGAGCGTGCCGTCGACGGTCGTGAGCTCCCCGCAGCAGCCGTACGCATGCCCTGGGTTGATGTCCTTGACCATCCTCGTTCCGGGCGCTGTGCCGTTGGACCTCCAGAGGTCCGAGCCATGCACGCCGTCGTTGGCCCCGAAGAACGCAACGCCTCCGAGCTGCCCGAACGCGGAGGGGGACGAGCTCGCGCTCCCGGGGTTGATGTCCTTGACCAGGGTCGCTGTGGGCGCGCCATTTGCCGCGGCTGCCATCGCCAGCGAACCGATGAGGACCGCTGCGAGTGCACGCCGCCGAGCCCTGCGCCTCATGTGTCCAGCCCGGCGTCCACGACCCGACCTTCTCACCCGCGGCTGACCCAGTCAACCCCGTCAGCGGGGTCCGGCGGCGCCCGGCGCCGCGATGCGTCCTAGAGCTCGCCGACCTCGGCCGCGATGTCGGACGCCGCCTGCTTGGCGTCGCTGAACAGCATCGACGTGTTGGCCTCGTAGAAGAGGTCGTTGTCGATCCCGGCGAACCCCGGGCTGAGCGAGCGCTTGACCACGATCACCTCGTGGGCCTCGTTGACCTCGATGATCGGCATCCCGGCGATCGGCGAGTTGGGGTCGTTCTTCGCGGCGGGATTGGTGACGTCATTGGCCCCGATCACGACCGCGACGTCCGTCTGCGGCATCTCCGGGTTGATCTCGTCCATCTCCTTGAGCTGCTCGTAGGGAACGTCCGCCTCGGCGAGCAGGACGTTCATGTGTCCCGGCATTCGCCCCGCCACCGGGTGGATGGCATAGGCGACCCGGACGCCCTTCTTTTGGAGCTCGTCCGCGAGCTCCCTGACGGCGTGCTGCGCCTGCGCGACGGCCATCCCGTAGCCCGGAACGAAGACCACCGAGTCCGCATAGGCGAGCTTGATCGCCGCATCCTGCGCGCCGATCGAGGTGACCGGGCGTTCCTCGCCCGGTGCCCCGGCACCGGTTGCGACGGCGCCGAAGCCCGCGAAGAGCAGGTTGCCGATCGAGCGGTTCATCGCCTGGCTCATCGCAATCGTGAGGATGGTTCCCGATGAGCCGACCAGCGTGCCGGCGACGATCAGCGCGACGTTGTCGAGCGCGAACCCGGCCGCCGCCGCCGACAGCCCCGTGAACGCGTTCAGGAGCGAGATCACGACCGGCATGTCGGCGCCGCCGATCGGGAGGACGAATAGGACACCCAGCACCGCCGCACCGACGAGGACGCCCACGAACAGACCCTCGGAGGGGCTCGACGCGTGGCCCGCCGCAAGCACCACGCACCCGGCCAGGATCGCCGCCAGGAGCAGGCCGTTGATGA
>DATBFS010000134.1:0-41436 GCA_036558385.1 Solirubrobacterales bacterium | reverse complement strand
GAAGGGGCGGGAGCTGCTGTCGCTCGACGAGCGCGCCGAGCCGACCGCCTTGACATGCTGCGAGTTGATCTGCGGCAAGCTCGCCCGCCAGCTCGAGACGGGGCCGTCCTGCGTCACCGAGCGGGTGCTCGAGAGCGGGGAGTCGCTGCCGGATGCGCCCCTGGAGCTCACGGGCGTGCGCGGAGCATCGACCGTGTCCGTGAGCGCGGCGCGGGTCGACGCCGAGGACGTGCGGGTGCTCTTCCAGCTGCGCCCGGACGCCGGCCACGCCGGGGCCCCGCGGCAGGTCGCCAGCCCGACGGCCGGTGGGCGTCCCCGACTTCGGATCGAGACGCTGGGTCGGACACGGGTATCGCTGGGCGGCGACGGGTTGGCTGGCGATTGGCTCGACCAGCGCCCGGGCCTGCTCCTGAAGTACCTCGTGTGCCGCCGCCACGGTGTGGCCGCCAGCGACCAGATCGCCGAGGCGCTTTGGCCCGATGCCTCCCCGGCCGAGGCGCTTGGAAGCCTGCGGCACTACGTTCACGTGCTGAGGGAGAGGCTCGAGCCGAAACGGTCCCATCGCGCCCCCTCGTCGTTCGTGGCCACGCGACCGGGCGGATACCAGCTCGATGCGGCGCAGGTCTGGGTCGACGCCGAGGAGCTCGAGCGCCTCGCCCACGAGGGATTGCGCCTCTTCGTCGAGGGACAGCTCGATCCCGCCACGGCGATCCTCGCCGAGGCGGTGGCGCTCTACCGCGGGGAATTTCTTCCGGCCGAGCAGGACGCCGAGTGGGTGCTGGAGGAGCGCGAGCGCCTGCACCATCTCGCGGCTCGCGCGCTGGCGGCGCTCGTGGAGCTCAGGCTCGCCACCGGCGACCTCGGATCGGCGGCCGATTGCTCGCGGCGCCTCGCGGACCTCGAGCCGCTCGACATGGACGTCCAGCGGCAGTTCATCGAGCTCTGCCTCAAGCAGGGGAGACGGAGCGACGCGGTGCGCCGCTACGACCTGCTGCGCACTCGAACCCTGCGGGAGTTCGGCGCCGAACCCGACTTCGCGCTCTCGGACCTGCCCGGCTAGGGCCGCGACGGCCCCGTGAGGGCCTGGCTGACCCCCAAATCGTGGTATTTGCCTACCGCGCATCGGGTGACTGACCTTGTGGGCGCGGGGCGGGGTAGGTACTTTCGTGGCCGCCACGCGACAGGCGGTTTCGCCCTTTTCGGGGCAGGCGGGGCCAAATGGCGCGTGAGCGGGAAGTGGTGCGCGGTGTGAAAGTGGAAGCTAGACCTGCCCTGAATGGGCCGGGCCCCTGGGCTCCGGCTCGCGACCGCGAGGACGTACGGCGACTGCCGCTCACGGACTCGCCGAGTCGGCCCGAGCGCGAGCCGCTGCGGGAGTCCCCGTTCGGATTCGTGCTGACCGACGGCGAGGGGCACGTGCTGAGCGTCAACGATCGTGCCGCGACGCTGCTCTCCGCGGACGAGGAAACGCCCGGGCCACGAGCGCTCACCTGCTGTGAGCTCGTCTGCGGATCCCTCCAGGGGCATGGCGCGCCCGCCGGCGGGTCCGAGTGCCTGACGCGCCGGGCGATGCAGGCGGGGAGGGCGCTGCCCGAGGCACGGGTCGAGCTGCGCCGAAACGGCGCCGCGAGCGTCGTGTGGGTGACCGCATCCCCCATCGACGTGGCCCAGGCGCGGGTCGTCTTCTACCTGCGCCCGGACGATCCCGGCGACAGCACGTCGCGCGGAGCCGCCGTCGCGCAGGCGCCGGTCGCCGCTCCCGCGCTTCGGATCCGCACGCTCGGCACGAGCCGGATCGAGAGCGAGAGCGCCGACCTCGGAGGCGAGTGGCTCGACCAGCGCCCCGGCCAGCTCCTCAAGTACCTGATCTGCGAGCGCCACCGCGTGGTCACGAGCGACGAGATCGCGGACGCCCTTTGGCCCCAGGCCGGACCCCTGACGAGGAACAGCGTCCGCCACCAGGTGCACGTGCTTCGCGAACGGCTCGAGCCCGATCGAGCCAGCCGGGCCCGGTCGCCGTTCATCGTCACCCGACGCGGCGGCTACATGCTCGACCCGGCTCAGGTGTGGCTCGACGCGGACCAGTTCGAGGCGGAGATCAGCGCCGGGCTGGCGCTCCTCGCCCAAGGGGATGCCGCGGCGGGGGCGATCCGCCTCGAGCGCGGCGTCGCCCTCTATGAGGGAGACCTGTTCACGGAGAACCTGTACGCCGAGTGGGCACTCGAGGAGCGCGACCGCCTCCGCGAGCTCGCCGGGCGAGGGTTGCGCGCCCTGGTCGAGATCGCCCGGTCGGCGGGCGATCTGGAGACGGCGGCGTCCCACGCCCGCCGCCTCGCGGCGATGGAGCCCTTCGACATGGACGTCCAGCGCGAGTTCATCGAGATCTGCATGCGGCGCGGGCGCCGCAGCGAGGCGATGCGCCGCTACGCGATCGTCCGCAAGCGGTGCAAGCGTGAGTTCGGGCAGGACCCGGACTTCACCCTCGGCGAGCTGCGGATCTGAGCCCCGAGCGGGGCCTTCAGGCCGTCTCGACCGGCGAGGCGTCGACCGCGACCGTGTGCCAGCTCGGAAGGACCGGCTTGTTGAAGTAGCTCAGCGCCGCCTCCCGGAGGGCCGCGATCTCGTCCGAGTACCAGTAGCGCTCGAAGTCCGCGTGGTCATCCCACACTGATACCTGGCGGAAGTGCAGAGGGTCCTCGACGTTCCGGGTCAGGTAGCACGAGCTGGCGCCGAAGGACAGCGCGCGGTCGAGCGCCGGGCGCCAGATCTCCAGCCAGCGATCCGACCGAAAGGGATGCACGTGCCAGTCGATGTAGTTGACGTCCGCCATGAACCGCCCGGCTCAGGTGCCGACCTCGGCCCAGATCGCGCCCGGGCCCTCGGCGTGCTTGCCCTGCTCGGCGTCGGTTGCCCCGACCAGGATCGAGATCTTGCCCAGATGCTTGTTCTCGTGCAGGAGCTGGTGCGCCTCCGCCACGCCGTCGAAGCCCATCACCTTCCACAGGACCGGCTGGATCTTGCCCTCGGCCATGAGCTCGTTCGCTCGCATGCACTCATAGGCGTTCGCGAAGTGCGAGCCGATGATCTGCTTTTGCTTCATCCACAGGTAGCGGACGTCGAAGTCGAGCGTGTACCCCGACGTCGCGCCGCAGATCACCACCTTGCCGAACGGCTTCGCGACCAGCACCGAGGTCGGGAAGGTCGCCTGTCCGACGTGCTCGAAGACGATGTCGGGGGCGTCGCCGAGGATCTCCTTCACGCGCTTGGCAAATCCGCGGGAGACCTTGAACCGCTCCTTCTCCTCCTCAGGTGACTCGCCGCCCTTCCGCATCATGCCGGCGAACTCGCCGCGGTTGATGAAGTCGACCGCGCCGAGACGCTTCACGAGCTCGCCCTTCTCGTCGGAGGAGACGACCCCGACGGCGTTCGCGCCCGCCGCCCGGCAGAGCTGGGTCGCGAAGACGCCCAGCCCGCCGCCCGCGCCCCAGATGAGCACGTTGTGCCCGGCCTGGAGGTCGCACTGGTCCATCAGCATCCGGTAGGCGGTGAAGTACGTGAGCCCGTACGCCGAGGATTCGGCCCACGAGAGGTTCTTTGGCTTGGGCAGCAGCTGTTGTGCCTGGACCTTCGTGAACTGGGCGAAGGAGCCCCAGGTGGTCTCATAGCCCCAGATCTCCTGGCTCGGAGCCGCCATGGGGTCGAGGCCGTGCACCTCCACGTCCTCGTACGACGCCTGGTTGCAGTGGATCACGACCTCGTCGCCGGGCTTCCACCGCGTGACGCCCTCGCCGACCCTCCAGACGACCCCCGAGCCGTCCGAGCCGGGGATGTGGTGGCCGTATTCGGGGTGGTCGCCGTAGTTGAAGACCGAGACCGGCTTGCCGAGCGACGCCCAGACGTTGTTGAAGTTGACGCCCGCAGCCATCACGCGGACGATCACCTCGAAGGCGCCCGGCTCCGGGACGTCAATCTCCTCGATCTGCATGGCGTCCTTGGGCTCCCCCTCACGCTCCTGCCTGATGGCCCAGGCGGCCATCTTGGCCGGCAGCTCACCCGGCTCCACGTCCAGCTTCGAGACCTCATACGCGTCTACGGCCACGGATTCCCCTCTTCGGTCGCTTGCGGCGGGCATCGTACCGTCAGGTTCCCGTCCGGCGCCGGGACTACCTTCGTGAGTCCTCATGGAAGCGTCCCAGAAGCCACAGCTGCCCATCGACGAGGCGTCCAACGAGAACGCGGGCGTCGTCCGCGCGCTGGACGACCGGCTCGTGATCGAGCGCCTCACGGTCAGCGACGAGCGAGCCGCCCGGGTCGTGCGAGCCCGGGCGGAGGCCGGTCAGGCGGCGGCCCGTACGGTCTCGGACGCGATCGAGATCGGCGCCCGCGTCCTCGACCGCGAGGAGGCCGCCGCGGAGGCCGACTACGTCCGCGCGGAGTTCGAGCGGCATGCCGCGGAGCTGCGCCAGCGGTTGACCAAGTCGCTCGAGGCCGGCGACGAGATGCTTGCGGAGCGGATCTCGCGGAGCTTCGACGGCGGCCGGGAGGGATCGGTTCAGGGCCAGATCGCCGAGCTCCTGCGCACCGCCCTGGAGGGACAGCGCACGGCGCTCCTCAAGCAGTTCTCGGCCGATGACGGCGCCAATCCCCTCTCCGACTTCAAGGGCGCGATCGTGCGCGCCTTCAAGACCCTCGACGCACGACAGCAGGCGGAGGGCGAGGAGAACCGCAAGCGGATCGACGCGTTGACGCGCGAGGTGGTCGAGCTGAAGTCCGAGCGCGAGGCCGACTCGCGCGTTGCCGAGGCCGAGGAGGCCGGAACCCGCAAGGGACGCACCTTCGAGGAGCGGGTCCACGCGGCGATCGAGCGCATCGCGCGCTCGCGCGGCGACTGCGCCACGCACACCGGTGGAGAGCAGGCCGAGGGCGGCGGGAGGAAGGGCGACACGCTGGTCGAGCTCGAGGGCGCCGAGGGGCCGGCCTCCGGCCGGATCGTCTTCGAGGCCAAGGACAAGCGCCTGTCGAAGAATCAGGCGTGGTCGGAGCTGAACGAGGGCATGGCGGCCCGGGCCGCCGGGTTCGGGGTGCTCGTGGTCGCGGGGGACGAGCGCGTGCCCTCCGGGCGCGAGCCGCTTCAGGAGTACGAGGGCAACAAGCTGATCGTGGCGGTGGACCGTGAGGATCCGGATGGACTGGTCCTGGAGACCGCCTACCGTCTCGCCGCCGCGCGGCTGAAGCTGGCGCGCGACGCGAACCTCCAGGTCGACGCGGCCGCGGTCAGAGACGCGGCGGCGGAGGCGATCTCGACCCTGAGGCAGGCCCAGGCGGTCCGTTCCACCCTGACCGGGATCAAGACCAGCTCGGACCGCGCCCGCGAGGGCCTCGACTCCATGGTCGAGGCGGTGCTCGCGAAGCTCGAGCGGATCGACTCGCTGATCGCGGAGGCCGACGAGCCCGAAGCGGCGTCCGGCTAGGGCAGCAGCAGCTTGCTGTCGGAGTTGCCCCGCTCAGCCCCGACGCTGAAGCTCGCCGGCTGAGCCGCGGGGTTCCCCTCGACGCTCGCCCGGTAGCGGCCCTCGGGGAGGTTGATCTCGAGCGACCCCGACTGACCGGGCTTGATCTCGCTCGTGACGGCGTGCTTCGGGCCGCTCAGCGCCAGGCGCACGGTCGACTTGGAGAAGTTCGGCACCGTGAAGGTGACCACGCCCGCGCCGAAGTTGTTCGGTGAAACGGCCACTCGGTTGGCGTCGATCTTCGCGGCGACCGCGATCGGGGAGGCCGGGCGGGGGGCCGTGATGGACTCGTCCGACCCGCAGCCGGCCACGGCCGCGGCGACCAGGACTCCCACCGCCGCCAGCGCCCCTCGTCCTCCTCGTGGCCCTCTCCAGGCGCCCGACCCCATCGCAGCAGCAAATCTAGCCGACGGGCGCCCCGCCTGCCGCGCCTCAGAAGGGAAGCGCAACGACCTCCGCGCCCAGCCCGCGCTCGCCGATCGCGACACGGCTCCCGGGCTCGGCCTCGCGGCGGATCACCGCGAGCGCGATCGGTCCCAGGACGGGGGAGACGACCGCGGTCCCGATTCGGCCCAGCTCGCGGCCGTCCAAGCCGATTCGATCGCCGTCGGCGGCGGGGGCGTCGAGGCGGAGCCCCCGAAGGTGCCGGTTTGGCTTGCCCCTGTAGTGGAGCCGGGCGACGGTCTCCTGCCCGATGTAGCAGCCCTTCGTGAAGCTGACGGCGCGATCGTCGATCCCGGCTTCCTGGGGGATCGTCGCGGTGCTCATCTCCTTGCCGAACCGCGGTCGCGCCGATTCCACGCGAACGATCTCGGCCGCGGCTTCGCTGACTCGCTCCGCGCCCGAGGCGACGAGGGCGGCGGTGGCCGCGGCCGCCTCGTCAACGACGCAGATCAGGTCGATGCCCAGATCGGTGGCGACCGCACGGCACGGGACCCCGCCGATCTCCAGCTCGCGATGCGCGTGCTCGGGGCGCAGCCCCTCGGCGCCGCTGGCCGCGGCTGCCCCCGGGCCGATCACGGAGATGAGCGCCTCATCGGCGGTGCGGTCGGCGAGCTCCACCTCCTGGCCCACGCGATACAGGGACAGGTGGCGGACGACGGCGTCGGTTGCCGAGCCCTCGAGGTCCATCCAGAGCCGGTCCGCGTCGAATCGCAGGACCCGCATGTCGGCCTGCATGTGGCCCTTGCGATCGAGCAGGGCCGCGTAGCAGCCCTCGCCGGCGGCGATCGCCTCGAGGTCGTTCGTGAGCTGGCCCTGCAGGAAATCGACGGCATCCGAGCCGGAAACCAGGAGCTTGCCGCGCTCGGAGCGGTCGATCAGCCCGGCGCCCTCGCGGAGGACGCGGTACTGGCCGTCGAGCTCGACCGATGTGTCCGTGGTCACGGGCCGATTGTAGGGCGCAGATGCGGGGTCCGGCCGATATTTCGACTACACTAAATTTCGATTTAGGTATGGCGCACACGAGGACATCGAGCAAGGCGAACCTCGAGCAGCGACGGAGCGCGCCCGCGTCGGAGGCGGTCGAGGACTACGCCAAGGCGATCTACGCGCTCGAGCACCATGGCCAGGGGCCGATCACGACCTCGGCCCTGGCCGAGCGGCTCGAGGTGGCGCCTTCGTCGGTGACCGCGATGCTCAAGCGGCTGGACGAGCTGGGACTGGTGCGCTACGAGCCGTACCACGGCGTCACCCTGACCACCGCCGGGGAGCGGGTCGCCCTCGAGGTCATCCGGCACCACCGCCTGCTCGAGGCCTTCCTCGCCGAGGCGCTCGAGATGCCGTGGGACCGCGTGCACGACGAGGCCGAGGTGCTCGAGCACTACATCTCGGAGGAGCTCGAGGGCCGGATCGCCGAGAAGCTCGGCAATCCAGAGCTTGACCCGCACGGCGATCCGATCCCCACCCCGGACCTCGATCTCGCGACCGATCGCACGGCGGCGCTCGCCGAGCTCGTTCGCGGCCAGGTCGCGACCTTCGCCCGGGTCTCGGATTCGGACCCTGACATGCTCCGCTACCTGGCCGAGCGGGGCATCCGGCCAGGCGTTCGGCTCCGCGTGATCGGCGTCCAGCCATTCAGCGGGCCGCTCCTGATCGAGGTCGACGGCCGCGAGCACGCGCTGGGCGGGGAGCTGGCCGACAAGATGCGAGTCGAGCTGATGGAGGCGGCGAGGTGAATCGCGCCCTCGACTCGACCGTGGACCCGCCGGTCGGCCCGGCGACCGCGCCGGCCGACGGCGCCGAGGCCACCGTCGAGGACGTTCTTCCCGGGGAGGCCGCCGTCGCGAGGGCGGCGCGGCGCTCGCTCGAGGGTCGCGCGCGCGGCCCCGCCCGGGTGTGGCCCTTTCTCGGCCCCGCCTTCATCGCCGCCGTCGCCTACATCGACCCGGGCAACTTCGCCACCAACATCGCCGGCGGCGCCAAGTTCGGCTACCTGCTGCTGTGGGTGGTGGTGGCAGCCAACCTGATCGCGATGCTGATCCAGACCCAGTCGGCGAAGCTCGGGATCGCGACGGGCCGCAACCTTCCCGAGCTTTGCCGCGAGACCTTCTCCCGCCCGACCTCGATTGGGCTCTGGGTGCAGGCGGAGATCGTCGCCATGTCGACCGACATCGCGGAGGTCGTGGGGGCCGCCCTGGGTCTCTACCTGCTGTTCGGCATTCCGCTGTTCGCCGCCGGGCTGATCGCCGGGGTGGGCGCCTTCGCGATCCTGGGGCTCCAGCAGATGGGCTTCAGGCGCCTGGAGGCGGGGATCGCGGTGCTCGCCGGCGTCGTCCTCGTCTCGTTCGGGCTCGAGATCGTCTATTCGCATCCCGACGCCGGACAGGTGGGCGGACACCTGTTCCGGCCCGGATTCAGCGGCACCGAGAGCGTCCTGCTCGCCACCGGGATCATCGGGGCAACCGTCATGCCGCACGTCGTCTACCTCCACTCCGCGCTCACCCAGCGGCGGATCGTGGGACGGAACGGCGAGGAGAGGCGGCGGATCCTGAGGTTCGAGAAGGTCGACGTCGTCATCGCCATGACCATCGCCGGCGTCGTGAACCTGTCGATGATGATCATGGCGGCGGCGCTGTTCAACCAGGGGGGCATGGCCGGGATCGACAGCATCCAGGGGGCTTTCGACGGACTGCAACAGGCCGTTTCGCACAACGCGGCGGTGGTCTTCGGCGTGGCCCTGCTCGCCTCGGGGTTCGCGTCGTCGTCGGTGGGGACGATGGCGGGTCAGGTCGTCATGCAGGGGTTCATCCGGCGACGGATCCCGATCTTCGTGCGACGCGCGATCACCCTCACGCCGGCGTTGCTCGTCCTCGGCATCGGCTTGAACCCGACCGACGCACTGGTGATCAGCCAGGTGGTGCTCTCGTTCGGGATCCCGTTCGCCCTGGTGCCGCTGGTGCTGATCGCGAGACGGCGGGACATCATGGGATCGCTGGCCAACCCCGCCTGGCTCACCGCGCTCGCGGCGACCCTGGGCGCGCTGATCATCGCGCTCAACCTCTTCCTGCTCAAGCAGGTGTTCCTGGGCTAGGACCCGTCAGGTCGGTCGGCCACTCCGCTCGGCGCGGAACACCGCCTGCATCATCGAGCCGAACTGGTTCGAAATGATCCGCGCGCGGTTGATCTGGGTCCTGGTCCACGGCCGCTCCGCCTCGCTGTACGCCTCGACGATGCCCAGGGTCTCGCCCTGGGCAACCACCGGGACGATGAGCAGCGACCGGAGGCCCAGCGAGAGCAACAGCTCCACCTCCTGCGGGTCGGCCTCGGGATCGCCGACCAGGACCTGGGCCGCCTGCTGCTCCCGGAGAACCCGCCCCGTCAGCGGGTACTCGGCGACAGGAAAGCGCTCCGCGCGGGTGCCGCCGCTTTCGGCCACGGTCTCGACGACCTGCTCGTCCGCGAGCCAGCGGGACAGGCAGATGGTGTCGGCCTGGAGCTCTTCCCCGATCAGCGTCAGCGTTCCCTCGAGGTCCTTGCCGGAACGAGCGCTCGCAAGCCTCGCGCTCAAGTGCTCGAGGCGCCGGTCCCCCGCGGCGATCCGACCGCTCCCGACCGGGCTGGCCCGAAGCGCCTGCGCCAGCGAGGCCCGGCAGACCTCGGCGGCGACGGGCGAGACCAGCGCCCACGGTTCCGAGGGACGCGCCAGCACGTAGCCCTGTCCCCACTGGACGTCGAGGTCGCCCAGCACGGCCAGCTCGTCGAGGCTCTCGATCCCCTCGGCGCAGACGATCGCGCCGGTGCGCCGGGCGAACCGAACGAACGACTCCACCAGGACCATCCTGGCCGGGTCGGCGTGGATCCCGGTGGTCAGGTTGCGGTCGAGCTTGACGATGTCGGGGCGGACCCGCATGACCTGGGTCAGCCCGGCATAGCCGGCCCCGGCGTCGTCGATGGCGATCCTGGCGCCCCGCTCGCGAAGCTCCGTGAGGACGTCGGCGAGGTGATCGTCCTCGGAGACGAACTCGTGCTCGGTGATCTCGATGACGATCCCCGTGAGATCGGTGGGAAGCGACCTGATCACCGGGGAGGAGGTCAGGGCGGAGGGGCTGAGATTGATCGCCAGGTGCGTGCCGAGGGGCCGGCCCACCGGCTCGAACGCGGCCCTGATCGCGGCTGCCTCGAGGTCGGGGCCCAGGCCGCACCCGTGCGCCTGGGCGAACCAGGCCTCGGGCGAGCGCTTCGGCGAGCTCGTGAAGCGGGCCAGCGCCTCGTAGCCCACCAGATGCCCGCTCGCGAGGGCCACGACCGGTTGGAACACGGGCGTGATCGGCTGCTCGGAGGCGAGCAGCTCCTCGACCTCGCTGGCGCGACGCCGGGTCCACCCGAGCTGGACGTGCCCGGGGTCGAAGCGGCGCGTGCGTCCCTTCCCCCGGCGCTTGGCCCAGTGGAGCGCGGCCTCCGCGAGCTGGCAGAGGTTGGACGCGTCCTCGGCGTCGTCGGGATAGGCGGCCACGCCAGCGGAGCAGGACAGCTCGATGCCGCCGACGGGAACGGTGCTCACCGCGTCGCGCGCCCGCTCCGCCATCTCGTAGGCGCCCTCGGCGTCGCGGTCCGGAACGATGAGCGCGAACTCCTCGCCGCCCACCCGCGCGGCCGTGCCCTCCCCGCTCGCGGCGATCCGGAGGCCCTTGCCGATCGACCTCAGGACCTCGTCGCCGTAGGAGTGCCCGTGAGCGTCGTTCACGGCTTTGAAGTGATCCACGTCCAGCATGACCACCGCCACGCGGCCGTTCCTGCGGCGGGCCCGCTCGAGCTGACGCGCGAGCTCCTGGTGGAACCCGCGGTGGTTCGCCAGCCCGGTCAGCGGGTCGGTCCTCGAGAGGCCCTCGAGCTCCGCCTCGCGTCGCCTGACCGCGGGCAGAAGGGCGGCGGTTCCCGCGACGCCCGCACAGCCGAGGACCAGAAGCGGAACCCCGCCAACTCCTCCGGTCGCGAAGGCGACGACCACGATCCACAGCACTCCGAAGCCGCCCGCCGCCAAGAGCAGCAGTCCCGGCGGGAAGCGACGGCTCTCCCCACCCTTCGGATTTGACCGCGATCGGCGCATGCGCGAGGCTCCCTACGCATACATCGGCCTGCGCCGTGGGGCCTTGAGTAGGCTGTCGCCGATGGGCTTCGCCGATTCGTTTCAGGCGGTTCTCGACTCTCTCCCAGACGATTGGACCGACGTCGAGCTGGACCTCCGCATCCGCGACGAGGAGCGCTACGTGGACGCGGCGGTGCTGCTCGCGCAGGTGAACGCGCAGCCGTACTCGCAGGCCGACTGGCACTGGCGCCTCCTCGTCGCGCATCGCTTCGGCCACGCGGCCGCGGCCGAGACGGTGAAGGGAACGCTCGAGCTGCTCGACCGGGAGGGGATCGAGGGCGAGATGATCGTCAGGGGCGTTCGAGAGGGCCGGGCCGAGGTCGTACAGATGTGGGGACGGCCGGAGAGCGTCAGGCAGGACTTCCGGCGCCGGCGCAGCCTGTAGGGGGCGGGGAATGGGTCGCGTCCTGGTCCTGGTGCCAGACCTGATGCTCGCCAGCCGGGTCGAGGCGACGCTGGCCGCGGCGGGCCACGACGTGGTGATGGGCACCGAGCCGGACGGCTCGCTCAGCCGGGCGGACCTCGTCGTCGCGGACGTCGGCGACGTCGAGCCGGGCTCGGTGGCGGGGCGGGGCGTACCCGTGCTGGGCGTCCACCGTCATACGGACCCCGACACCCGCGCCCGCGCGGAGGCCGCCGGGGTGGACCTCGTGGTCCCCCGCTCGCGGCTGGCGCGGGAGCTGCCACAGCTCGTCGATCGTCTGCTCAGGGCGAGCTAGGCACGAGGCTACGGTTCGTGGGTCGGGACGCCGAACGCCTCCAGGCTCGGGCGACGCTCGACGATCCCGTGGGCGACTTCCCAGCGCGACCATGCGATCAGGGCCGGTGCGCGAAAGCGTCCAACCGGCACGAACGCGTTGGCCTGGTCCAGGGCCCGAAGCTCGGCGCGCTCGACGTCGGGCGTCAAGCCGTTGGCGGCGTCGAGGAGGCTGCCGAGGGCCTGCTCCGGGTCATGCGCCGCCACGAGATAGCCCCTCGCGGTCGCCTCGCGGACGGACCTGACGAGGGCCGGGTCGCCGCGGGCCAGCTCGGCGGTGGTGCACAAGATCAGCTCGGGGTAACGCGGGGCCCCGAATCGATCTACCCGGAACTCGCGGATCGGCACCCCGTCGCCTTGGAGCGTCACGCCCTCGGCGTTCCAGAACGCCGTGGCCGCGTCGAGCTTTCCGGCGCGCAGGTCCGCGACCGCGTTGAAGCCGATCGTCACCACGTGGACGGCTGAGGGATCCACCCCTCCGGCGGCGAGCACGGAGTCGAGCACGGCGTCATCCGAGGGGAGGCCGGTGACCCCCACGGTTCTACCGGCGAGGTCGGCGGGCGTTCGGATCTCGGTTCGGTCCCTGGCGATCACCGCGGCCAGCGGGCGCTGGACGATCGGCATGAGGCCCACGAGGTCGAGGCCGTGCTCGCGCGCGATCGCGAGATCGTGGATGTCCAGGATGGCGAACTGCGCCCGGCCGGCCTCGAGCAGCTTCGGGGCGTCGGTCGACGCCGAAGGCTGCTGGACGTGCAGCTCCACCCCGGCCTCGTGGTAATAGCCCCGCGCGAGCGCGGCATAGATTCCCGAATGCACGGCGTTGGGCTGGAAGTCGAGCACCAGGGTCGCGCCTTTCGGCGCGCCCGGTTCCGCGCCGTCCCCGCCGCAAGCCGTCAATCCGGCCGAAGCGAGGACGGCCGCCAGCAGCGCGACCACCCGGTTCATCGAACGCGCGCAGGATAGCCCTGTGGTGGCCCCCAACGTTGGCCGCTGGGCCCCCGCGTGCAGCAAGCCGGCGGCCAGGCGGATAGACTCCCCCGCCGCCGTCGCCCGCAGGGGACGTAAGCGGCTCAAACGAGAGCTCCCAGGAGGTTCGCTCAGTGCAGGATCGAGGACTCGCCGCGTACATAGCAGAGCTCATCGGAACGATGCTTCTGGTGTTCGCGATCTGCACCGTCGTGACCCTCTTCGTCGCGACCAGCCCCACTGCGCAGACGGGCTCGGACTTCGCGGTCGTCGGGCTCGCCCACGCGTTTGTGCTGTTCGGCTTGATCATCACCCTGGGCGTGGTGAGCGGCGGGCACTTCAACCCTCTGGTGACCCTCGCGGCGGCCGTGCTGCGGCGGATCGACCCCGTCGATGCGCTCGTCTACATCCTCGCCCAGCTTTCCGGCGGGGTCCTCGGCGCGCTTCTCGTCAAGGCCTTCCTACTCGACGAGGGCCGGGCGGGGCACTACGGCGCGCTCTCCATCAGCCCGCTCCTCTCCGGCGCCGTGGCCGGAGCCTGCATCGAGGGGATCGGAACGTTCATACTCGTCCTGGCGGTGTGCGCGGTGGCCTTCAACCCGCGGGCGCGCCACGAGTGGGCCCCATGGGCGATCGGGATCGCGCTCGGGCTCGACATCCTGATCTTCGGCCCGCTGACCGGCGGCGGCTTCAACATCGCCCGCTGGTTCGGCCCCGCCCTGATCGGCAACGAGTTCACTAACGCGTGGGCGTACATCGTCGGACCCATCGTGGGCTCGCTGCTGGCCGCTTGCCTTTACCGTTTCGTGATCGCCGGGTCGCAGTATGCGCTCGGCCCGGAGCCCCCGACCGAGGCGGGCGAGGTGGTCGAGAACGTGGCCGCCGACGTCGAGACGGTGGCTCGGCCGCGCCGCAAGTAGCGGGGGCCGCGCTGCTGTAGCTTGGGCGTCGTGCGGCGCGTCACCTTCTCGCGCAACTACACGCTCTCGCTGTCGAGGACCTGCCGCTGCTATTGCAAGTACTGCGCGTTCGCCACGCACCAGGCCCACATCTATACGCCTGATGAGGTGGAGAGCCGCCTCGACGAGGCCACCCGGCGAAACGCCAAGGAGCTCCTGGTGCTCACCGGGGAAAGGCCGGAGGTCAACGCGGTGGTGGCCGAGCGACTTCGCTCCTGGGGTCACGACGACTTCGTCTCCTACGTCGCGTGGGCCTGCGAGCGGGCGCTCGACCGCGGGATCCTGCCGCACACCAATCTCGGCGTCCTGAGCCCGGCGGACCTGGAGCGGCTGCGGGAGGTCACGGCATCCCAGGGGCTGATGCTGGAGTCGATCGCGGAGAGGCTCATGGACACCGTCCACGCCGGCTCGCCGACGAAGCACCCCAAGCGGCGCCTCGAGACGATCGAGGCGGCGGGCCGACTGCGCATCCCGTTCACCAGCGGGATCCTGGTCGGGATCGGGGAGACCGAGGAGGAGCGGATCGCCTCCCTGGAGGCCCTCGCCGAGGCCAATGCCCGCCACGGCCACATCCAGGAGGTCATCCTCCAGAACTTCGTCCCGCACCCGCGCTACTACGGCCGCGAGGTGGCGGAGATCGCGGACGCGGCGGCCAAGGAGCTATGGAGCGACGGCAAGCTCGTTGGAGCTAGCGACGAAGTCGCGGTGCAGGCGAGTGAACCTGCCGTCCGGACAGCGTCGCAACCCGCCGCGCCCGGACGCGAAGCGGAGGAGGGCGGCGGAGTTATTCCGGAGGAGGATGTCGGCGGGGTTATTCCCGAGTGGGCCACCCCGATCACGTTGGACGACATGAAGCTCCTGGTTCGCGAGTGCCGGCGGCTGATGCCCGAGGTGGGGATTCAGATCCCGCCGAACCTCGCCGATTGGTGGGACGTGCTGGTCGCGGAGGGGGCCACCGACCTCGGGGGCCTGTCGGCAAACGGCGACCACATCTCGCCCGAGCATGCCTTCCCGAGCCCTCACCAGGTGCGAAAGCGCCTTGCGCCCCGCGGGTACGCGCTCTCGGAGCGCCTCTGTGCCTATCCGCAGTACCTGGACCCCGACTGGATGGAGCAGGGCGTGCTCGACGTCGTGAAGCTCAAGTACTGGAGCTTCATCCCCCGCAAGGGATCCGGCAGGCGCAGCGACCGGCGGATCGAGCCGGACGCGGCGCCGCGGGCGATCGAGAAGGGCCGCCGGGGCGAGCCGCTGACCGAGGAGGAGGCGTGCGCGCTGTTCGCCGAGACGCGCCCCGAGGTGATCGAGGAGATGCGATCGGCGGCCGACGCCCTGCGGGCGGAGCTGGCCGGCGATCGGGTGACGTTCGTGGTCAACCGCAACCTCAACTTCACGAACGTGTGCGTGGTCGGCTGCGCGTTCTGCGGCTTTGGGCAAGGTCGGCGCTCGCCCGACGCCTACCACGTCTCCGAGGATGACTTCCAGGCCCGGGTCAAGGAGGCGGTCGACTACGGGGCGACGGAGATCTGCATGCAGGGCGGCATCCACCCCGACTACACCCTCGAGCACTACGGTCGCTGGCTGCGACTGGTGAAGGAAGTCGCACCGCGGATCCACCTGCACGCCTACTCGCCCATGGAGGTCCACTTCATGTGCGAGCGCTCGGGCAAGTCGCCGGAGGCCGTCTTCGACTATCTGCTCGAGTGCGGCCTCGGCTCGACCCCGGGCACGGCCGCCGAGGTCCTGCACGACGGCGTCCGGGCGCGGATCTCACCCAACAAGCTCCCGGTCGCGCGCTGGGTGGAGATCATCGAGGCCTGCCACCGGTCCGGACTGCGCTCGACCTCGACGGTGATGTTCGGGCACATCGAGGAGCCATGGGAGCTGGCGCGCCACATGCGGGTCGTCCGCGAGCTCCAGGAGCGGACCGGCGGGATCACCGAGTTCGTGCCGCTCTCGTTCATCCCTTTCAACACGCTTCTCGGCCGTACCCACGGGGTGGAGGAGATCTCGCGCGACGATAACCTCAAGCACACGGCGGCCTTTCGACTGGCGCTCGGCAAGACGATCTCGAACCTCCAGGCGAGCTGGGTGAAGATGGGCCTGGACGCGGCGACCGAGAGCCTCCGCTGGGGGGTGAACGACCTCGGCGGCACCCTCATGGAGGAGAACATCTCGCGGATGGCGGGCTCGCAACACGGCGTGCGCCTCGACCCGCCTCAGCTGATCGAGGCCGCGCGGAGGGCAGGGCGCGAGCCGGCCCAGCGCACCACCCTGTACGAGATCGTCGAGACGTACTAGTCCGGCGACCTGGTCGAGGGTTGGGCGGGGGAGGGCGGCCATCCCGCGCGCGTTCGTTGTCGGCTAACTCGGCCCAGGGCCGAGTAATGCGACAACGGACGGGCTGGGACGCCTGATTGCCCTCGTTCCGAATCCCCGTTGGGCCATGATTGACGCGTGCGCGCGATGGTCCTCCACACCCAGCGCGAGCCCCTTCGGGCCGAGGAGCTCCCCGATCCGCGGCCCGGCCCGGGCCAGGTGCTGCTGCGAGTCCACGCCTGCGGCGTTTGCCGAACCGACCTCCACGTCGTCGACGGCGACCTCCACGAGCCCAAGCTGCCCCTCGTCCCGGGACATCAGATCGTCGGCACGGTCGAGGGCGTGGGGGAGGGAGCGAAGCGCTTCCGGCCGGGACAACGAGTCGGGGTTCCGTGGCTCGGCTGGACCGACGGGGACTGCGAGTACTGCCGGTCGGGCAGGGAGAACCTGTGCGGGCGGGCCAGGTTCACCGGATATCAGCTGGATGGCGGCTACGCCGAGCTCGCCGTGGCCGACGATCGCTACTGCTTCCCGATCCCGGATTCCTACGGCGATCTGCAGGCCGCGCCGCTGTTGTGTGCCGGGCTGATCGGCTACCGATCGCTGCGGCTGTGCGGCGACCCGCGCCGCCTCGGGCTCTACGGGTTCGGCGCCTCGGCGCACATCGTCTGTCAGGTGGCAGTCCACCAGGGGCGCGAGGTCCACGCCCTCACCCGGCCCGGGGACGGCGATACCCAGGGGTTCGCCCTCGAGCTCGGCGCGGCCTGGGCCGGCGACACGGAGGGCGGCTCGGAGGTCTCGCAGCCCCTTGACGGCGGCGTCCTGGAGGCCCTGGACGCCGCGATCGTCTTCGCCCCTGTGGGTGAGCTCGTCCCTGTTGCGCTGCGCGCGGTGGCAGCCGGTGGCGCGGTGGTGTGCGCGGGAATCCATATGAGCGACATCCCCTCGTTCCCCTACGACATCCTCTGGGGAGAGCGAACGCTGCGGTCCGTGGCCAACCTGACGAGGCGGGATGGGGAGGAGTTCATGGAGCTAGCGCCTCACGTGCCGGTTCGAACCGAGGTCGTGGAATACCCGTTGGGGGACGCGAACCGGGCGCTCGACGACCTTCGCGCAGGTAGGGTTACCGGCGCGGCCGTGCTGTCGACGGACAAGGCGCGAGCGGAGAGGAAGGCTGATGGCTGACGTGACGGTGAAGCGACTCGAGGAGTTCGACACCATCTTCGGGGGCGGATTCAGGCGGGTCCGCGCGGGGCTCGGGGTGAGCTCTTTCGGGGTCGCCGTAATGGACCTCCCGCCCGGCTTCGACCGCTATCCGGAGCATGACCACGGGCGCGACGGGCAGGAGGAGGTGTACACGGTGCTGGCCGGCAGGGCGACGCTGACCGTGGGCGGCGAGACCCATGAGCTCGAGCCGGGCGTGTTCGCGCGCGTCGGAGCGCTCGAGACGCGCAAGATCGCCACCGCCGATGAGGGGGCGCGCGTACTCGCCATCGGCGGCGCGCCCGGCAAGGTCTACGTGGCGCCCGAGTACACGGAGGAGGGCCAGCCCGACCCGATCGCCGGCTAGTCGCGTCGGCGAAACAGGTCGTCGGCCGCCGGACGACGAAGGGCGCGCGCCCCGGGCCCGTCGTCGGCGCTGACGAAACCCGCGAGCCCCCGGACCACGCAGGCTGGGAGGCCGGCATCCTTCGTTCGGGTCAGGTCGGCGGCGGCCGCCACCTGGTCGGCGATTGCGATTTGCGTGGCGGCGAGCGCGCGGCCCTCCCGGTCGGGTTGGCCGCGGCGGTCGTCGAGCGGCATCAAGCCGGCGCAGCCGATCGCGACGTCTGTCTGCCCGAGTCGCCAGGGTCGCCCGAAGCTGTCGGCGATCACCACAGCGGGGGCGGCGTTCCCCACCGCGCCGAGCTCGGCGCGTATCCGGCGCGCGGAGGCATCCGGGTCCTCGGGCAGCAGCGTCACCTGATCGTCACCACTCACGTTCGACGCGTCGATGCCGGCGTTGGCGCACACCAGGCCCTGCGACGTCTCCACGATCAACACGCCGCCCTCGGCGCGAACCAGCTCGGTGCTCTCGCCCAGGATGAGCTCGACCAGTCGCGGGTCCTTGTCCAGGCGCTCGGCCAGCTCGCGGGCGCGGTCGGTCGGCTTGACACGCGATAGCTCACGCACCCGCCCCTCCGCCTTGGAGACGACCTTCTGCGAGACGACCACGACGTCGCCGCCACGCAGCTCGCCGCCCTGCGTCCGCACCGCGCCCGCGATCAGCTCCCCGATGCGATCGCCCGCGCCGATCTCGGGAAGGCCCTGAACGGCGACCAGGTCCACCCCCGCGGCCATCAACTTGGCTCCCGGCGCGTGAGGCCTGCCCGCTCCAGCGCGGCCGCGGTGGCGGGGGCGCGCCCGGGGTCGGGCCGCAGGATGTCCAGGAGGGCGTCGAGATCGGCCGGCGTGTCGAGGTCGAGCCCCAGCGAGTCGAGCCGCTCCACCTCCACCGCAAGGCCGCGCGCGCGCCCGCGCTCCACGTGAGTCGCGCAGCTATCTGGGCCGAACGCCGGCCCGATCGCGTCCGGCGGTGCGAGCACCAACGCGTTGGTCCCGGTGCCGTGGCGGTCGGGGACCACCGCGACACGGGCCGTCCGCGCCCGGTCGACGGCGGCGTCGAGCTCCGCCGGATCCAGCAGCGGGCAGTCGCCGGGCAACAGTACGGCGCACTCGGCCCCGCGTGCCTTCGCCCTGACGATCCCCAGGGTCGCCGCCTCCGAGTGGCCCGCGTCCTTGGGGTCGCGCAGGACCTCGAGGTCCATCGGCTGGCGCCGCGCCTGCTTCAGGGCAATCCGCTCCGCTCGGCGCTCGCCTGTGACGACGATCACCCGCTCGACCCGCCCGGCCCGGGCCACCGCGGCGAGGACGTCGGCGAGCATGGCGCCCACGAGGGCGGCGCGCTGGCGCTGATCCAGCGCCTCGAGGAGCCGCTGCTTGGCGGCCCCGAAGCGCTTCACGGGGATGATCGCGGTCGCGCCACGCACCCCACTCAGCCCAGCGACCTCGCGAAGTCCAGCACGCGCTCGGCCAGTCCGCGCCTGCCGTCGGCTCCTTCCATCAGGGTTGGACAGGAAAGCAGCTCGAGGCCCTCAGGGCCCGGGTCGGGATCGCCCGCGTCGACGACCATGGCCCGGATCACGCCAACGTAGAGCGAGGCGGCCCCCTCCGCGCTGGCCGTGCGCCCGATCGACGTCATGAACTTCTCGGTGGGCCCCTTGACGGCTTTCCCGGCGACGAACGGGCTGACCGCGAGGACGGGCGCGCCCGACGCCGCGATCGCATCGCGCATCCCCGGCACCGAGAGGATGGGGCCGATCGAGATCACGGGATTGGAGGGGCCGATCACGATCGCGTCGGCGCCGGCGAGCGCGTCGCGCACCTCCGTCGTGGGCACGGCCCGGTCCAGCCCCTGCGCCTCGATTCGCTCGATCGGCGGCTCCGAGCGCTCGACGATCAGGTATTCCTGGAGGCCGACCCAGCCGCCTGGCGTCAACACCCTCGTCCGCACCGCCTCCTCGCACATCGGCAGCACGGCGGCGCGCACCCCGAGCGCCCGGGCGATCTGGCCCTGCGCAGCGGTCAGCGAGCCACCCTCGGCGCGAAAGTGGGTTCGGTACAGGCAGGCCGCGAGATCGCGGTCCGAGAGCTGAAACCAGCCAGGGGCGCCGAGCCGCTCGAGGCGCTCGTGGACCGTGAACGAGTCGTCGCGAATGCCCCAGCCCCGCTCCTCGTCGATCTCGCCGGCCAGCCAGTAGGTGACGAGGTCCGGATCGGGCGACACGTGGAGGCCGTGGATCCAGGTGTCGTCAGC
Organism: Solirubrobacterales bacterium; assembly: GCA_036558385.1. Classification (GTDB taxonomy): domain Bacteria; phylum Actinomycetota; class Thermoleophilia; order Solirubrobacterales; family 70-9; genus AC-56. Next base: position 21,485 of record DATBFS010000134.1, on the reverse strand, counting down.
GGTGTTGGCGATCACCGCAAGCTCCGAGCCGATCAGCTCCTGCATCCCCGCCGCGAGCTTCGCTCCTCCCGTCCCGCCCGCGAGCAGCGCGACGCGCATCAGATTGCTCGGGGAGCGAGAGGGGGCGGGGCGGCCGTCAGGCTGGCGCCCATCACTCCCAGGGGTCGCGGTCTGAAAGCCCCGTGATGCGGATCCCGGCGTGAGCCTTGTAGCGGACGTTGATCGAGATCAGGAGCGGGGTGATCTGCTCGACGATCCGCGCCGTCTCGAGCGCCCCCGCGTTGACCGCACGGAGCCCGGGGACCCTCTCGACGATCGCCGCGACCCGCGCCTTGTCGGCCCGCCGATCGCCGCAGACGAGCACGTCCTCGTCCAGAGTCGCGTCCGGGTCGGCGAGCGCTTGCGCGCTCACGGTGTGCAGCGTCGCCACCACCCTGACGCCGTCCGGGACCATCTCTTGGGCCTGCTGCGCGGCCGATCCCTGCCACACCCCCAACGTACGCGTGGCCTTGCCGCTCACGGCGGCGGCGGTCGGCACGGTGCAGTCCACAAGGAGCTGTCCCTCCTTTAGCCCGTCGCGGAGGTTGTTCAGGTTCTCGGACTGCGCCCGGAACGGCACCGTCAGGAACACGATCGGCCCACGCCGTGCGGCCTCCACGTTGACCAACCCCTCGGCCCTCGCCTCGGGGACCGCCTCGACGAGGCGCTCCACGGCCTCCTCGGCTCGCCCGGCGCTCCGCGAGCCGATCACGACCGACTCGCCGGCGCGTGCAAGGCGCATCGCCAGGCCCCAACCGAGGGCCCCGGTGCCGCCGACGATGGGGATCGGCTCCGACATGCCGGCGCAGCATATGCTCCGCCGGATGAGACTCGAGGGAAGACGCGCGCTGGTCACGGGTGGGGCGAGCGGGATCGGGGCCGCGATCTCCCGCCGGCTCGCGGCCGAGGCCGCTGAGGTCGTGGTCAGCGACGTGAACCTGGAGGGCGCCCGGGAGGTCGCCGGCGAGATCGGCGCCGAAGCCGCCGCCCTGGACGTCACGGACGCCACGGCCGCCGCCGAGGTCGCCGCCTCCGCGGGACCGTTCGAGATCCTGGTCAACAACGCGGGCACGGACGACTTCGCCTTCTTCACCGACATGACCCCGGAGCGGTGGCGGCGCCTGCTCGCGATCAACCTCGAGGGCGTGTTCGCGTGCACGCACGCTGTGCTGCCCGCGATGCAGGAGGCGGGCTACGGGCGGATCGTGAGCATCGCCTCGGAGGCCGGCCGGGTCGGCTCGAAGGGCTCGGCGGTCTACTCCGCGGCGAAGGGGGGCGTGATCGCCTTCACCAAGACGATCGCGCGCGAGAACGCGCGCTACGGGGTCACGGCCAACGCGATCGCACCGGGACCGATCGACACGCCGCTGCTGAACGCGGCGCGGTCCTTCGGCGACGTGGGCGAGCGGATCATCGACACGATGCGGCAGGCGACCCAGATGCGACGCCTCGGCAAGCCTGAGGAGGTTGCCGCCGCCGTCGCGTTCCTTGCCTCCGACGACGCCTCCTACGTCACCGGCGAGACCCTCGGGGTCTCCGGCGGGCTGGGGATGGTGTGACGGCGGACGGCGAGACCATCGACCCCGAGGGCAGCGTCCCCGGAACCTTCCAGGGCGAGTACGAGCACGGCGAGGGTGCCGAGCCGCGGCCCGGCATCGAGCGCACCAGCGAGTTCGAGGTGAGCGGCAGGCTGCTCACCGACGTCGGGGGGACGATCGGCGTCAGCGTCCTCTCGACCCCGGGGATGATCGCGATGATCGAGCGAAACGCGGCGATCCTCTCCTACGAGCACCTCCCGGAGGGCAAGGCCACGGTCGGGTTCGAGGTGTGCGTGAAGCACGTCGCAGCGGCCGCGGAGGGCGCGCGGTGCACGGCGCACGCGCGGCTGGCGGAGGTGGTGGAAGGCCGCAAGCTCCGCTTCGACGTCGAGGTCACGGAGGGCGAGCGCACCATCGGCGTCGGCACCCATGAGCGCCGGGTGATCGACGTCGGCGAGGTGAAGTCCGAGTAACGGTGACCGAGCTTCCGGAGCGCGTCCGCATTCGCGAGGTCGGTCCTCGGGACGGGTTCCAAAACGAGCCCGAGGTGATCCCGACCGCCGAGAAGGTCCGCCTGATCGGGCTGCTCGCGGCCTGCGGCCTTGAGAGGATCGAGGTGACCTCGTTCGTGCGTCCCGACGTGATCCCTCAGCTCTCGGATGCCGACGAGGTCCTGGAGGCGATCGACCGACCCGAGGGCGTCGCCTACTCGGTGCTCATCCCGAACGAGAGGGGGCTGGAGCGCGCGCTCGCGCACCGCGATCGATTCGACGAGATCAACGTCTTCCTGTCCGCGACGGAGAGCCACAACCAGCGGAACGTGAACCGGTCGATCGCCGAATCGCTCGAGGGCCTGCGGCGGACGGTCGGCGTGGCGAGGAAGGAGGGGCTGCGCTGCGAGGGGGTCATCTCCGTCGCCTTCGGTTGCCCCTACGAGGGCGAGGTTTCTCCCGCTCGGGTGTTCGACATCGCCGGACGGCTCGCCGAGGCCGGCTGCGAGGAAGTCTCCTTCGGCGACACCACCGGGATGGCCAACCCGCGACAGGTGGCCGAGTTCTTCGCGGCGGGAGGGGAGCGGCTCAGCGGCGTGGAGCTGACAGCCCACTTCCACAACACCCGCGGCCAGGGCCTGGCGAACGTCCTGGCCGCCCTCGAGCAGGGGGTCGATTCCTATGAGTCGGCGTTCGGGGAACTGGGCGGAAGCCCGCTCACGCCCGGGGCGACGGGGAACATCTCCACCGAGGACCTCGTCTCGATGCTGGCGGAGATGGGCATCGAGACGGGCGTCGACCTCGGTCGCCTGATCGAGGCCTCCGGCGCGGCTCAGGAGCTACTCGGGCGGCCGCTCGGCGCCCACGTGCTCCGGGCCGGGCCGATCGACTGGCACAGGTAATGTCCCCCCGGTGAAGAGCGACACGTTCAGAGCCGCCGTCGAGGCCGAGGACCCCGAGGCGCTGACCGAGACACTGGCGGAGGACGTCGTCTTTCGAAGCCCGGTGGTGTTCCGCGCGTACGAGGGAAGGCCCGTCGTGTCGACGATCCTGATCGAGGGTGCGATGAAGGTCTTCGAGGACTTCCGCTACGTCGAGCAGCTCGAGGGCGAGGGGGCCGCGGCGCTGATCTTCAACGCCCGCGTGGGCGACAGGGAGGTGGACGGCCTGGACCTGCTTCGCTTCGACGCCGAAGGCAAGGTCTGCGAGCTCACCGTGATGGCCCGGCCGATGAGCGGCCTGAACGCCCTCGCCGAGGCGATGGGCCGCGAGTTCGAGCGCCTCGGGCTCGTGCCGCCCGCGAGCGCGGCGGCGCCCTCCGCCGGCGAGTGACGGTTGCGGTTCGCGCCGCGACGCCGGAGGATGCCAACGCGATCGTCGAGGTGGCCCTCCGGGCCTGGGAGGAGGGGTTTCGCGGGATCGTGCCGGCCGAGATCGACCCTGCGCGCACGTGGACGCGCGACGGGGTCAGGGCCCGCCTCACCGAGCCCGATCGCGAGACCGACCACGCGGTGGCCGAGCTCGACGGCCAGGTCATGGGGTACCTCGTCCTCGGGCCCAGCCGCGATCGAGACGCCCCAAGGCGGGCCGGGGAGATCTGGGCTCTCTACGTGCACCCCGAGGCCTGGCGCCGCGGGCTCGGACGGGCTCTCGTTCAGCACGCGCAGGCCCGGTTTCGCGCCTGCGGATTCGACGTCCTCACGCTGTGGACGCTGGCCGAGAGTTCGTCGGCACGAGCCTTCTACGAGGCTTGCGGGTTGGTCCATGACGGCGCCACCCAGCGCCGGGAGGCGCTGGGCAATCCCCTGGAGGTCCGCTATCAGCTCAGCCTGACGGCCGGCGCATAGGCGGCCGCCGGGTGTGACAAGCTGCCGAGCCATGGCGAGCGCTCTCGTCCCCAGCGCGGCTGACGGCGGGGGGAGGGGCTGATGCTCCAGCTCACTCCCCTGGTCGCGGACAGCGCCAGCAACCTGCTGGCGGCGCGCACGCAGATGGGGTTCACGCTCGGCTTCCACATCGTGCTGGCGTGCTTCGGCGTCGCCTTCCCGGCGATGATGCTGATCGCCGAGTACCGAGGCCGAAGGCACGGGGACGAGCAGGCGCTTCGCCTGGCACGCCGCTGGTCGAAGGCGGTCGCGGTCCTGTTCGCGGTGGGGGCCGTCAGCGGAACGGTGCTGTCATTCGAGTTCGGGCTGCTGTGGCCGAGGATGATGGACCGCTTCGGGGACGCCTTCGGGATCGCCTTCGCGATCGAGGGGATCTTCTTCTTCCTGGAGGCGATCTTCATCGCGATCTACATCTACGGATGGGATCGCCTCTCGGGCTGGGCGCACTTCTGGACGGGGATCCCGATCGCGATCTCCGGCATCGGCGGGGCGTTCTCGGTCATCGCCGCCAACGCCTGGATGAACACGCCCGCCGGCTTCACCCTCGGGCCCGATGGCGCGGTCGAGAGCGTGCGCCCGGTCGACGTCATCTTCAACACCTCGACCTTCCACGAGTTCGTCCACATGTGGGTCGCGGCCTACATCGTCACCGGGTTCGTCGTGGCGTCGGTGTACGCGGTCGCCATGCTGCGTGGGCGCCGCGACCGCTATCACCGCCTGGGGTTCGTGATCCCGTTCACGGTCGCGGCCATCGCGGCGCCGATCCAGCTCGTGGTGGGCGACGCGGCGGCCCGAGACGTCTTCAACGACCAGCCGACCAAGTTCGCCGCGATGGAGTGCGTGTACGAGACCGGGGACGACCAGACCGAGTACATAGGCGGGATCTGCAAGGACGGGAAGGTGAAGGGAGGCATCGCCCTGCCGGGCGTCGACTCGCTGCTCGCCGACTTCAGCACGAGCACGGTCGTCAAGGGGCTCGACAGCGTCCCGCCGAACGACCGGCCGCCCAGCCCGACGTTCCTCCACTGGGCGTTCGACGCGATGGTCGGGCTCGGCTTCGCGATGGCGGCGCTCGCCGCCTGGTTCGGCTTCGCCTGGTGGCGCCGGCGCGACCTCCCGCGGACGCCGTGGTTCCTGCGAGCGGGCGCCGTTGCGGGCATCGCGGCCGTGCTGACGCTCGAGAGCGGGTGGATGGTGACCGAGATCGGTCGCCAGCCCTTCATCGTCCACGGCTTCATGCGGACGGCGGAGGCGGTCACCCCGGCGAAGGGCATCTGGTGGGTCTTCGGGCTCACAGTCGCCATCTACGTCGCCCTGGCGCTGGTGGCAGCGGTGGTGCTCCGCGGGATGGCCAGGCAGTGGCGCGAGGAGGGGGACGGGGCGGAGCCGGAGGCGCCCTACAGCCCGCCGCCGGAGCCGGAGCCGGCCCCATGAGCAAGGCGGACCTCGCCGCGGCGATCCTCTGGATCGGGGTCACGCTCTACGCCACCTTCGGTGGGGCCGACTTCGGGGCCGGGATGTGGGACCTGCTCGCCGGTGGGAGCGAGCGGGGAGAGCGGGCGCGGGAGCGCATCGACGTCTCCATCGCCCCGGTCTGGGAGGCCAATCACGTATGGCTCATCTTCGTCCTGGTGGTCCTGTGGACCGCGTTCCCGTCCACCTTCTCAGCGGTGATGACGACGCTCTATATCCCGTTGGCGCTTGCGGCGCTGGGAATCGTCCTCCGCGGATCGGGATTCGCGTTTCGGCACGCGCTTCCCGGCCCGGTCCGCGACCCCGCGACACGCGTCTTCGGGATCTCGTCGGTGCTGACGCCGTTCTTCATGGGCACCGTGGTGGGCGCGATCGCATCCGGCGAGGTGCCGGCCGCGGGCGATGGCGATCCGATCTCGAGCTGGACCGGTCTCATGCCGGTGGTGACCGGGGTGCTGTTCGTCGCCACCTCGGCATACGTCGCGGCGGTCTTCCTGGTACGCGACTCCGGCGCGGCCGGCGACGAGGAGCTGCAGCGCTACTTCATCCGCCGCGCGCTCGCCGCCGCGCTGGTCGCCGGCGGAGCTGCCCTCGCCGGCGTCTTCGCGCTTCACGCGGATGCCCGCTATGTCTACGACCGGTTGACGAGCGAGGGCCTGCCGCTCGTGATCCTCTCCGGCGCCTGCGGTCTCGCCGCGTTGGGGCTCCTGACCCGGGGGATCACGACGGCCATCCGCCCGCTCGCCGTCGTGGCGGTGGTGGCGGTGATCTGGGGCTTCTTCGTCGCCCAGTTCCCCTACATGCTCCCGACCACGCTTCGGATCGGCGAGGCCGCCGGTGCCTCCGCGACTCTCACCTCGGTCATCGTCGTCTTCGTGGCCGCCGCGGTCACCGTCCTGCCGTCGCTCGGCCTCCTGTACGTCCTCTCGCAACGAAGGGCCCTCGAGTAGGAGACGCGAACCCGCCGCCCGATCGCGGTAAGGGAGATCGCGCAAATTGCGCGGTCTTCGCTGAATGCTCGCTAAGAAGCCATGACGCGATCGCCTGGGTGCGGGACCCTTTGGCGACGCGACTTCAGGACGCCGAAGGCCGCGACGTGAAGATCACGCGCGGGCCTTCACGACCGGAGGTGAGGAGAGATGCCCGTCACGCGCCTGTCCCCTCTCGACGCCTCGTTCCTGGCGGTCGAGACCCCCACCGCTCATATGCACGTCGGCTGGGTCGCCGTGCTCGAGCCGCCGGACGACCGCGCCGCTCCGACCTTCGGCGAACTCCAGGCGCACATCGCGGCCCGGCTCTGCCGGGCGCCGCGCTGTCGCCAGATGCTGCGAAGCGCCCCGCTCGGAATCGGCGGCCCGGTGTGGGTGGACGATGAGAGCTTCGAGATCGCCCGCCACGTGGTGCGGGCCCGATCGAGGCGGCTCCCCGACGTCGTCGCTCACTTCATGTCGAAGCGGCTGTCGCGGGAGCGCCCGCTGTGGCAGATCTGCATCGCGGACCTGCTGGAGGACGGTCGAATCGCGGTCCTAGGCAAGGCGCATCACTGCATGGTCGACGGCATCGCCGCGGTCGAGCTGGCCTCGCTGATCGTCGACGACCGCGCGGATCCGCCTGATCCCGAGCCGGACGGCTGGGTCCCGCAGGCCCCTCCGGGCGGAGCCGAGCTCGTGGCTCGCGCCATCGGCGACGTCGCCCGCCGGCAGCTCGACGTGGCGTCGATGCCGGCACGGGTGGCGAGCTCGCCGGCGCGGGCGGTGAACGGCGCCGTCCGGGCCCGGCGAGTCGCCACCGCGCTGCTGGACGCCGCGCGACCCGCCCGCGGCAGCTCGCTCAACCCGCCGATCTCGGCGCGCCGCCGGCTCGGCCTCCTGTCGCGCCCCATGGACGACCTGCTGGAGATCAAGCGAGCGTTCGGGGTGAAGCTCAACGACGTCGTCCTGGCCGTGTGTGCCGGGGCGGTGCGCGAGCTTCTGCGCGGACGCGGGGAGCGTCCGATCCGGCTCAAGTCGATGGTCCCGGTGAACGTCCGCGGGACGGGAGCGGCCGGCGAGCTCGGCAACCAGATCTCGTTCATGTTCATCGACCTCCCGTGCGACGAGCCGGACCCCGTCCGGCGTCTGCGCGACATCCACGCCGCCACCCGCGAGCGGAAGTTGGCCGGCGAGGCGGAGGGCGCCCGGGACGTGATGCACTCGCTCGGCTTCGTCCCCTCGCCGATCCAGCGCGCGGTCTCCCGCCTGGTGGCGAGCCCGCGGGCCTTCAACCTCACCGTGTCCAACATCCCGGGGCCACGCGGCGCCCTCTACGTGAGGGGATGCCCGGTCGTGGAGGCCTATCCCGTGGTGCCGATCGCGGATCGTCACGCGCTCTCCATCGGCGTCACCACGGTGGGCGAGGGAGCCTTCTTCGGCGTCTACGCCGACCCCGAGGCGCTCCCCGAGGTCGACGAGCTGGGAGCCGGGATCGGAAGGGCGACGGACGAGCTCGGAGCGCTCAGCCTGGTGTCGACCACGCCCAGGCCAAGGATTCCGATTCCGGCCTGAAGCCCGCGTGCTCCGGCGGCGCCCCGATAGGCTGCCGCGGCTCGGTTCCAGCGGTTCAGCGATCGGAGGGTCAACGGATGGAGATCAGCAAGGTTGGAGTGCTCGGCTGTGGCCTGATGGGCCACGGGATCGCACAGATCTGCGCTCAGGCGGGGTGGGAGGTCGTGGTCCGGGAGGTGAGCGCCGACAAGCTCGACAGCGGAATCGGCAAGGTCGAGAAGCAGCTCTCGCGCGCGGTCGAGAAGGGCAAGGCGGAGCAGGGCGACGCTGACGCGGTCCGGGCTCGCATCCAGCCCACGCTGGACTATTCGGACCTCGCGGACTGCGACCTGGTGATCGAGGCGATCACCGAGGATCTGGACCTGAAGCTCGAGATGTGGAAGGAGGTCGACGCGATCGTCAAGCCGGATGCCTACTTCGCGACCAACACCTCCTCGCTCCCGGTCGCCGACCAGGCGGCCGTGACCTCGAGGCCGGAGCGGTTCCTGGGCCTCCACTTCTTCAACCCGGCCCAGGTGATGCCGCTGCTCGAGGTCGTGCGAGCGGACGCGACGGACGACGACGCGACCAAGCTCGGCTTCGAGCTCGGGGAGAAGCTCGGCAAGACCACGGTTGCGGCCCGCGACAACCGCGGCTTCATCGTCAACCGGCTGCTCGTCCCGTACATGCTCGACGCGATCCGCGCCCACGAGCAGGGGGTGGGGTCCATCGAGGACATCGACACCGGGATGAAGGCGGGCGCCTCTCATCCCATGGGCCCACTGACGCTCGCCGACTTCGTCGGCCTCGACACGCTGGCATCGATCGCCGACGTGATGCACGAGGCCTACGGCGAGGAGCGCTTCGCGTCGCCACCCACGCTCACCAAGCTGGTCGAGGCCGGTCACTACGGGCGCAAGACGGGCCGGGGCTTCTACGACTACTCCGGCGACCGCCCGAAGCCCGCAGAGCTCGACGCGTAGGCGCCCCTCCCCGTCCCGGGCGCCCACTCGTACACTCCACGCTCCATGGCTGAGACCAGGGCCGGGAGCGATTTCGAACGCGCGCTGTCGTCCGCGCTGACCGGCGGGCCCGAGCGCCATCACGCCAAGACGGTGGAGCAGGGCAAGATGCCGGTACGCGAGCGCGTCGCTCGGCTCGTCGATCCGGAGTCGTTCGCCGAGGAGGCGCTACTCGCCAACTGGGACGCGGACGGGCTTGGCGCGGACGGCGTGGTCACCGGCCTCGCCCTCGTCGGTGGGCGAAAGGTGGCGCTGATGGCCAACGACCCCACGGTGAAGGCCGGGTCCTGGGGCGCGAAGGCGGTCGAGAAGATCCTCCGCGTTCAGGAGCGGGCGCTTCACCTCGAGCTTCCCATGATCTACCTCGTCGACTCGGCGGGCGCGCGGATCACCGACCAGGTGCAGATGTTTCCCGGGCGACGAGGGGCGGGACGCATCTTCTACAACGAGGTCGTCCTCTCGGGCCGCGTCCCGCAGGTCTGCCTGCTGTTCGGGCCGTCGGCCGCGGGCGGCGCGTACATCCCGGCGTTCTGCGACGTCGTGATCATGCGAGACGGCAACGCCTCGATGTACCTCGGGTCGCCGCGGATGGCCGAGATGGTGATCGGGGAGAAGGTGACGCTCGAGGAGATGGGCGGCGCGAGGATGCATACCTCGGTCTCCGGGTGCGGGCACTTTCTCGTGGACTCCGATGCGGATGCGATCGACCTGGCCAAGCGGTACCTCTCCTACATGCCACAGAGCTGGCGCGAGCCGCCTCCCGCGGCCCCGCCGGCCGAACCCGCGGCCGAGCGACGGCCCTCGGAGATCGTGCCTCCCGACGAGAACGTGCCGTTCGACGTGGTCGAGCTGGTGGAGGCGGTCTGCGACGCGGGCTCCTTCCTGGAGGTGCATGCCCGCTGGGCGAAGGAGGTGGTGGTGGGGTTCGCCCGCCTCGATGGCCGCCCGATCGGGATCGTCGCCAACCAGCCGAAGGTCAAGGGCGGGGTGCTGTTCGTCGACTCGGCGGACAAGTCGGCCCGCTTCATCTGGACCTGCAACGCGTTCAACCTGCCGCTGCTCTTCCTGGCCGACGTCCCCGGGTTCATGATCGGCACCCAGGTCGAGCGACAAGGGATCATCCGGCACGGGGCCAAGATGATCTCCGCCGTCTCGGAGGCCACGGTTCCGAAGCTCTCGGTGATCGTCCGGAAGGCGTACGGCGCCGGGCTCTACGCGATGGCCGGCCCCGCGTTCGAGCCGGACTGCTGCATCGCGCTCCCGACCGCCTCGATCGCGGTGATGGGGCCGGAGGCGGCGGTCAACGCCGTGTTCTACAACCAGATCCGGGAGATCGAGGACTCCGCCGAGCGCGAGGAGTTCGTCCGGCGCAAGCGCGACGAGTACGCCGCCGACATCGACATCCTCCACCTGGCGTCGGAGATGGTGGTGGACTCGGTGATCGAGCCCGACGACCTGCGCTCCGAGCTGGTCCGACGGTTCGCGTTGGCGGAGTCCAAGGACCGGCGATTCTCGGCGAAGCACAACCCGGTGACGCCCGCTTAACCCGCGCTTAGCGCGCCCCGCTACCGTTTCCCCATGCGTACGAGCGCCCGACTGCCCCTGCTCGCGGCCGCAGCGTGCGTGATCGCCTTCGTGGCGCTGCTCGGGTTTGCCTACGCGGTGGGCCCCACCGCGCGCCTGGATGCGACCGCGCTTCACGGGCTCGCCGCCCTTCGCGGTCCCTGGGCCGACCCCGTGGCGCACCTGTTCACCCGGCTGGCCGATCCGTTGCCCATGCTGGTCATGCTCGGCGGGATCTTCGCGTGCGGGTGGGCGCTCGGCCGGCGTCGCCAGGCGATCGCCGCGGTCGCGCTGGTGAGCGCCGCCAACGTGACCACCCAGATCCTCAAGGTTGCCCTCGCGCATCCGCGCGTCCAGCCCGCCCTCGGTGGCGAGCTGCTCGGCCCCGAGGCCTTTCCCAGCGGACACGCGACCGCGGCGATGTCCATCGCTCTGGCCGCCGTGCTCGTCGCTCCCGCCCGTTGGCGTGTCGGGGTGGCGGCGATCGCGACGGCGTACGTGATCGGGGTCTGCACCTCGCTCCTCGTGCTCGTCTGGCACTTCCCCAGCGACGTCTTGGGCGGGCTGCTGGTCGCCTCCGGGTGCTTCTTCTGCGCGGTCGCCGCCGTGCGCGCGGCCCCCGGCTCCTACGGGACCGCCGCCCGGGAGAGGATCCGGCTGGCCGTCTCGCCGCGACTCGGCGAGGCCGCTCTGGTGCTTCTCGCGGGGGTGGGGATGCTCGCTCTGCTGCGCGCTCAGGACCTGCTCTCGTTCGCGCGCGTTCACACGGCGGCGACCGCCACCGCACTCGCCATCGTGGCCACGGCGGCCGGGCTCGTGGCCACCGCGGCCTTGATCGCCGACGACCGCCCGTAGGGTGGCCGGGCTCGCCGTCTGCGGCGGGAGCGTCCTCCGCGGGCTCGAGGTCTCCCTGCCCGGAGCGCGCTTTTTGCAGCGCCACGGCGGGGCCTCCTACGTCCTTCCGCACCGGATCGACCACGTGGCCAACATGCGGAGCCTGGCCGAGGCGGGCTGTGAGCGGGTGCTCGCGATCGGCTCGGTCGGGGGACTTCGTCCCGAGCTCGCACCGGGAGCGCTCCTCTGTCCGGACGACTTCATCGCCCTCGGCATCGGCCCGGCCGCGTCCGAGGACGAGCGGGCTCACAGCGTGCCGGGCTTCGACCCGGGCTGGCGTCGGCGTGTGATCTCGGAATGGCGCGGGCGGACCGGCTCCGAGGTGATCGACGGCGGGGTCTATTGGCAGACCCGCGGACCCCGCCTGGAGACGCTGGCCGAGATCCGTCTGCTGGCGGCGCATGCGCACGTCGTGGGGATGACGATCGCCGCGGAGTGCGTCGCCGCCTCCGACCTCGGTCTGGCGTACGCGGCGCTCTGCGTGGTCGATAACCTCGCCAACGGCGTGGGCGAGACCGAGCTGACGATGGAGGAGCTCGAGGCGGGCCGGGCCCGGAACCGCGAGGCGGTGGTGCGCGGGCTCGAGCAGACGGTGCCGGCGCTCGCATGAGCTCAGTGGGCCGTGACCCAAGGCTCCACCCGAAACGGCGGGCCCGGGTTGCCGCCATGCTGCGTCCTCGGTCGCCCGCGTACTGCCTGGTACGCGGACTCCCTGCGTCCTTGCCTGGCGACTACCGGACCACGCCCTTTCAGGTGCCACCTTGGGACACGACCCACTAACCGTCGTCGACGCGCGGGTCAACGGCGAGGCCGTCGGCCTGCGAGCCGAGGACGGGGTGATCGTCGAGCTCGGGCCGGAGGTCGAGCCTCGCGCCGGCGACGAGCTGGTGGACGCTCAGAGGAAGGCGCTCGTTCCCGGGCTCGTCAACGGCCACACTCACGCGGCGATGACGCTGTTCCGCGGCCACGGGGACGACCGACCGCTGATGGAGTGGCTTCAACAGGTGATCTGGCCGGTGGAGGCCAAGCTCACCTCCGACGACGTCTACTGGGGGACGCGCCTTGCCTGCGTGGAGATGATCCGGACGGGGACGGTGCGGTTCTGGGACATGTACTGGCACGCCGGCGCCACGGCGCGCGCGGTCGAGGACGCCGGCCTGCGGGCCACTGTCGGCGCCCCCCTGATCGACGTCGGCGACGCGGCCGGGAACGGGAGCGTCCGCGAGGCCGCGGAGCGCGGGCTGGAGGAGATCGGGATCGCCAGGGAGCTCATCCGCCCCGCCCTCGCCCCGCACGCCATCTACACGGTGAGCGAACCCTCGCTTCGATGGATCGCGGAGAGCTCAGGGGAGCGCGGGCTGCCGGTCCAGATCCATCTCTCCGAGACCGAGGAGGAGGTGACTCGCTGCGTGTCGGAGCACTCCGCCCGTCCCGCCGAGTACCTGAAGCGAGTGGGGCTGCTGGGCCCTCGGACGGTCCTCGCCCACGGAGCGTGGCTGAACGAAGCGGAGCTCGAGCTGATCGCCGACAGCGGCGCCACGGTGGTCACCAACCCGGTGGCCAACCTGAAGCTGGCCGTCGGACGGGTCTTTCCCTACCTCGAGGCGCGGAGGCAGGGGGTCCACGTCGGCCTGGGCACCGACGGGGCGGGGTCGAACAACTCGCTCGACCTCTTCCAGGACGTCAAGACCTTCGCCCTGCTCCAAAAGCACGAGGCGCGCGATCCGGCGGCCGTCCCCGCGCAGGAGGCCTGGGAGGTGGCCACCGGGAAAAGGTCGCCGCTGCTCGGGGGAGGCGGCTCCATCGCCGTGGGCGGCCCGGCCGACTTCCTGCTGCTGCGAACGGGCGCGCCGGAGCTGGAGATCGGCGATTTCACGGCGGACCTCGTATATGCGGCGTCCGGGTCGATCGTCGACACGACGGTGGTCAACGGCAGGCTGCTGATGCGGGGCGGCGCGGTCGAGGGCGCCGACGAGGTCGTGGCGCGAGCCCTCGAGCGGGCCCGGCGACTCGGCCTCGCTCCGTAGCGGGCTCAGTCGTCCGATTCCGTGCTCGAAAATGCGACCCTAACCGGGTCAAGGTCGATCTACGATGTAGCCGGCATCCGGTTCATTGATGAGCGAAGCGCCGTTCCCAGACCGTCTCGCATCCGAGGGCCGGATCCTCCTCGGCCGCCTCGCATGGGGCCAGATCGCCCCGGTGACCGTGTTCGAGGATCGCGGCACCATGGCCCGGACCTACACCTATCTGTTCGGGATCGGCGGGACGTTGCTGTCGGCGACGTTCTTGCTTCCGCATTCGCCCGACCGCAACCTCTGGGTGCTGGGTGGAGTCGCGGTCGCGGCCTACGCGGTCGCGCTGACCTTCCTCGTCCGCTTCGATCGCCTACCGCTGTGGACGTATCGGGTGGCCCCTCTGGTCGGGACCGTGATGATCGGCTTGATCGCCTACTTCGCCGGCGCGTCCGCGGTCCCCGCGTACGCCTTCTTCCTCTTCTGGGTCGTCCTGGCGGGCTCCTACTTCTTCGATCGGGTCATCGCCGCCGGCCACGCGCTCGCGGCCTGCGGTGTCTACGCGGTTGTGATCCTCGCCCGCGACGTGCCGCTCGCGGCGCTCAACTGGGTGATGGCCTCCGGGACGATCCTCGTCGCCGCCGCGGTGATGTCGGCCCTGCGTGAGCAGGTCGCGTTGCTCCTGGACGAGCTCGCGGCGGTGGCGCGAAGCGACTCCCTCACCGGGCTCGCCAATCGCCGGGTGCTCGAGGAGCGTTTCGCGGCGGAGCTCGAGCGCTCCGCGAGGACTGGCAGGGCGCTCTCGATCCTGCTCTTGGACCTCGACTGGTTCAAGGAGTTCAACGACCGGTTCGGCCACAGCGCCGGCGACCGGGCTCTCACCCGGCTCGCCGCCGCCCTTCGACGGGGCACCCGAAACGGCGAACTCGCGGCTCGCCTCGGCGGCGAGGAATTCGCGGTGCTCGCTCCGGAGGCGAACGAGGGGGAGGGGCTTCTGCTTGCCGAGCGCCTGCGCGACGAGGTCAAGGCGGCGTTTGCCCGCGAGCCCGCTCCGTTGACGATCAGCTGCGGGGTGGCGACCTTCCCCGCGCACGGGATCACCTCCGGGGAGCTCCTGCACGCCGCCGACCGGGCGCGCTACGAGGCCAAGGAGGCCGGGCGCAACCGGTCCGTGGTCTTCAGCCACGCACACGAGCCGGGCGCCGAACCCGAGCGGGTCGGCGTCGAGCGAGCCAGCCCGAGCCTCGCGTCGCTGATGTCGCTGGCCGAGGCCGTCGACCGTCGCAAGGGCTCGCCGGCTAACTCCCGTCGGGTGGGCCGATACGCGGAGCGGTTGGCCCGTGAGCTCAACCTCCCGGAGGAGCACGTCGAGCGCGTGCGGGTTGCCGCGCTGCTGCGAGACGTCGGCGAGGTCGGCGTCGCCGAGTCGATCCTGGGGAAGGCCGGCCCGCTCACGGACGATGAGCGCGAGGAGCTCGAGCGCCACCCCGAGATCGGCGCGCGGATCGTCGGGGCCGCCCACGTCGGACATGTGGACGAGTGGATCCTGACCCACCACGAGCGCCCGGACGGCGGCGGGTACCCCCGAGGCCTGAGCGGTCATCAGATCCCGCTGGAGGGCAAGATCGTCGCGGTCGCCGACGCCTACGCCGCGATGACCGCCGCCCGCCCCTACCGTCGGCCGTTCTCCTCGAAGCGCGCGTTGGCCGAGCTCCAGGCACGTGCCGGAAGCCAGTTCGACCACGAGGTTGTGGAGGCGTTCTTGTCGCTGCAGGGCGAGCTGGAGGCCGACGCGGAGCCGGCGGACGAGGCGTCGGCGCGGGCCGGGTCCTAGCCCGCGCCGGTGCGATCGAGCTCTCCTGCGAGCTCCACGAAGTAGTCGAGCGACGCCGGGTTGGCGAGCAAGTCGCGGCTGGCCGCCTGGTCCGGGGGGGTGCCCATCAGGATGCGCTTCACCGGCACCTCGAGCACCTTGCCGCTCAGGGTGCGCGGCACCTCGGTGACCTCGAGGACCGCGTTGGGTACATGGCGGGGGGAGCACTGGTCGCGGATCCGGCGCTTGATCTCCGCCTCGAGCTGCTCGTCGAGGCTGGCATCCGGCCCGAGGACCACGAACAGGGCCATCCATCCCTCCGTTCCCGGCCGGGGCACGTCGACCACCAACGCGTCGACCACGTCCCGCAGCCCTTGGACCGCGCGGTAGATCTCGCTCGTCCCCATGCGGACTCCCTGGCGGTTGATCGTGGAGTCCGAGCGCCCATGGATGACCGCGGTGCCGCGCGAGGTGAGCTCGATCCAGTCGCCGTGGCACCAGACGCCGGGATAGCGCTCGAAGTAGCTCGCCCGGTAGCGCGCGCCTTCCTCGTCGCCCCAGAGGAACAGGGGCATGGACGGCATCGGCTCCGTGATCACCAGCTCGCCGACCTGCCCGACGATCGAGGTCCCCTCCTCGTCGAAGGCCTGGACGCTGGCGCCCAGGGACCTCCCCTGGAGCTCGCCCCTGTACACGGGAAGGAGCGGGACGCCGCCCACGAACGCGGTGCACACGTCGGTGCCGCCGGAGGTCGAGAAGAGCCAGGTGTCGCGGCCGATGTGCTCATACACCCAATCGAACCCCTCCGGCGAGAGCGGGGACCCGGTTGATCCGATCGAGCGAAGGCGGCTGAGGTCGCGCCCGGTGCCGGGCTCCACCCCGTCCTTCATGCAGGCGGCGATGTAGCTGGCGCTGGTGCCGAAGCAGGTGACGCCCGCCTCCTCGGCGAGGTCCCAGAGGACCTCGAGGTCCGGGTGCCCCGGGCTGCCGTCGTAGAGCACGATCGAGGCGGGCGTCAGGAGGGCACCCACCAGGAAGTTCCACATCATCCACCCGGTCGTCGTGAACCAAAAGACGCGGTCGCCCTCCTGCGCGTCGAGATGGAGGTTGAGCTTCTTCAGGTGCTCGAGCAGGATCCCGGCGTGTCCCTGGACGATCGCCTTCGGCAGGCCGGTCGTCCCCGACGAGTAGAGGACCCAGAGCGGGTGGTCGGCGGGGACCTGCTCGAAGGTCAGCTCGGTGGTCGCTCCCGCGGCGAGATGCTCCTCCCAGACGATCGCCCGCGCGAGGGGCACGAGGTCCGGGGTGGGGGAGAGATAGGGCACGACGACCGTGCGCTCCAGGGTCGGCATCTCGCGCTGCAGCCCCGCGACGGTGTCGATCCGGTCGAAGTCCCTGCCGTTGTAGCGGTAGCCGTCGACGCAGAAGAGCACCTTGGGCTCGATCTGCGCGAAGCGGTCGACCACGCTCGCTGCGCCGAAGTCCGGAGAGCAGCTCGACCACACGGCCCCGATCGACGCGGTGGCGAGGAAGGCGATCAGCGTCTCGGGGACGTTGGGCATGTAGGCGACGACGCGATCGCCCGGCTCGACCCCCAGGGCGCGCAACCCCGTCGCGACCCGCGCGACCTGGTCGCGAAGCTCCCCCCACCGGATCTCGTCGAGCTCGCGGAGCTCCGAGGCGTGCATGAGCGCCACCCGGTCCGCTGGCTTGTCGCGGAAGACGTGCTCGGCGAAGTTCAGCTCAGCGCCGCCGAACCAGCTCGCGCCGGGCATCGCGCGATCGCCGAGGACCCGCGAGTAGGGCGCTGAGGCGCGGACCTCGAAGAAGTCCCAGATCGACGCCCAGAACTCCTCGAGCTCGCTGACGGACCAGTTCCAAAGGGCCTGGTAGTCGTCGAAGACGAGACCGCGCTCGGCGGCGAGCCAGCGCATGTACCGGGTCATGACGGACCGCTCGATGCTCTCCGCGGAGGGCTCCCAGAGGAGCTCCCCGCGCCCCGCGTTCGCCGTGCTCCGCTCCATCCGGCGCTTATATCACCGCTCGAGTCGGCGGCCGACGTCGCGGTCGAGCGCGCGCACCAGGTCCAGCGCGAAGGCGTGAGCCCGCTCGAGCGCGTTCCTGTCGATGCCCTCGGGGACGTCGTCGAGCCTGTGGTAGCGGGCCGGAAGCAGGGCTCCGCGCGGGATCGTGGTGATGGTCGTGCACGGAAATCCCGCGAGTCGAATCGGCAGGGAGTCGGTTGCGAAGCCCCAGGTCAGCGGGCTCGCGACGGAACGCTCGCCGTCGCCGTCATCGCCCGCGGAGGCGATCGCGTCGCAGAGCTCGATCACCCGGGCGTCCATGCCGAAGCTGACCGCGAGCCCCTCGCCGGTTACATAGCGCAGCTCGCCGCGGCCGACCGCCTCGAGGCTCAGGAAGTACGTCGTCGCGGAATCGAGCTCCTTTCGATGCGCGCGCAGGTAGGACCGCATGCCCTCCATGAGGCACTCGCCGCCCCCGGTGAGAAGGACGCGCACGTCGAGGTTCTCCGGCGGGTTGGCGTCGAGCTCGTCGGCCAGGGACAGCACGGTCGCGACGCCCGATGCATTGTCGTTGGCGGCGGGCACGACGTCCGAGAGCTCGAGGTTGACCAGCATCAACGCCCCGACCAGGAGGACCAGGGTGGGGATCAGCTGGACGACCGAGATCAGGGTGGAGTCGACCCCCGCCATCCGGATGCCCAGGATCGGAAGGAGCGCGGCAAGCGACCAGAAGAGGATTCGAAACGGGCCCAGGGGAAGGGGGGAGAGGCGATCGAGCCGCGCGAACCGGGCGATCGTACGAGGGCGGAAGAACGGCCCGGTGCGGGCGGCGTCGTAGTGAGCGCAGAGGAAAAGGCGCGCGGGCGCGCCCGGGCGCGGTCCGGGGGAGACGATGTTCTGGGAGGCGCGCCGGAAGAGCGCTCGGCGCAGCACGTAGAACCGTGCGTTCAGGTCCAGGTACATGGACACGCCGACCACCAGGACGATCGCGAAGCCCGCGGGCGGGCTGGCGATCGCGATCAGGCTGCCCGCGAGCCCGAGCAGGCAGTACGCGGCGTGCCCGAGCGCGTAGGAGGGGTGAACGTAGGTCGGCTCGACCTCCGCCGCCCGCCCGGAGTCGCGCAGACGCTCAGCCAGCCGGTTGCCGGCCCGGCGCTCGGCGTCGGTCCCGGCGAGGCGGCCCTCGAACGAGCACAGCTCGCGGATCACATGCAGGCGGGCGGCGGCGTCCACGGGCGGGGCATTATCCCCGCGCAGGACATTTCGCGGATGTCCTGAGAGCCAATCCGGGCCGCCATCGACGCGTTTGCCTCGCTATGCGAGGCAAACGCGTCGCGCTCAGGTGCGGCGGGTGGGATTCGAACCCACACGCCCTTGCGGGCACGACGTTTTGAGCGTCGCGAGTCTGCCGATTCCTCCACCGCCGCTCGCCCTCGTCATTTTGCCGACTCCAGGGGTCGGCATGTAACGGGGCGTTACAACGTGTCGCGGGAATCGGCGCCAGAGCCGATCATCCCTAGCGTGTCGCGCGCTAGCCTCGAAGGGCGATGTGCGGGCGCTACACGCTCACGAGCACCGACCCGGCACGGATCCGGGCGCGCTTCGGGCTCGAGGAGTCGACCAAGCTCGAGGAGGAGCCGCGGTACAACATCGCGCCCACGGATCCGGTGCTGGCGATTCGCCGCACCGACGAGGGCGGTCGGGAGCCGGGACGCCTCCGGTGGGGGCTCGTGCCCGGGCGTTGGGCCGAGCGGCGCTCGGGCCCGCCGCTGATCAACGCTCGCGCCGAGACCTTTCGCAGCCAGCCGGCCTTCGCGGAGTCCTTCCGCGAGCGGCGCTGCCTGATCCCCGCGGATGGCTTCTACGAGTGGCGCGGCGAAGGGCGGGGAAAGACGCCGATCTGGATCAGCCGACCCGACGGCGAGCTTTTCGCATTCGCGGGAGTGTGGGCGGCCCTGCCGCAGCGAGACGGGTCCGGCGAGGTCCACAGCTGCGCCATCGTCACCTGCGAGCCGAACGAGCTCATCCGCCCGATTCACGACCGAATGCCTGTCGTCTTGAGCCGAGAGCACGAGGGTGGGTGGCTCGACCCGGGCCTGGCGGAGGGGGAGCTCCTCTCGCTGCTCGCCCCCGCGCCGTCGGGCCTGCTCGTTCTGCGGGAGGTGGGGGACGCCGTCAACGACGTTCGCGACGACGGGCCACATCTGATCGCCGCGCGCGAGGCGCAGGCCCAGCTGCTCTAGCGGTACGCGCCCGCGTTCGGCTCGCCGGGCGGGTACGGCTCCCCCTCGCCCGGCAGGGGCACCCCGCCGACCGGGCGCTCCTCCTCGACGTGCCACTCCTGGTTGAAGCCGATCATCGCAACCGCAATCAGCAGGAGCTGGACCGGAATGACGAGGATGGTGAGCAGTCCGAGCAGGTCGTCGGGGAGGGGCGGCGGGCTCAGCCCGGCCTTGGAGCGGTCGAACCACGCCGGCGCCGCGACGGCCGCGAAGATCGCGAGGATGATCGCGGAGGCGGAGGCGACGGGCAGGATGCCGCGGCTCCAGCGGGAGACCAATAGCCCGAACAGAACGTAGAGGCCCGCCCAGATCAGCGAGACCACGCCGACGCTTGGCCCCTCCAGCCGGGGCCAGCCGCCGATCGTGATCACCAGCAGAAGGCCGGCCGTGACGAAGAGAAGCAGGGTCACGATCGCCTTCGTCGTCTTCGACTCGGCCTTCTCCCTGTTCGGCCGCCACAGCTCGTAGCCGGGGCGAGCGGTCGTGACCTCCATCAGGGGCAAGTCTAGAATCTTCCGTGGCCGCGCGTGACATCTGCATCGAATCGGCCATTCATTTGTCAGCCGCGGGCGTGGTGAAACTGGAATACACGCCGGTTTTAGGGGCCGGTGCTCGAAAGAGCGTGTGGGTTCGAATCCCACCGCCCGCATCTAGACTCCACGGGCTCGGGGGACTGGTGTAACGGCAACATGGCGGTCTCCAAAACCGCCGCTCGAGGTTCGATTCCTCGGTCCCCCGTCCATGCGAACGCGACTCGTCCTCTGCCCGGCCATGCTCCTGGCACTCGGCCCGATCTTGGCGCCAACTGCTTCAGCAGATCCAACGCACCTGCTCACGTTCCACCTCCACCGCTCGAACGGCTATCGCGTCCGGGTGGACGCGAGCCCGTCGCCCGGCTCGGTCATCCCTGGCCATGAGCCGTACGCGTTGAATCGCCGCAAGGGCGCGGTCACCGTCACCGTGGCGAAGGCTGGGGCGTCCTCGGCATACAGCGTCCCGGC
This sequence comes from Solirubrobacterales bacterium, assembly GCA_036558385.1. Taxonomy (GTDB): domain Bacteria; phylum Actinomycetota; class Thermoleophilia; order Solirubrobacterales; family 70-9; genus AC-56. The sequence continues at coordinate 925 of DATBFS010000134.1, read as the reverse complement.
GAAGGTGACGCGAACGCGCATCAAGGCTCGCCTCCGCGGCTTCGGTCAAATCGCCGTCAGGTTTCACCCCGCCGTCATCACGGGCAAACGGGCCCCAAAGCGGATGACGATTTGCGAGTACCTACAGGTCACAACCGACGGCATCTTCCGAGGAAGGATCCGCTTTCGGGGCGAGCGCGGGTATGCAGGTGTCAAGGCCAGGAGCGCACACGGGGGGATTGGCTACCAGGAGAGCGAATGCAGCGGGAGGCCCACGGACAGGACGACCGAGTTGGTTGCCCGATCCGCCACGGCGCGCCTCCTGGCGCTCAGCGACACCAAGTACGGGGTGACCGCCTTCATCGCCGGCGAGCGACGAAAGCGAGGCCGCGTGTTGATCAATCGCTCCGCGTCGCGAGTTGCCCCGAACGGGAGCGAGTTCACCTTCGACGACGGGCTCGCCTCGGCGCACGTCGAGCCGCTCGGCGCGCTCTTCTCTGGCTCGGCTGACTTCACGGATCCCAGCCAGTGGACCGGGTCGCTCACGGCCTCGTTTCCGGGAGCGCCCGATGTCCCGATGGCCGGGCCGAACTTCACCGCGAGCCTGAAGAGCGTCCTCTTGAAACGGGGGCATGGTCGCGCGCGTACGGTGGGCGGCTCGCCGGCCGTCAGGGGTCTGATGCGATCCCGCTAACCTCCGCTCGGATGGCCGGGACGAAGGCGGGGATGAGAAGGGCGTGGACGGCGCTCGCCGTGTCGGCGGGCGCTGCCGCCGCCACCGTGGCGCTGTGTGCCGGACCAGGGGTTGCGTCCGCGTCGGCCGCCTGCCCGCAGGCGGACGCGAAGGCGCATGAGATCTCGCTCCCCAAGCTCCGGAAGACCGTCACCTGTCTCATCAACAACAAGCGCGCGAAGCATGACCGCGCGGCGCTCAGGCCCAACAAGA
>DATBFS010000133.1:0-21653 GCA_036558385.1 Solirubrobacterales bacterium | reverse complement strand
GACTTCGGCGGCAACGGCGCCTACGGGATCCCGTACACCACCGTCGGCCCCAATCAGCCGCGGGTCCGGGTCCGGGTGACGGGCTACCCGGACGAGAGTGACTTCGGGCTCGCGCCGATCCCCGCCAGCGCCCCGGTTGAGGGCGGCTCGGACCGCCACGTCCTCGTCGTGCAGCGGCAGAAGTGCACGTTGTTCGAGCTGTTCGCGGCCCACTATGTCGGTGGAAGCGGGCACAGGTGGACCGCTGCCTCGACCGCCCGATTCGACCTGAGCTCGCGACGGCGCCGACACGAGGGCTGGACGTCGGCCGACGCGGCGGGGCTCCCGATCCTGCCGGGCCTGTTGCGCTATGGCGAGGTCGCCCACGGCCACGTGCGCCACGCGATCCGGGCCACGTTCTCCGAGACGCGGCGCGCCTACATCCATCCCGCAACCCATTACGCATCCAGCCTCTGCGACCGAAACCTGCCGCCGATGGGGCTGCGGCTGCGCCTTTCGAGCAAGTACTTCCAGGACAACCTCCACCGCTTCCCGGCTGGCAGCGAGTCGCGGGCCATCTTCCAGGCGCTCTACCACTACGGAATCGTCAACGCCGACAATGGCGGGAGCGGGTCCAACTGGTTCATCACGGGCGCGCGCTCAAGGCGCTGGAGGGACGGCGACCTGAACCGGCTGAAGACCGTGCCCGGGCGGGCGTTCGTCGTCGTCCAATCGAGGTCCGCGGTGAAGACGCCCTGCTGAGCTAGTTGAAGCTGACCTTGACCGGTTCGCGGTCGGCGGCGTCCTCGATCTCGAAGAACTCCTTGGGCTGAAAGCCCCGGGAGTTCGCGATGAGGGAGTTCGGGAACACCTGGATCTTCGTGTTGTACGTCTGGACGTTCGAGTTGTAGATCCGGCGCGAGGCCTGGATCTCGTCCTCGACCTCCGAGAGGTTTCGCGAGAGCTGCTGGAAGTTCTCCGTGGCCCGGAGCTCGGGGTAGTTCTCGGCGATCGCGCGGAGGTCGCCGAGGACGGCGCTCAGCCGGCCTTCGGCGGCGCTCGACTGGGCGGGCCCCTGCGCCTTCATGGCGTCGGCTCGCGCCTGGGTGACCTTCTCGAACGTCTCGCGCTCGTGGGTCGCGTAGCCCTTGACCGTCTCCACCAGGTTGGGGATCAGGTCGTGGCGGCGCTTGAGCTGCACGTCGATCCCCGACCAGGCCTCGTCGCAGCGGTTGCGAGCCCCGATCATCGAGTTGTTGATCCCGATGAACACGAGGACCCCGATGACCACCAGGACGGCGATGACGATGATCACGACGACCATGGCCGCAGCTTACAGGGCGGGGGTCAGGCCATTAGCTGGGCGATCGGCGGGGTATGGCCGTTGCGTCCGTTGTCGCCCTACTCGGCCCTGAGCCGAGTAAGGCGACACTCACCGCGTCGGCGCGGGCCATCCCCACCCAGCCCGTGGACACGGGGGCGCGTCAAGAAAGCGCCCCCTCGAGCTCGAGCAGGAAGCGCTTCATCTCCGGCCCGCCGCCGTAGTTGCCGATCGCGCCGCCGGACCGGATCACGCGGTGGCACGGCACCACGATCGGGATCGGGTTGGATCCCAGCGCCGTTCCGGCCGCCCGAACCGCGCGGGGGCTTCCGGCGCGCTTCGCGGCGTCGCCGTAGGTGATCACCTCGCCGAACGGGACCCTCGCGGTCGCCCGCAGGACCCGCCGATAGAACCCGGCGTGGGTGAGGCGCCAATCGAGCGGAAGCTCGAACTGGTCTCGCCGGTGCTCGAAGTACTCCTCGAGCTCCCGTCGGGCCTCGTCGAGACGGGCCGGGAACTCGAGCAGGCGCGGCGAAACGTCGGCCGCGAGCCTCGTCAGCACCCGGTCGAGGTCCTCGTTGGGAAGCGCGACCCGCACCAGCCCCCGCGGCGTCGCCGCCACCATGGCCGTGCCGAGGGGCGTGTCGAGCGTCGCGTAGGCGACGTCGAGCAAGCCGTCGGTGTCGGCTCTCGCCACCAGCCGATCCATGAACTCGCTCATCTCGCCATCTCCTTCAGGTCGTCTGCGCGGGCGCGCAGCTTCTTCAAGCCTTCGTGGACGCTTTGCCGCGCCGCCTCCTCCGATGTTCCGAGCGCCTCGCCGACCTCTCGATAGCGCAGGTCCACCGCGAACCGCAGCACCACCGCGGCCCGCTGGCTCGGCGGGAGCTCCGCCACCGCCGTCCAGATCTCGCTGTGGCGAGCGCTCATCCCCAGCGCCGAGCTCGCCGAGCCGGCGGACGCCTGGCGGTCGATCAGCTCCTCGGGCTCGCCCACCGGCTGGGGGCGGCGCCTGCGCGAGCGGTGATGGTCGATCGCCTTGCGCCGCGCGATCGTGAAGATCCAGCTCCGCAGGTTGGTCGCCTCGGCCCGCGGATAGGCGCGCAGGGCCGCCAGGAACGTCTCCTGGAGGCAGTCGTCGGCGTCGTTCGGCCCGACCATCCCGCGCAGGAACGCGCGGACGGGCTGCAGATGCTCGTCGAGGAACACCTGAAACGGGGGGAGCGCTGCGGCCATCGCGATCATCCACCTAAGCAAACGCTCCGGCAACCGGAAACGTGAGGCCGGCCTCGCCTCGGGACACAGGGAAAGTGAGCAAGCTGACGAACTGCGGCGGGCGCCGAGGGCTACCCTGTGCCCGAAGGCGGCGAAAGGGAGTGAGGATGCTCAGCAAGGGTCTGGTCGGCGCGTTGGTGGTGGCCGTGGCGGCGACCGGGATCGCGGTCGCGGAGGCGGGCGGCGGGGCAAACCGCCCCGCGCCCTTCAAGCCGTTTCCCCAGCACGTCGTGGCGGCGCCGAGCACTGCGATTGGCGGGAAGGCGGCCAGGCGGCGGGCGTTCACCAAGGTCAAGTACGTGGAAAGCAACACGGCCACCGTGGAGGCCGGGAGCGAGATCAGCGGCTTCCTCAAGTGTCCGCGGCGCTCGGCGGCGATCAGCGGGTACTTCCGCAACAACCGAAGCGGGGTCGTGCTCGACTTCTCATCGGTCGGCAACACGGTGCGCAAGTGGGACTTCGCGCTCCTCAACCTGAACGATTCCGAGAGCGCGAGGGCCCTGGTGGGGGTCGTCTGCATCAAGTGAGGGGTTGACGACGCCGAGGGTGCGCTAGCGCGCCCCCTGGCGGAGAAACGCCTCAACCCCCTGCACCCGGACCCGGTCTCCCTCCGGGAGGCTCAGGTAGACGGCTCCGTCGCGCTCGAGCTGGGCGCGCGGGTTCATCAGGATCACCCCCGAGAAGTGGCCGCGCCCGTCGAAGCGCAGGTAGTGAGACTCCGGCGTTCGCTCCCGGCGCCCGCTTCGCGGCCGCCCGATCGCCGCGTAGAGCACGTCGCTCGGCGGGTCGTAGGTGACGTGCGAGAAGGTGTATGGGCCGGCCCGAAGGCTCACCGTTCCAGGCTAGCGAGGGGCCGCCGGCTCATCCGCGCACGGGCCCGACCGGCGGAGCGCTCACGGCTCGGGCGCGGCGGCGCCGCGCCCGAAGCCGGGTGACGGCGGCGGTCGGGCTGGGCGGCAGGCGGCCGTCGGTGGAGAGCCATGAGCCGGCGAGGATCAGGAGCAGGCCGGCGACGGCTCCCGCGCCCGGTCGCTCGCCGAGGATCGCCACGCCGAGCGCCACCGCGATTACCGGGTTGATGTAGGTGACGACGAGCGCCCGGCCAGCGCCGACCTCGGCGACCAGGATCCCGTAGACGACGAAGGCAGCCGCCGTGCACAGGAGACCCAACACCAGCAGGGCGCCGATCGCCGACGCCGGCGGCACCTCGCCCGGGGGGTCGAGCGCCACGGCGGGCGTCAGGAGAAGGGCTGCGAGGGCGAGGCTCGCCCCCATCGACGCCCTCGGGTCGAGTCCGGCCAGGTGGCGCTTCAGGACCATCGGGCCGACGGCGTAGCAGAACGCCGCGACCAGGATCGCTACCGCGCCGACGAGCTCCTCCGTCCGACCCGCCACGTCGATGCCCATCAGCGCCACGACGCCGGCGAGCCCGACCAGGAGGCCGACGAGCCGCCGCCCGCTGGCCCGCTCGCTCGCGTCGAAGCGCAGCGCGAGGACCGCGACGAACAGCGGCGCCGTCGCGATGATGATGGCGGCGAGCGACGAGGCGACGCGCTGCTCGCCGGCGGCGATGAGTGGAAAGGGCAGGGTGATCTCTGCGACCGCGAACAGCAACAGCCAGCGCCAGTGACCGCGCAGCGATCCCAGGGCCCCGGCCCGCCAGGCCAGCGCCAGCAGCACCGTCGCGGCGAGCACGACGCGGACCCAGGCCAGGAAGGCCGGGGCGACGCCGTCGTCCACGGCGACCTTGATGAACAGGTAGGGAATCCCCCACAGGGCCGATACCGCACCGAAGGCCGCCCACGCCCGCGCGCTCACGCGGAGCAGGATCGCAAATCGGTGGCGCCGGGCCTATTTCAGCGGGCGACGACCCGCAGCCTCAGCGGGGCGGCGATCTCGCTCGCCCGCGTCTCGGCGGCGCGGGGGCCGATGCTCGGGGGCCCGAAGTAGAGGTACCGCGTGTCGGTGAGGTGCGCCGCGTCCCCGAGCCTCGGGTCGGTGTTCGGAATCGAGCTCGTCACCCGGAGTCCACTGGACCCGTAGGCAGCGCCGTCGCCGGTGCACTGCGTCTCCTCTCCGCCGCCGGGCGAGCTGTCGTCCAGGTAGTAGGAGCCCACCGTCAGCGGCGTGTCGGCGCTCAGCGCATTGACGATCTCGAGGCCGCCCTGGGGACCGCTCACCTGCTCCCAGGTCGACGCCCCGGCCGCGGGCGTGTCCGGGATGCCGTTGATAGTCACGCCATTGGGGTTGAAGCTGTTGCGGTATCTCATCCCGGAGGCCGCCGGCGAGTAGTCGAAGAAGTCCATCACGCCGGGTATCGGGTGCACGCGGAGGAAGGTCGTGATGTCCTCGCGCCGGTCATAGAAGACGTGTTGGCGCTCCGTGTACGGGCCGCTGTTGGCGCCCACGTAGGCGCGGATTGCCCGGACGGGGCCCTTTATGTTGACGACGAAGGCCCCCTCGGCGGCCGAGAAGGTGTCTTCGCTTCGGCCGCAGTTGCCCGGTGCGAACAGGTTCTTGTGGCGGTCCAGGATGTCCACCCTGGTCGCGTTGCCCGCGCGCACTCGGAGCTGGTCGTCGATCCAGCGGTCGGAGAAGTGCTGGTCGTAGTAGGACGTGGTCACGGTGGAGTTCTCCGGGTTCGGCCCGCTCTGAGTGTCGTAGGTTTGCTTGTAGGGGCCCGAGTCGAGGTCAAAGGAGTAGTTGACGTACTGCCGCCCCGCGGAAGGGTCGAGCGATCCCTTGCTCCTGAAGAGGTAGAGGTAGCCGACCTTGCCGGCGGCGAGCGGATCGCGCACCTGGACCTCCACCCCGCTCCCGGCCACCGTCCCGGCGGGATCGCGGGTCGCGGTCGCCTTCGCGCCCGAGTCACGCGACATCATCGCCACCTGGTCGTTGGCGTCGAGATTGGGGTCCGGATCGCCGCCGACGAAGGTGCCCGGATCCGTGTAGGTGAGCGCCGTCACCCCGGCGGGCGGCTGATTGTAGGCGCGCCCGAGGTCGAGCTGCGCCCGCTGATCGACCTGGACCGGCTCCTGGTGCCAGCTTCCGGTCCACCGGAACGCGACGATCCGGTGCGGCACGGCTCCCTGGAGCGTCGGCAGCTTGGAGCCGGCCAAGACGACCGGGTCCGCGGGGCGCGTCTGGAGTCCGACCGCCGCCGCCTGGGTCGCCGCGCACGAGGCGAAGGCGGTCGTGATCACGAGCGCCACCAGCGCGCGCGGGATCGAGTGCCCTCTCGACGTCACCCGCCGTCGAGCGCCGCCCTGCGCCCCGCTCGCTCCCCGTTCCATCCCCCCATGCTTACCAGACGGCGGCCCCGAGCGGCGGGCGGCGCGCTACGAGCGGACGCTACGGGGCCCCGCCGGGTCGGACCCGGCGGCGCCCGCCGAGCCCCATCGGGCGCGCGGCGGCAACCGTCCCCAGCAGGAGCGCCGCGGCCACGAGACAGGGGAGCGTGTCGCCCGCGGCGCTGGCGGCGGCGCCTCCGACGATCCCCCCGACGACCTGTCCGCTCGCCCAGGCGACGTTGATCAACCCGGTCGCGAACCCCTGGTGGAGCCGCGTATCCTCCGCCGCGTCGCTCAGCATCGCGAGCGCCGGAGTGAAGCAGAGGCCGGCGCCCACCGAGATCGCGATCAGCACGGCGAAGACCACGCCGAGGGCCTCGGCGACGGGCAGCAGGACGACCGGCGGGACGCAGACGAGCATCCCGACGGCGTAGGGGCGCAGCCTCCCTATCCGGTCGGAGAGCCGCCCGACCGCGGGCGCCAGCATCGCCTCCACGGCGGCCCCGGCGGTGAAGGCCGCCGCCACCAGCCCGGCCCCGCCGCCGAGCGCGTCCATGCGCAACGGGACCAGCACCTCCACGACGCCGAACATCGCCGACGGCGCCGCGACGTACCAGGTGGCCCGCACCACCGGGGCGCTGAACATGGCTTCCCGGACCTCGCTCAGCTTCTGGCGCTCCGTGTTCAGCGGCTCCGGGATTCGCAGGGCGAGCATCCCCAGCCCCACGGTCACGATGAGGACCGAGGAGAACACCAACTCCGTGCCGACGCTCTCGGCGAGGGCCCCGATCGCCGGCCCCAGCAGCGATCCAGCGACCGCGACGCCGAGGATGTCCCCGATCACGGACCCGCGCCGGGCCGGGCTCGACAGGATCAGCCAGGTGAGCGCGCCCGCCCAGGCCAACGCCCCGCCGACTCCCTGGACGAAGCGGGCGATGTCGAGCAGCAGGACGTGGTGGGAGAACCCGAAGGTGAGGCTCGCCAGGCCGAGGAGCAACAGCCCGGACAGGAGCGCCCGCCGGGGGCCGACCCGCGCGGCCACGAACCCGGATGGCAGGGCGGCGATCAGGGTGCCCGCCGCGTAGGAGGCGGTCAGGACGCCGGCTCCTCCCTTGGAGAGGCCCAGGTCGTCTGCGTACATGGGCAGCAGCGGGGTGATCGCCGTGTAGAAGGCGACGTCGAGGAAGACGACGGCGGAGCCCAGCAGCAGGAGGCGGCGCATCCACCCATCGTGGCAAGCCGAACGCCCGGCACGATTTATCCCTGCTTCGGCGCGTCGAGGCACCACAATCCATGCCGGATGCACTCGGACGCCAACCACCAGGTAGCGATCGGCGCCGGCGCCGTCTTCGCCGGATACCGGGTCGAGTCCGAGATCGGCCGGGGCGGGATGGGCGTGGTCTATCGCGCCCACCATCTCGCGCTCGACCGCGAGTGCGCGCTGAAACTGATCTCGCCATCCCTCTCCAACGATCCGCGGTTTCGGGAGCGCTTTCAGAGGGAGTCCAGGCTGGCGGCGTCGCTCGAGCACCCGAACGTGGTGCAGGTGGATCACGCCGGGGACGAGGGCGGCATCCTGTATTTGGCCATGCGCCTGGTCGCGGGAAGCGACCTGCGCCGCATCGTCGAGCTCGGCGGGCCGGTGGAGCTGGGGCGGGCCGCCCGGCTGCTCGGCGGCGTCTCCGCGGGGCTCGACGCGGCTCATGCCCGCGGCCTGATCCATCGCGACGTCAAGCCCGCGAACGTGCTGGTCGAGACCGTGGGCGGCGCCGAGCGTGTCTTCCTCACCGACTTCGGGGTCAGCCGGACGACCGGCAAGGGCGGGACGGTGACGTCCTCGGGCGAGCTGCTCGGAAGCCCCGACTACATGGCCCCGGAGCAGATCGCGGGCGCGCCCGTCGATCACCGCGCCGACATCTACGCCCTGGGGTGCGTCCTTCACTTCGCGCTCACGGGTCAGCCCCCGTTCCCGAGGGACAACGACATGGCGAAGCTCTTCGCGCACGGGAATGCGCCGCGGCCGCGGCCGTCGGAGGTCGTGACCTCGCTACCGGAGGGGCTGGATCGCGTCGTCGCCCAGGCCATGGCCATCGACCCGGGGCAGCGCTACGCGAACGCCGGCCAGCTCGCCGCCGACCTCGAGCGCGTGGTGCGCGGCGCGGAGCCGCTGGCGCGGGACACGGCCGCCCGGCCCGCACCCGTGTCGGACCAGACGGCTACGCGGCGCCTCGAGCGCCCCCGCCGCCGGCGCGGGTGGGTGCTCGCCGCCGGCGCGGTCGCCCTGGCCGCCGCGGCGGCGATCGTCGCCGCGATCGTGCTCGTCCGCGACAACGGCTCCTCGACGTCCACGAACCCCCAGCCCCACGTCGCGGATACCGTGACCGTCGGTGGGGAGCCCACCCGCCTGGCCGTCGCTCCCTCCCGCCTCTGGGTCGCCAGCACCGGCGCATCGGCCCTGTATGCGGTCGACCTCGTGAACGATCGCCAGGCGCATGCGCCGATTCCGACCGGGGGCCGTCCCATCTCCGTGGGGGTCGGCTTCCACTCGCTGTGGGCCCTGAACAAGGGCTCGAACGCGCTCCTCCGCCTCGATTCCCCCAAGCCCGCGGTCGAGATCCCGGTTGGAGCGGATCCCACCGACATCGCTTTCGACGAGCATTGGGTCTGGGTCGTGAACCGCGATGACGCCACCGTCTCTCGGATCGACCCGGAGACGAACACCGTCACCGCCACGGTCAAGGTCGGCCCGGGGCCCACCGCGATCGCGACCGGCGCGGGAGCCGTCTGGGTGACGAGCACCGTCGACCGGTCGGTGTCGAAGATCGATCCGGGCCGCGCGGCCGTGGTCGGCAAGCCGATCCCCATCGGGCGCCACCCCAACCAGGTGACCGTTGGCCTCGGGTACGTGTGGGTCACCGACCCGGCCACCGGCACGCTGACCAAGATCGGCCCGGAGGCGATGCACCCGGTCGGTGACCCGATCGAGGTGGGCGAGCGCCCGACCGCCGTGGCCACCGGCGTCGGCTACGTGTGGGTCGCCAACGGCGCCGACTCGACGGTCAGCCGGATCGACCCGAGGAGCCGGACGGCGGCGGGTCCACCGGTCCCCGTCGGCCAGGACCCCGTGGACGTCATCGTCGGCAAGGGCGCGGTCTGGACCGCGAACTTCGGCGACTCGACCGTGACCCGGATCAGGCCCTGATCATCCGCCCAGGTCTCGCGGCGCGATCGTCCCCGTTCGAAGGGCGAGCTCAGCGAGGCGGACGCGCTTCTTGTTCTGCGGCAGCTCGCCGACGTCGAACCGATCGAACAGGGCGCGGAGGTTCGCCTTCACGGCATCGACGCTGAGGGCGACCTCGTCCGCGATCTGGCGGTTCGTGGCCGGGGTCGCGAACTCGCTGCCGCTCGCGAACGGGCGGCAGAGAGCGATCAGCACCCGGCGCTGCGTCTCGGTCACCGGCGTTGCCTCCATGCCCGACTTCGCGGCCATCGTCTCGTCCGTCCCGCCGTCGGCCGGAGCGCGAAAGAGCACGACCGTGTCCCCGAACTGGAGGGCGTCGCCGTCACGCAGCCGTCGCCGCCCGACCACCCGCTCCCCGTTCACGAACGAGCCGTTGCGGGAGAGGCCGTCGTCGGCGAGCGTCCACTCCTCCCCCATGCGCTCGAGCTCGGCGTGAACCCTGGACACCTCGCGATCGAACTCGAGGCTCACGTCGGCCGCCTCGCTTCGGCCGACGCTCAGTCGATCTCGGTCCCCCACCAGGCCGTGGATGCGCTGGCGCCCTTCGTCGTCCCGGTAGACGAGGAACGGGACGCCGCGCCGCTCGGCCTCGATTCTCTCCTTCAACTCGCCCGCCGTCTCCGCGGGCACGGGACCACGTGCCACGGGAGCAGGATAGGCGGGCCGGTTGCCGTATCCCGGCTCGTGTTATGCGATGGCCGAGCCATCATCTTCATCGGTAGCCGATGAAGCGCGCGAGCAGGAAGTGCCCGCCCCCGGCAACGACGATGCGATCCCGCTGGTCGATCGCCCCTCCTCGCACCCCCAAGCCGGCGTGCCTTCTTTGGGGGAGCGCGAATCTGCCGGTCGCCTTGCCGTTGCCCGAGAAGGAGCGATCCAGGGAGCCGTCCCGCCGGTAGCGCGCGAGGGCGTAGGCGTGCCCCATGCCGCCGATTGCGACGATCCGCCCTCGGGAGTCAAACCCCACCGAGAGGGCACGAGCGGCGTGACGATCGTGGAAGCTCGTGGTGACCTCGCCGTCGCCGCCCCAGCGCCCCAGCCGCGTCCCATCCTCCTTGTAGAAGGCGAGGCGGAAATCTCCCGGCTCACCGGATTGGGAAAGCGTGCCGCCTGCGGCCATGATCTGGTCCTTGGAATTGATCGCCACCGCGAACGCGAGGCCATCCTCAGGCCTGACCACTTTGCCGCCGTTCCCAAACGAGGGATCGGGGCTGCCGTCGGGCAGGAAGCGCATGAGGACGAACCGATAGCCGTCGCCTGCCGGTCGATCGCCGAGCGCCACGATGCGCCCCTGGGAGTCGATCGCCACAGACGTTAGGTAGGCAGGTGTGGGCGGGGTCGCTACTCCTCCGGTGCTGAACGAGGGATCGAGGGTGCCGTTCTGTCTATAGCGGGCAACGACACCCTCCCCGGCGATGACGATTCGATCCTTCGAGTCGATCGCCACCGAGTTTGCGCGGTTGGTACCCCCGAAGTCCGTCGCAACCTTGCCGTCACCGCCGAAGGAGGTGTCCGGGCTGCCGTCCGGCATGTAGCGAGCGACGGGCGTTTCGCAGCCGATGATCGTCCCGCCCTCCTGCGGGTAGTCGTCGTAGGTGCACTCGCCGCCGGCAGCGACGATCCTCCCTCGCGAGTCGATCGCCACCGAGCTCGGCCACTGAAACACGATGCCTGAGCCTGGGAACTCGGTCGTCACCTTCCCGTCCCCGGAGAAGGAGCGGTCAAGGCGCCCGCTCCCTCGGTAGCGGGCGACTCCAAACAGGCTGTTGTCCGCGGCGGCGCCGGCGGCCACGATGCGCTTGCGGGAATCGATAGTCACCGCATCCACGTACTCGTGGGCGACGATGCGCGTACTCACCCAGCCACCGTCACCGAACGAGCGGTCGAGGTGGCCGGGCTTCGCGGCCTGGGCGATGCCCGCGGTTGCAAGGACAGCCAGAGGAGTCAGACCGAGAGCCAGCAAGAAGCGCCTCATAGACGAGATTGTGGGCGACCGCAGAGTCGGGAGGGCTAACCCATGGTGTAAACGTCGAACACCTGGTGAACGGGTTCTCGCCGGTATCCGACGAGAACCCGTCCACGCCGTCCTACGCGGCCCGGGAGGCGCCCGAGTAGCGCAGCGAGCCGGGAGTGGTGAGCTGCTCGCCTGTCTCCAATAGCGTCTTGAGGCCCGAGAGAATCTGCGGCCAGCCGCCGTAGAGCTCCGGGTTGGCGCCCTCGGGGAGCTGGTCGTGAACCACCGTCAGCCGGCAGGCGTCCTCGCCGACCGGCTCGATCTCCCAGGTCACCCTCGAGGTCCCGGCGGCCGTCACCTCGTCACTCCACAGTGCGTTGAAGCTCTGCACCAGCCGCCGCGGCGGGTCGACCTGGAGGTTCTCGCCCGACGCGATATCAATCACGCCGGGAACGGATGCCTCATAGGTGGAGCCCGGGGTCCAGTCCGAGTGCGTCTCGACCCCGAAGCTGTACTGGGCTCGCTGCTTGGGATCCGTGATCGCCTCCCAGAGGCGCTCGGGGGTCGTCTTGATGTAGATCTCGAAGACCGCGGCGGTATCGCCGGCCGCGAGGGCGACCCCGGCCTCGTCGTACTTCTGCATGTCGTCCTCCAATCGTCTCTTGAGCCCACTGAGCGTCGCCGCCCAGGGCTCGGCGTACTTGCTCACCCACCTGTCGTGGACGAGCCTGATCGGGACCGGGTTCAGGAAGTGGAGCTTCTCGCGCCCACTCCGGCGAGTCTTCACGAGCCCCGCCTCCTCGAGCACCCGCAGGTGCTTCATGACGCCGAAGCGCGTCATCGGAAGCCCCCGCTCCAACTCGGTGAGCGTCTGGCCGTCGCGCTGGAACAGCTCGTCGAGCAGACCGCGTCGAGTCGGGTCGGAGAGCGCCTTGAACACCGCGTCCATGGCCGCATTATACGTGACTGATTGGTCACATATAAGCCATGGGCTACCCTTCGCTCGGTTTGCAGGTCTTAACGCCCGCGGATCGGGCACACGGCAGGATCGGAGCACTCGCGGTCACCACCTCGTTCGCGGCGATCGCGCTTGCCGCGGTCCTGACGGGCGTGGCCTGGGCGGGAACCCCCTCGAAGGTGCACTTCACGGCGCGCGGCAGCGCCGAGCAGGTCGACGTCACCGGGGCGCGCCACGGCCAGCGGCTGAAGCTGGTCGACCGACGCGGCGACGTGGTGGACAAGGAGCGCGCCGGCTCGCTGGGCGGGATCGTCTTCCGCCATGTGCGCCCGGGCGGCGGCTATCGCGTCCGCCAGCGCGGCGGCGGTCAGTCGACCCCGTTGCGAGTGCTCTCGAACCGCCCCTCGCCGCCCAACAGCAGGATCTACGACCAGACGCTGCCCACCAGCGGCTACGGGTACCTGGCCACGCGCGACGGCACGAAGCTCGCGATCGACGTCCATCTCCCGTCCGGCGGCGGGCCCTACCCGACCCTGATCGAGTACTCCGGCTACGGCTACGCGAACCCGAACGGCGGGGAGAGCTCGACCGCGCCGATCGCCACCGCCCTCGGCTTCGCGGTGGTCGACGTGAACATGCGCGGCACCGGGTGCTCCGGCGGGGCATTCGACTACTTCGAGCCGCTGCAGGCGCTGGACGGCTATGACGTGATCGAGACCGTGGCCCGCCAGCCCTGGGTCCTCCACCACCACGTCGGGATGATGGGCGTCTCCTACGGCGGGATCAGCCAGCTGTTCGTCGGGGCCACGCGGCCCCCGGCCCTCGCCGCGATTGCCCCGCTCTCGGTGATCGACAACACTCAGACGACCCTCTACCCGGGCGGGATCCTGAACACCGGCTTCGCCCTGAAGTGGGCCGAGGATCGCGTTCACGACGCGCTGCCTGCCTCGCCGACGGGGGGCCAGGGGTGGGCATACGAGCGGATCCAGAACGGCGACACGACCTGCGAGTCGAACCAGGACCTGCACCCGGAGGCCGTCAACCTGATCAGGAAGATCCGGCGCAACAACTACTACCGGCCCAAGATCGCGGACCCGCTCTCGCCGATCACCTTCGTCCACAAGATCCGCGCGCCGGTGTTCCTCGCCTGCCAGTGGACCGACGAGCAGACCGGCGGCCACTGCCCGGCGCTGCCCTCGCACTTCACCGGCACGAACCGGAAGTGGTTCACGTTCACCAACGGCACCCATATCGACTCGCTCGACCCGGAGACCTTCAACCGCTGGTACGACTTCCTCAAGCTGTACGTGGCGCGCCAAAGGCCCGAGCTGACCGCGGGACAAAAGGCTCTCGCCCCGCTGATCTACCAGACGGCGATGGGCGTCTCCGGGGTGAACCTGCCGCCCGATCCGATCCAGGGCGAACCCAGCTACAGAGCCGCCCGCTCGGCCTTCCAGGCGCTGCCCCCGGTGCGGATCCTGTTCGACAACGGCGCCGGTGGATCGGACCCGGGCGCCCCGTTCCCCGCCTTCGAGCGCTCCTTCAGCAGGTTCCCGGTCCCGCATACGCGCGCGCGGTCCCTCTACCTCGCCGAGGGCGGGGAGCTCAAGTCCAGCAAGCGTTCCAAGGCGGGCGCGGAGGCCTTCACCTGGGACCAGTCGGTCCGGCCGCCGACCGACTTCACCGGCAACACCGGCTCCGGCCCCGGCGGGCTCTGGACCACGACGCCCGACTATCACTGGACTCAGAGCCCCACCGGCCACGCGGTCTCGTACATGAGCTCGCGCCTCGATTCGCAGACGGCGGTGATCGGCGCCGGCGCGCTCCAGGCGTGGATTCGCTCCTCCTCTCGGAACGTCGACCTGCAGGCGACCGTCTCCGAGGTGCGCCCGGACGGCAAGGAGACCTTCGTCCAGAGCGGCTGGCTTACGAGCAGCGGACGCAAGCTGGACCGGGAGAAGAGCACCCTGCTCGAGCCGGTGCTGAGCCTTCGGAAACCGGACGCCGCCCCGCTCCCCAAGGATCGCTGGGGGAAGGTGACGATCCCCCTCTACTACGAGGGCCACGTCTATCGCAAGCACTCCCGCATCCGGGTGACGCTCGCCGCGGCCGGGGGCGACCAGCCGATCTGGGCCTTCGGCGAGGCCAAGCCCCACGGCACCGCCCGGGTGTCGGTCGCGCACTCGCGTCAGATGCCCTCCCGCCTTCTGCTGCCGGTCGTCCCCGGCGTCCACACCGGCACCGACCTTCCTCCGTGCCCGGGCCTGCGCGGCGAGCCGTGCCGCAACTACAAGCCGTTCGTCAACCGCGAGGTCGGCGTCCGCTAGGAGCCCGGCCGACAGCTTCGGCCGGCGCACCGCTCCAGCTTGTGAAGGCGCGCTGCCAGCGTCGCCCGGAGTGAGGCGTACGCCGGGTGGCCGGCGACGTTCTGGAGCTCGAACGGGTCCCGCTTGAGGTCGTAGAGCTCCGGGTCCTCCCCGCGGGTCTCGACGTAGATGTGATCGGGCGTCCGGATCGCCTCGAAGCCCGGCCCCCACGCCTGGACGCCCGCCAGCTCCCCCGGCTCCTCGATCAGGAGCTGCCTGTTCCTGGCGATTCCGGGGCGTCGGGCCACGGGAAGCAGCGAGCGCCCGTCCATGGGCAGGCGCGCGGTCGCGTTTGCCGCGTCCACGATCGTCGGCGCGAGGTCGGCGTTGATCACGGGCGGGTTGACCTTCACCCCGCTCGGGACTCCGGGACCCCGCATCTCGAGCGGCACCCGGATCGACTCCTCGTACGGCCGCATCTTGCCCTCCGGCAGGCGGTGCTCCCCGTGGAAGAAGCCGTTGTCGGACGTGTACACGATCAGGGTGTCGTCGAGCTGGTTCGATGCTCGCAGCGCGCTCACGATGCTCTTGACGCCTTCGTCCACCGAGAGGAGCGACTCGAGCTCGCAGCGGTACTTTCGCCGGATGCCCAGGATCTGGTCCGACGTGAGTAAAGGCCATTTCTGGATCGAGGCGGGCTTGTCGGACACGTCCGCCTCGTTGAAGTTGGGAGGCATCGGCAGAGGGGCGTTGGCGAACGCCTTCGAATAGCGCGGCGGCGGCTTCGCGGCTCCCGCGCAGTTGTGCGGGGGATTGGGGCTCGGCTCGGGGTAGCCGACGTGTGGAGCCGTATAGGTGAGCCAGAGGAAGAAGGGCTGGGGCTGCCTGGCCCGGCGGTGGACGAAGCTGACCGCGCGCCGAGTGAGGACGTCCTGCTTGAAGTCGGCCGGCTTGTTGTGAAGGTGGACGAGATCGCCGTTCTGGTTGAGGGTGTAGTCGTAGACCCCCTGATCGTCCGGGGCCGCCGCCTGCCACTCGGACCAGCCGGGCGGCACCGGCGGATGGTTCGCGTACCGGTTCAGGTACTTGCCGATCAGCGCGGTGTGGTAGCCGGCGTTCTTCAGCCAGACGGCGAGGTTGTTGTGGGCGTGAAGGGCCTCGAATCGCGGAAAGCCGCCCCGCGCTCCCTTGTTGCTCAGGACGCCGTGGTTGTGGGCGTACTGGCCGGTCAGGAAGGTCGCCCTCGACGGACAGCAGAGCGAGTAGTTGACGAAGCTGTTCGTGAAGGTCGCCCCGTGTGCGCCGATCAGAGAGTTGACGCTGTGCATCACCTTCATCGACTCCAGCGTCTGGTCGTCGGTCTCGATCACCAGCACGTTGGGCCGACCCGAGGCGGCAGCCCGATCCGCGGCCTCAGAATGCGTCCTGGCGGCGGCCCAGGTGCCGCCCGCCAGGACGGCAAGGGCCATCACGGGCACGACGCGGCGCGCTGCGGCTCGCTTGGCCCGTCGGTCCTCCATCGGAAGCGTGGACCCTAGTCCGCCGGCCGATCGAAGCGAGGCCCTGTTGCGACGAAGCGGCCCCCGCAAACCCCCCAAGCGAGGTCCTGGCGGACGAGCTGCTGGAGATCGACGTGCCGCGGAGGCGGGTGGCGATCCTGGACGAGGAGGTCTCGCTGACGCCCACGGAGCTCAAGGGTGCTCATGGCCTCGCGCGCCACCCGGGCGGGCGAGATCGAGAGGGCCCGGGTACGCGACGGCCCGCTCGATGAGCGGGCCGTCGCTCCCGAGGTATCGCTTCGCCCTAGTGGCGAACGACGCGCACGCGCTTGGTCACCGTGAACCTGTGGTGGCCGATCCTGACCCTCTCCTTCAGCACGACGTGCTCGCGGTGCGCGACCTTCTTCGCGTAGCCGTGCTTCATCTTGAACCGGATACGGCGGGACTTGCCGCCGCCGAGATGCGACTTCCTCACGTTCGTCACCTTCGGGCCGTGACGGTTGAGCTTCGCCGCGACCTTCATGTGGCACTTGCGCGAGCCGACCGAGCGCGGGCACTTGACCTTCACGATCAGGTGCTTGCCCTTCTTGATGGCCGGCCCGAGACCGTGGGTGATCTGGTGGCGGATGTGCTTGATGCTTCCGCCGCCGCCGTTACCAGGGCCACCGGGACCACCCGGACCGCCCCCCGTCGGCTTCTTGGTTCCCTCGAGGACGACGTTGTCGTAGCCGACGCTGCCGCCGGGGACCACCTGGATGCCCGTCTCGAACTCCGAGGTGATCCGCACCCGGTAGCGGTCGCCGAGCGTCAGGCTGCCCGGGGAGACCGAAGCGCTGCTCGTCCTCCACGAGTTCTGATCGCCGATCGGCCTCTGGTCGATCACGCTCGTCGCCGCGCCGCCCTGCGACGTGTCCACCAGGTCCACCGAGTACTCGGCGCTGTTGCCGGAAACGGCGAGGAGCGTGGCCAGCGTCGAGCGCCGTGCGACGCTGAGCGTCAGCTTGTCCGGCTGCCCACCGCCGACCCCCGAGTACGTGAACGCGGGGCTCTGGTAGATGCCGCGCGAAGTCGCCCCCACACCCAGCAGCGCGCCGATCTGGGTGCGCAGGTAGCCGTCGGATGAGCCTCCGGCCCCCTCGCTGGCGACGTAGTCATTGGTAACGGTCGGGCAGTTCACCGCCGGGATGCAGAGCCCACCGAATGACGTCCCGCTGTGCCAGCCGCCGTCGCTCGTGTGGAAGCTCCGGGCCTCCTGGTTCGATGGGTAGGTCCGGTTCGCCGCTCCGGCGAGCTGGGGCGCGATCAGCCCGAGCGTCGAAGCTCCGGTGATGAGAAGCGCCACGACCTTCGTCCTGTGAGTCATTGTGCCTCCATGTCTGGAGCCGCCCGTCCAGGGTCGGCTATTGCGCACTGGCGAACGCCAGCGATTGAGGGCATCGGAGAGGCAGGCGATGTCCTTGAGGGGGCGGTTGAAAGCGCTTAACACGAGCTTCATAGAGCGGCCGTGAGCCCGGCGTCGAGGCGGCGGAGCCTGGCCGGTTGTCCGAGGCACCGTTCGTCTCGCCGCGCCCCCGGCGGCTAGGGCTCCCACCGTTCTGGCACGAGCACGACGCGAAAGCCGTCGGGGTCCTCGAACGTGATCCCGTGCTCGGCCCAATAAGGGTTCGCGGGGGTGACGGGGTCCGCGCCGAGGCGGGCCGAGACGGCCGCAACCGCCTCCTCGTCTCCGAGGTAGAGGACGAGGAGCGATTCCGGATGGGGCACCGGAGCGCCGTGGCTGCCGCCGGCGGTCAGCTCGAGATGGGCGCCGGTGCCGAGCACCTCGAGGAAGACGCCCTCATAGCCATCGTGATCGCGAAAGCCGCCGATCTCCCGCAGGCCGAGGCGGTCGCGGTAGAAGCGGACCAACTCGTCGAGGCGCTCCGTATGCCGGGCGATCCGCAGCCGCATGGGCGTGGCCGGCGACATCGGCCCTCCTCTACTCCCGCAGCCCGGCGGCTTCCAGGGCCTGCTCTTGATCCATGAAGCCCTGGATGCGAACCACCCTTCCGTCGCGAATGTCGAAGACGACAGCGGTTTCGGACTCGACCTCCACGCCGCTGCCGCGCCCTCGCCGGAGCTCGTGCTGAAGCACGACGACGACGTCGCTGCCGTCGATGAACCTCTGGGGGGTGAGCCGGGTCTCGTCCCAGGCCTCGGCGTCCCACACGTCGAACGTCTGCCTGACGGCCTCGCTCCCACTCGCGACGTTCCCTTCGGAAAGGCCGCCGCGCGTGCCATGCAGCTCGACGTCCGGGCTCACGAACTCGCCCACCTTGCTCCAGTCGTCCCGCTCGAAGGCGTCGTAGATCCGCCGCACGAGCTCGACGTTCGCCTGCGACATCGCCTACTCGCCCCATCCCTCGTACGCGCTGATGTGTCCCTCCACGTCGAACCAGTACTCGCGAAAGAAGCTGCAGCGGCCGTCAGGTCCGAGCCTTGCGACGAAGCACCCGGCAGTCGTCCAGTCGTCCCCCGCGTTGGTCCGCGTAACCCAGAACTCCGCCGCGACGTGGTCTCCTCCGACAACCGGCCTTCCCATCCGAACGCTGGCCTGTCCCTGATCGGCCGCCTCCTTTCGGATGTAGTCGGCGAGCGCCGCTCGCCCGACGACCCTCTCCGCCGTCGCGTGAGCGACGTAGACCACGTCGTCGCTGAACAGGTCGACGAAACCGCCGAAGTCCCAGGATTCCCAGGTCCGTCCGTAGGCGTCCACGAATGCGACAGCCACCTCTCGAGGGACGCTCTCCTGCGACATCGCGCGCAGTATCCCGCGTCGAGAGGGGCTACTCCCACAGCCCGGCGGCTTCGAGGGCTTCGGCGCGGTTCCAGTAGCTGTAGTAGCGCACGATCTTGCCGTCACGCAGCGTGAACAGGTCTCCGAACTCGGAGTCGATCGGCACGCCGCTCTGCTTGCCACGCGCAGTTTGCCGCGAGAGCACCAGCACCCGGTCCCCGCCGAGGTCGATGATGCGCTCCGCTTCGATGCGCAGGTCCGAGAGCGCTTGGAGGTACTCGCGAAATGCAGTCATGAACTGATCGAGACCGAACCACCTCCCCTCCATGTCCGGGGTTTGGGCGCCGATCCGCGAATGCTCGACATCGGGGTCGAAGGCGTCCGCCGGGAAGTCGCCAGTGGCCCAGTGCTCATAGAGCGTGCGGAGTATTTCGACGTTTTCCTGCGACATCGCCTACTCCGAAAGCCCGGCGGCTTCGAGGGCCTCGCTTGCCTCGTAGTAGTTGTCCACCCCGATGACGAGCCCGTGCCGGAAGCTGTAGATCTGACCGCCTCGCAGGGCCACCGGTGCCCCGCTTGTCTCGCCGGCGCCGACGGCGCGCGCAACCAGCACGACCCGCTCGCCCGCATCGTGGATCTCTTCGATCTCGACTCGAACATCCACGTTTTCGACCCACTCGTTGAACCAGCGCCGCACGCCCTCGTGACCTCTGAACTCCGTTCCCATCAGGTCGGCGAATCCGCCGACCAGGCGCATCTCGACGTCGTCGGCCCAGTCCGCCAACATCGCATCGACGTCCCGCTCATTGAACGCATGGACTGCGCGCCGGATGGTCTCGACGTTCTCCTGCGACATCGACCACCAGTATTTCGTCTGGAGAAGGGTCGCGCGAGGGCGGCGCAGGTCGCTCGAGAGGACCTGTGCCCTGGTTATCAGGCGCAGGCGACGTCTGCGGATCTCATCGCCCCTGTACAAGGGTCGCGTCTCGCCGCCCTAGCTGGCCCTGATCTCGGAGCGGACTCCGCGTCCGGTGGAGCCGCTGCCCGACTCCACGAAGTTCTTGGGGTGTGCCGCAGGTCGCGGCGACGGGAGTCCGTCGCCTGTCTGACTCTGGGCGGTAGGTGGAGGACAGCCGGGCCAGTTCAGCGGGTGGACGTCAGGGCGCACACCTGGATGGCTGCGGGGTTTCCGGGCTGCCATCCCGGCAGCGGGTCGATGGTGTCGATGCGGACGAAGCCGTGGTGCTCCCAGAATGTGCGGGTCGCGATGTAGGGCTCGTAGTCAGCGGACGCATCGAGGGTCTTGGCTTGGATGAGGGCGATGTCGTCAGCAGCGAGAGCATCGAGGACGTGTTCGAGAAGCGTCGCACCGACCCCCTGGTTTCGCTGGTCGCGGCGCACGGCGATCCAAAGGATCTCGGCGGCTCGCGACGACCGGTACTCGACCACGGCGAAGGCGACCACGCCGTCGTCTTTGGTGATGACCCAGCCGTGGTGTGCGTCGAGGTCGCTAGCGATCTTGTCGGGCACATCTTCAGTGAAGAAATCGGGCAGCCCGCGAACGATCGTCTGGCATGCCTCCAGGTCGTCAGGGGCGACGGGTCGTACGCGCATGGCAGTGCATTGTCGCTCAGCGAGCCCAACCAGGCTTGCCCCGTGAGCCTCCAGCTCCAAGACCAGGCGACCCATCTCCGGGCGTGCTCGGGCCTCCTCGATCACCCGGCCGGCCAGCTCACGGAAGCGGTCTGCGTCGACGTCGGTGCTTTGCTCCAAGGCCCAGCGTTCGAGGGGCTGGGTCAGATCGTCGTCGGTGGGTTCGTGGTCGGTCTGGTGGTCTCCTCTCGGTTCCTCCAATTCGGGTTCTCCCGCCGCCAGTGTCGCGTGGCCTCGGCGTGGCACTTGGGGCACCAGCTCGAGAGTCCGTCTCGCATCCTCTTGGTACGGGGGAAGGCATCCGCCTTCTTGGTCTCGCCGCAGTGGCGGCAGGTCTTGGTGGTTGGTCGGGCCATTGGCTTTCCTCGAGTTCACCATTTCTCGAATAGGCATCGGCTCGGGTCAGCGCTAGAGAATCGCCCCAAGGCAGCAGGGGACTCCCCCACGCCGGCGGCGTGGAAACGGGACACGTTTGGGACAACGGCGGGCGTGTCTTCCCGCCCCCTGCCCCGAGGATTCCCTGCTTTAGCAGGGAGTTCTGAGGGGTGAGCGACCGGATTCGAACCGGCGACCGCCTGGACCACAACCAGCGGGATCCCGGTCAGCTGAGGTCAGATGGGGCTTGCTGAAGCCATCTGGGCTCACCTGAGATCGGCTCACTTTCGCTCAAATTGGCATACCAATTGGCATACCGGCTTCGCTATGGCTCGTTGCGACGGGGTCAGCCGACCGCGGGCGGGACCGGGTGCCTGCGGTAGATCGCCGGCGGCGGCATCGGCTTGACTCCCCGTATCGTTTCCTCTTCCCGGAACAGGCAGAGGATCTGCCCCTCGGGGCGGGCGGCGCTCGGTGCGAGAATGCCTCTCCAGCCCTCGGCGTGAAGCTGTTCGCCAACCGCCTGGAACGCCGGCCACTCTCGGCTCGTTGGATGTGGCGGCTGCAGTCCGACCTCGGCGAGCCGCCGGTGGTCGCTGAGGTCGGCGACCCTGAGATCAACTCGCAGCCGCCACAGGTCCCGCGGCAGCTGGCGCTCCGGTCGGAGCCCGAGCTCCGCGAGCTGGCGGTACCACTCGGCCCACGCCGTCTCACGGAAATCGGCCAGATAGAAGCCGGCGACGGCCGGGCCGCGCTGCCAGCGTCCGCTCGGCGGCGGGTCGGAGCGCCACCACACCCGCCCCCGGTGAGGCAGGTGGCGATACCAGACCCCGCGAACGCGAACGGGGTCGACCGCCAGCGGCAACGATCAGGCCGCGACCGGCTCTTCGAGTGCGGAGACGATCTCCGCTACCCGTCGATACTCGCCGCGGGCGATCAGCTCGAGTGGCTTCTCGTCGTGGAGCGCGGGAATTGGCTTGTTCAACCACACCGGGATGTACTCGGCGTCCATCACCCGCAGCAGCC
>DATBFS010000132.1:0-10055 GCA_036558385.1 Solirubrobacterales bacterium | reverse complement strand
GCCGCCCGATGGCCCCCTCCGTCGACACCGCCACCGCTGTTCCCGAGCGCACCCACGAGCAGCGGATGCGGGCGCTGAACCGGGCCAACGAGATCCGCTCCAAGCGCGCGCAGCTGAAGCGCGATCTGAAGGCCGGCAAGGCCAAGATCGAATCGCTGCTGCTCGATCCGCCGGACTACGTCATGTCGGCGAAGGCGTTCGACATGATCGTCGCGGTCCCCAAGTATGGGCGCGTCAAGGCGAACAAGATCCTCACGCAGTGCCGCATCTCGCCGTCGAAGACGATCGGCGGGCTCTCGCAGCGCCAGCGCGGCGAGCTGGTCGCCCAGCTGCGGCGGTAGCTGCGAAAACCGGTCGCGCGAGTAACGGGCTGGGTAGGGCGGTAGCGCGCTCCCGGCGCCGATGGCCGAATAACGTCGAAATAGACGACGTATTTCGGCCATCGCGGGTTGGCCGCGGACCGAGGGATCCCCTCCCGTGCCCAGCCGGTGCCATCCCGCCACGGGCTCGGCGCACCGCGTGCGAATCCCGCGCCGGTTCGTCCGCAAGGATTCGCGCGATGCCAAAGGTGTTCGTGATCACCGGCCCGTCGGGGGTCGGCAAGGGGACCCTGATCGCCGAGCTCCTCGAACGGGTGCGCGGGCTCGAGCTGTCGGTCTCGGCCACCACCCGCGAGCCTCGCCCGGGCGAGGTGGACTCCCGCGACTACCACTTCCTCGATCGCGAGGAATTCGACCGGCGCGCCCGAGAGGATGAGTTCCTCGAGCACGCGACCTACAGCGGCAACCGGTACGGGACGCTTCGCTCCGAGGTGGAGCGCAACCTCGCGCGGGGGAGGTCGGTGGTGCTCGAGATCGAAGTCCAGGGCGCTCGCCAGGTGCGGGCCGCGATGCCCGAGTCGGTGCAGGTGTTCATCGCGCCTCCCACCGCCGCCGCGCTGCGCGAGCGCCTCGAGGGCAGGGGCACCGATTCCGCCGAGGAGATCGGCGAGCGGCTGCGGACCGCGGAGCTCGAGCTGGCCGCCCAGGAGGAGTTCCGGCACGTCGTCGTCAACGACCAGATCGGGCACGCCGCGGACGGCCTGGAACGGATCGTGCGCCAAGAGCTGGGGTCCGACCCCTAAACTGCGTCACCACCAGCCGCACAAGCCGCCCGCGGCGAACCCCCCTTCCAAGACATGATCAAGCCACGCGTCGACAAGCTCCTGGGCCGCACCGACTCCCACTACGCCGCGGTCCTCGTGGCGGCCAAGCGGGCCCGCCAGCTGAACAGCTACTACCGCGCGCTCGGCGAGGGCAGCTACGAGGAGTACACCCCGCCGATGATCGACACGCCCTCGGGCAACTACCTGACGATCTCGCTCGAGGAGCTCGCGGCGGGCAAGATCGACTACCACTACCGCGCCTGAGCGCGCGGGGCCGGGCAGGCGCCGCAGATGGCCCGCATCCTTCTCGGCGTGAGCGGCGGCATCGCCGCCTATCGCGCCTTGGAGCTGGCACGGCTGGCGACCCGGGCGGGCCACGGCGTCCGCGTGACGATGACGCCCGCGGCGAAGCGATTCGTCGGCGCCGCCTCCTTCGAGGGCATCGTCGGCGCGCCCGTGCTCAGCGACGAGTTCGAGCGCGACCCCATGCGCGGCGCCTTCCCGGGCGACCCGGTCCCCGCACACGATCCGATCGGTCATCTCGCGGTGGTGTCCAACGCGGACGCCTACCTGATCGCCCCGGCGTCGGCGAACACGATCGCGAAGCTCGCGGCCGGGATGGCCGATTCGATGCTCACCACCTCCTTCTTGGCCTGCACCGCTCCGCGGGCGATCGCGCCGGCGATGAACGACCGGATGTACGCGGCCGCCGCCACCCAGGCAAACCTCACGACGCTTCGGGAACGCGGCGTCCGGGTGATCGATCCTGAGGAGGGCGCTCTCGCGTCACGGGGCGAGCACGGCGTAGGGCGCCTGCCATCACCCGAGCGGCTGTTGACCGAGATCGAGGCGCTCGCGCTCCCGCGCGGGGGGTCGTGGGACGGGCTACGGGTCCTGGTGACGGCCGGGGGCACGCGGGAGCCGATTGATTCGGTTCGCTTCATCGGCAACCGATCGAGCGGTCGCATGGGCCTGGCACTCGCCGAGCGGGCGGCGCGGCGAGGCGCGTCGGTGACCGTGGTCGCGGCCAACGTATCCCTTCCCGCCCCGGCCGGTGTGCGGCGCATCGACGTCGAGACGACCGGCGAGCTGGCGGGCGCCGTGGGGGAGGAGTTCGCTCGCTGCCACGTGCTGCTGATGGCGGCGGCCGTGGCCGATTTCGGCCCCACCCGGGCCGAGCCCGGCAAGCTCGAGCGAGAGGGCCCGGGCTCCCTGGCGCTCCAGCTCGAGCGAACCGAGGACGTCCTGGCCGGCCTCGCCGGTCGGCGAACGGTTGACCAGACTCTGGTCGGGTTCGCCGCCGAGCACGGCGCCGATGCGATCGACAGGGCCCGCGAGAAGCTCGTCCGCAAGGGCCTCGACGCGATCGTCTTCAACGACATCTCCCGCGCTGAGATCGGCTTCGACTCCGAGCTCAACGAGGCAGTGTTCGTGGAGCGCGGTGGAGAGCATCATTTGGCGCTCGCTCCCAAGGAGGAGGTGGCCGACGCCATCCTCGACCGCGTGGAGGCCCTGCGACGCGGGACGCCGCAAGCGGCGAACAACCCCTCCTAGGTTGCTCGGCAGGCGCACCCTCCGGCGGCACCCCGGCAGCCGGCCCTCACCCCCCTACACTTGGCCTCGTGCCCGACGACGCCGGTGATTCCCTCTACGACCTGTACTGCCGCGGTATCTCCCTGCTCGAGTCCCGTGACTATGCGCCGGCTGCGGTACCCCTGGCCAAGGCGGCTCGGATGGCGCCCGAGAAGAGCTCGATCCGCGAGGCCCTCGGACGGGCCTACTTCCACAGCCGCCGCTACGCCGAGGCGGCGCGGGAGTTCGAGGCGGTGGTCGAGCGCTACCCGGTGAACGACTTCGCGCACTTCTGCCTCGGCCGCGCGTTGACCCTGACCGGACAGCGCCATCGGGCGCGCCGACATCTGGCGATCGCGGCCAACCTGCGCCCTGAGCGCCGCGACTACGCGCTGTATCGCGAGAGGCTCGCCGCCCAGCTCTCGTGAGGCCCCGTTGAGGGCGCTGGTACAGCGCGTCTCGGGGGCATCGGTGGCCGTGGACGGGCGGGAGCTGGCGGCGATCGGGCCCGGGCTGCTGGTACTGCTGGGCGTGGCCCGCGACGACGGGGAGGAGCAGGCGGACCGGCTCGCCGACAAGGTCCGCGCCCTGCGGGTCTTCGACGACGACGAGGGGCGCATGAGCGAGCCCCTCGGCGGCCGCGAGACGCTCTGCATCAGCCAATTCACCCTGTACGGGGACACGCGCAAGGGCAACCGCCCGAGCTTCACGCAGGCGGCGCCCGCCGAGGTGGCGGAGCCGCTCTACGAACGCTTCTGCGAGCGTCTGGGCGCGCGGCGCGGGAGGTTCGGCGCCCGGATGGCCGTCGAGCTCACCAACGACGGTCCCGTGACCGTGATGCTCGAGGCCTGAGCGGCGTCCGAGCGCCCGATCTGGGGGCGCTCGATGGCTCCGCGCCACGCCTGAGCCACGCCCGCCGAGCCAGGAGCGCGAGGCTATACTCAGACCACCTCCGTTTGCACCCGAACCCTGAAGAGGTGGGCCCGGGCCCGCCTTTTTTTCGGCCCGAGCCGGGTGCTGGAGGCGCAATTCGGACACGAGAGAGAGCGGTTTGGACGACCTTCAGGAGCAGATCGAGAGCAGGTTGCGGGAGCTCGACCCCGACGTCGAGCTGATCGCGCTCGAGCAGCCCGCCGGCGAGACGCTGCGTCTGTACATCGACCACCCGGATGGCGTGGACCTGGCGCTCTGCGAGCGGGTCACGAACCACCTCCGGGACCTGCTCGAGTCCTGGTCGCTCGAGGTCTCTTCCCCGGGCGCCGAGCGCCCCCTTACGAAGCCGGAACACTTCCGCCGCTTCCGGGGTCGCCGAGTCCGCGTACGCACGCGGGAGGCGATCGAGGGACAGCGAAGCTTCACGGGCACGCTGACGGACGCCGACGAGCGCCGCGTGCTCATCAACGCGGACACTCGCGAGATCGAGATCCCGTTGGCCGGGATCCGCCGCTCCAACCTGGTGCCCGACCACACGACGCCGCTGGAGGGAGCCGGATGAGCCGCGAGATCGTCGAGGCCATCAGGGGCCTCGAGCAGGAGAAGGGGATCGACGCCGAGACCCTGATGGGCGCCCTGGAGGATGCGCTGCTCTCCGCGTACAAGAAGACGCCGGAGGCAGCCAAGTACGCCCGCGTCGACCTCGATCGCGACACGGCGGACTTCCGGGTCTTCGAGCTGATCCTGCCGCCCGAGCTCGAGGAGAAGCTCATGGCCCAGGCGATCGAGGAGCAGGAGCAGGAGATCGACCCGGAGACGGGCGAGCTCCGCGAGCCCGAGGAGCCCGAGCTCGATCCGGAGCTGATCGCGCCCTACGAGAGCCAGATCACGACCCGCGACGTGACCCCCGACGACTTCGGGCGAATCGCGGCACAGACCGCCAAGCAGGTGATCCTGCAGCGGATCCGCGAGGCCGAGCGGCACATGATGTTCGAGGAGTACCAGGACCGGGTGGGTGAGCTGATCACCGGGATCATCCAGCAGTCCGACAACCGCTACACGCTGGTGCAGCTGCGGGAGCGCGTCGAGGCCCTGCTGCCGCGCTCCGAGCAGGTGTGGAACGAGCGCTACGACCACGGGATGCGCGTGAAGGCGGTGATCACCGAGGTGAACGCCGAAGGCAAGGGCCCCGGGATCGTGGTCTCGCGAAGAAATCCCGAGCTCATCAAGCAGCTGTTCGAGCTCGAGGTGCCGGAGATCGCGGACGCGCTGGTCGAGATCGTCGGCGTTGCGCGCGAGCCCGGCTACCGATCGAAGATCGCGGTGATCTCGCACGCAGACGGCGTGGACCCGGTGGGCGCCTGCGTGGGCCCGCGCGGCTCGCGCGTGCGCATGGTGGTCTCCGAGCTGCGCGGCGAGAAGATCGACATCATCCCCTACAACGAGGAACCCGCCCGCTTCGTGGCCAAGGCCCTGTCCCCGGCCCGCGTGCGGGAGGTGCTCGTCGACGACGAGAAGCAGGAGGCGACGGTCATCGTCCCCGACGACCAGCTCTCGCTGGCGATCGGTCGCGAGGGCCAGAACGCCCGCCTGGCGGCGAAGCTCACCGGCTGGAAGGTCGACATCAAGTCCGAGACGGAGTTCAGCCAGGAAGAGGAGGAGCTCACCTACGAGGAGGGCGAGGAGATCGATGGACGCTGCGCGGCCGTGCTGTCGGCCGGACGTCGCTGCCCCAACGCGTCGCTTCAGGGCTCGCGCTACTGCGGCCTTCCACAGCACCAGGCGCTCGCGCGCTTCGAGACCAACCAGGTGACCGTGCTGTCGGCGCTCGGGGACGAGGAGATCCAGCAGCTCGCCGATCCGGAAGCCGACGAAGGCGAGCTGCGACCCCTCGTGGAGCGCGCGACGGAGGCTTTCGAGCAGTCCGAGGCCGCCGAGGCCGCCCAGGAGGCGGACGAGGCTGAGGCCGTTGCGGACGAGTCCGACGAGGCCGTCGAGCTGTCCGAGGACGGCGCCGCGGATGCCCCCGAGGAGGCCCTCGCGCAGGACGCCGCGACCGAAGGAGACGAGGCCGAGGACTCCGTTGCGGAGGCCGCGTCAGTCAGCGCTGAGCCCTCCGAGGAATCTGAGGCGTCCGCCGAGGATTCCGAGGCATGAAGAAGAGGGTTCATGAGATCGCCAAGCAGGAGGGGCGGACCAGCAAGGAGGTCCTAGCCGCGCTCAAGGCCGCCGGAATCGAGGCCAAGGTGGCCGCCTCGAGCGTGGAGGAGGACGACGCACTGAAGGCGCTCGCCGCGTCGGGCGATGGAGCGAAGCCCGAGGCGGGCGACGCTCCGGTCGCCAAGGCGAAGCCGGCCCGCAAGAAGAGCCCGCCGCCGAGCGAGAACGGAGATTCGAAGCCCGCGCCGAAGGAGACGGGGGGGCCCACGCGACCGGTCCGTCGCCCACCGAGTGGGGAGCAGAGCACGGCGAAGTCCTCCGGCCGCAAGCGTCGCCGGGTGGTGATCGACTCGCAGGCATCCCGCCGCGAGCACATGCCACCGCCACCGCCGTCCCGTCCGCCCCGACGCCGCGGAGGGCGTCGGCGCAGACCCCTGCTGGAGGAGCCGCCGGAGAAGGCACCAGTAGTCGAGCAGGAGCCCGAGGCGACCAAGATCGCCTCCGGGGCGACCGTGCGCGAGGTCGCCGAGACCCTTGGGCTGGGGAGCGGCGAGGTGATCAAGAGCCTCATGGAGATGGGGGAGATGGCGACCCTGACCCAGACGCTGCCCGACGAGACGGTGGCGGCCCTCGCCAAGGCCCTCGACCAGAAGGTCGAGATCGTGAGCGCGGCCGACGAGGAGCCGCAGCGCCCGGCTTTCGAGGACTCGGACAAGGACCTGGCGGAGCGCCCGCCGGTGGTGACGATCATGGGCCATGTCGACCACGGCAAGACCTCCCTGCTCGACGCGATTCGCGAGACGGAGGTCGTCGCGGGCGAGGCGGGGGGCATCACGCAGCACATCGGCGCCTACCAGGTGCACCAGAACGGCAAGCGGATCACGTTCCTCGACACGCCGGGCCACGAGGCCTTCACCGCGATGCGCGCCCGCGGGGCCAAGGTCACCGACCTGGCCGTGATCGTCGTGGCCGCGGACGACGGCGTCATGCCCCAGACGGTCGAGGCGATCGACCACGCGAAGGCAGCGGGGGTGCCGATCCTGGTGGCGGTCAACAAGATCGACAAGCAGGGCGCACAACCGGACCGGGTGCGAAACGAGCTCGCCTCGCAGGGGCTCACCCCGGAGGACTGGGGCGGCGAGACGATCTTCTGCGACGTGTCCGCGACCACCAAGGACGGCCTCGACAACCTGCTCGAGATGATCGTCCTCGCCGCCGAGCTCGAGGAGCTCAAGGCCAACCCTTCCGCACCCGCCTCGGGCGTGGTGATCGAGTCGCACCTCGATCCCGGCCGGGGTCCCGTCGCCACGGTGCTGATCGAGCGCGGCACGCTCCACGTCGGCGACGCCCTGGTCGCGGGGGCGAATTGGGGCAAGGTCAGGGCGATGCTGGACTTCACCGGCTCCCGCGTGGACCAGGCGGGCCCCGGCGATCCGGTCGAGGTGCTGGGCCTTGACGGCGTCTGCGAGGCGGGGGAGCAGGTCGAGGCGGTCGAGAACGAGCGTCGCGCCCGCCAGCTCGCCCAGCAGCGCACCCAACGCCTGAAGGCCGAGTCCCTGGCGCGCCAGCAGGCCCGCAAGATCAGCCTCGACGAGGTGTTCACGAAGGCCACCACGGGGGAGGTCAAGCAGCTCAACATCGTCCTCAAGGCCGACGTCTCTGGGTCCCTGGAAGCACTCCAGGACGAGATCGCGAAGCTTCCGCAGGAGCGAATCCTGGTCGACGTCATCCACTCGGCGCCGGGCGGGATCACCGAGTCCGACGTCATGCTGGCCGCGGCGTCCGACGCGATCATCATCGGCTTCAACGTCCGCCCGCTCGCGGATGCGCGCAAGGCGGCCGAGCGCGAGGGCGTCGAGATCCGCACCTACTCGGTCATCTACAAGGTGACCGAGGAGATCTACGCCGCGCTCGAGGGGATGCTCGAACCCGAGGAGGTCGAGGAGACGATCGGCCAGGCGGAGGTCAAGGAGCTCTTCCGGGCTTCGCGCGTCGGCACGATTGCCGGCTGCCTGGTCAGCGACGGCAAGATCACCCGGACCGCCCAGGTGCGCCTGGTTCGAGAGGGGACCGTCGTGTGGACGGGGCGGATCGGGTCCCTACGGCGCTTCAAGGACAACGTGCAGGAGGTCGAGGAGGGGCTCGAATGCGGCGTCGTCCTGGAGGGCTACCAGGACGTGAAGGTGGAAGACGTGCTGGAGCTGTTCGAGACCAAGCAGGTGGAGCAGACGCTGGAATAGCGCGCCGGGAGGGAGGCGGGCCGGCGGCGGCCGGGTGGGGGCAGCGACCTGGCACAAGTGAACGGTTTTGGGTGCCATAGACCCAAAAGGCGTCCAGTCGCGGCTAGAGTCATCGGTGGGGGGCTTGCGAGTCGTGTGCCGATCGAGAACGAAGCGTCTGGCGATGGTCGCGTTGGTGTCCGCCGCCGTCCTCGGGCCGGGAGCGGGCGCGGCGCACGCCGCGGGTGCCCACCTCGTCAAGGATGTCCGTCCCGGCCCGGACGGCTCAGGCCCCTCCTGGCTCGTGGGGATGCGCGGGGTGGTGTACTTCGAGGCGGCCAGCTCGATCGGAGGCGATGGCCTTTGGCGCTCGGACGGGACGGCGGCGGGGACTCGACCGTTGGGCGGACCGACGCACGGGTACTCGCTCACCCGAGCAGGTGACACGCTCTTCTTCCTGGTGGACGGCGGCGGGCGTCGGACCGAGCTCTGGAGATCGGACGGCACGAAGGCCGGGACGACGCTCGTCCGCGACTTCCAAGCGGGTATCCGATATTCGTCACCCGACGATCTGACGAACCACAACGGCGTTCTCTTCTTCACCGCCGACGATGGAAGTCATGGCGACGAGCTCTGGAGATCTGACGGCACGAGGGAGGGGACGAGGCTCGAGCGGGACGTGGACCCGGGACGCGCGAGCTCGCGCCCCCGCTGGCTCACCAGCGTGGGAGACAAGCTCTTCTTCACGGCCCGCGACGGCGAGCACGGCCGCGAGCTGTGGCGGTCGGACGGTACGCCGGGTGGCACCCGGCTCGTGCGCGACCTCCACACGCGAGGCAAGATCAGCCCCGCGTGGCTCACGAGCTTCCGAGGCGGGCTCTTCTTCGCCTCCGCCGGAGAGGGACGAGGCCGCGAGCTGTGGCGTTCCGATGGCACGGCCGCCGGCACTCGGCTGGTCAAGGACATCAACCCCAAGAAGGGCTCGCGCCCCGTCTCCCTGACTCCCGTGGGCCGCACGCTCTTCCTGACGGCGAACGACGGCGAGCACGGCCAGGAGCTGTGGCGATCGGATGGCACCGCCTCCGGGACGAGATTGGTTCGCGACATCCTCAAGGGGGACCGGCCGGGGGGCTACTTCGGCCCCTCCAGACTGAGCGACGTAGCCGGCAGGCTCTTCTTCGGCGCCGACGACGGGGTGCACGGTCCAGGGCTCTGGCGATCGGACGGCACCGGGGCCGGGACGAGGCTCCTGAGGACGGTCGATCTCAACGGTCCAAGAGGACCAGTGAACGTCGGAGGCACCGGCTTCTTCGAGGGCAATGACCGCGGCGAGTTCGGCTGGGAGCTCTGGGCCACGGACGGAACCCGGTCGGGGACGACGCTCTTCCGCGACATCTATCCGGGGAGGAGAAACTCCACGGTGGGGGGGCTGGCCGCAGTGGGCGGGACGCTCTTCTTCAGCGCCACGGACGGCGTCCACGGAGACGAGCTGTGGAAGGCGACCCCGTGACCCCCTACGTCTGCCTGATCGAGGTCCACCTCCACCTCAACGACTCCCACGACCTGAAGGGGAAGCGCAAGGTCCTGCGCTCGCTCAAGGCACACATGCGCCAGCGGTTCGGCGCGTCGGTGGCGGAGGTGGATGGCCACGACACGTGGCAGCGAAGCACTCTCGTGTGTGCGCTCGTCGGCGATTCGGAGGTCCGGCGGCGGGCTGACGAGTTGGAGCGCTTCGTCGAGAGTCGTTGTCCGGACGGGTGCAGCTTCGAGCGAGACCTGCTGAGCATCGCCGACATCCGCGGCTGAGGTACTGCAGGTGGGCGCGCGGGCGCTCGCTATAGTCGCCGCGCTATGCCTGAGCGCATGAGGAGGGTCAACGAGCTCATGCGCGAAGTGATCGGATCTGCGATCTCGACCGAGCTCGAGGATCCCAGGATCGGATTCGTCACCGTGACCTCCGTGGAGACAAGCCCTGACCTGCGCTCGGCGCGCGTCTACGTGAGCGTGCTGGGCGGGGGGGCCGAGCG
>DATBFS010000131.1:0-2942 GCA_036558385.1 Solirubrobacterales bacterium | reverse complement strand
CTACTCGACCACCCTCCCCCACAAGAGCGGCAGCTTCGACCGCGTGCTCTCGACCCTCTTCTTCCACCACCTCGAGCCGGAGTCCAAGCGCCAGACCGCGCGCGAGATCGCCCGGGTTCTGCGCGAGGGCGGCGAGCTGCACGTTGCGGATTGGGGCCGTCCCTCCGACCCGGTCATGGCCGCGGCCTTTCTCGGCGTCCGCGTGCTCGACGGGTTCGCCAACACCGCCGAGATCTACCGAGGCGAGCTCCCCGCGATCTTCGCCGAGGCCGGCCTCGAGGACGCCGAGGAGACCGACCGGCTGCGCACGCCGTTCGGGACCATCGCGCTCTACCGCGCGCGCCGCCCGTGAGGGCCCGGTTGTCGCCGCGCCCTACTCGAGCGAGAAGGGCGGGTACTTGTCGGTGACGAGGATGAACGCGTAGGCGACCACCCTCAGGCCCCAGCGCTGCACGCCCATCACGTAGTTGAAGACCGAACGCGGATAGCGGCCGGTGAAGAGGATCGCGAACCAGGCGAAGATCACCGCGAAGAACGCGCCGATCCCGAGGAAGAAGAGAACGACGTAGTGCGGGATCGCGAGCAGCCACTTGACCAGCGGCATCCCGCGCGCCAAGTCGGTCTCGACGTTCGGGTACTCGATCTCCAGGCGAACCCACTGATGCTCGTCCGTCGAGGGGTAGTCATCGCTCATCAGCGCCAGATACGTGTGGACCCTTGCGGCGAAGCGGAGGAGCTCACGGTTCCAGTCGAACCACCAGCGCGCGTACTTCTTCCGGAACAGGATCATCAGCAGCGGGCCCGCGACCAGGATCCCGCCCGCCCCGGCGTAGCCCGTCCCGTTCGCGCCGTAGCCGCCCCCGTAGTGGCTGACGGTGGCCAGCACGATCAGGATGGGGATCACGGTGAAGATGCGGAAGAACGTGCTGAGCCGGTTGAGCTCCCGGTCCGGATAGTCGACCGAGTACGTCAACGGATAGGCCTCACCCATGTCTCGCTCCCTCGTCGGTGATTCAGTCCGCCGAAACCTAGGCCGCGGTGCGGACCAACTCGCGCGCCCGCGATGATTCGCCCATGAACCACCGAATCTCCTGGCTGGATGTGTTCGCGGAGGCGCCACTGGCGGGCAACGGCCTTGCCGTCGTGGATGACGCGGATGGCCTCGCCGAGGAGACGATGCTCGCGCTCGCGAGGGAGACACGCCTCTCGGAGACGACCTTCGTGCAGTCGCCGAGCGCGGACGGGGCCGACTACCGCAACCGGATCTGGGACCCGCACGAGGAGCTGCCCTTCGCCGGTCATCCCTCACTCGGCACCGCGGTCGCGGTGGCGCGCTGGCGGGACCTGGACCGGGCGAGCTTCGTGCAGCAGACCGGCGCCGGCCTGCAGCCGGTCGAGGTCAGCAGGGAGAACGGGTCCTGGAGGGCGTCGATGCTCCAGAACGCCGCCGAGTTCGGGCCGGAGCTCGAGCGAGATGCGGTGATGGCCGCCGTGGGGCTCCGCGCCGAGGACGCCCACGCCGAGTTGCCTCCCCAGGTCGTCTCGACCGGCATGCCGCACGTGATGGCGCCGGTTTCGGAGCCGGGAGCGCTCGCCCGCGCGCGGCCCGACTATCCGGCGCTCCACGAGCTCTCCGAGCCCTACGGCTCGATCGTCGTCTACCTCGCCTCCTGCGAGCCCGACCGCGGCGAGGCGCGGGCCCGCTCGTTCACCCGAACCGCGGAGATGGGCGAGGACCCGGCCACCGGGTCGGCCGCGGGGCCGCTCGGCGCCTACCTGCTCGAGCGCACCGGCTGCGAGCGTCTGGTGATCCGCCAGGGGGAGGAGATGGGGCGGCCGAGCCTGCTCGTGGTCGAGATGGAGGAGGGAAGGCCGCAGGTGAGCGGCGGAGTCGTCCCCGTCTTCGACGGCGAGCTCAGCCTGCCGTAGCGCCCTTGCGGCCGAGCACGCGCAGCCTGTCGCGAACGCGCCGCCGCCTGGCTTCGAGCTCGCCGGTCAGCTTCTCGATCTCGTCGCGGCGGTGGCGCAGCAGCGTCAGCTGGTTGTCGATGTGGCCGACCGCCTGCTCGAGCACCTGCCGCTGGCGCACGGGGTCCTCGATCCCCTCGTGCCACTCCCGCCGCAGCGTGGCGCGGGCGCTCTCCGCGGCGGCGAGCTCGCGGAGCTCCTCGAGCGAGACGCCGAGCAGCTCCCGCAGCCGCAGCAGCTCCCGCAGCCGCTCGAGGTCCTGATCGCCGTAGGTGCGGTGCTCGCCGGGCTCGCGGTCATGCTCGGCGGAGAGCAGGCCGATCTCCTCGTAGTAGCGGATCGTCCTCGGGGTCGTGTCGGTGAGCTTCGCGAGATCACCGATGCGGTAGCGGCGCTCGGCGTTCATGCCGGAATCCGATCGGGGGCCGGCAGGGCGTCGGCGACCGGCTGCTTGACGTGTCGCGGGCGCAGCAGGGAGACGCCCGCGCCGACCAGCGAGGTGGCCGCCAGGACCCAGAGCGCCGTGTGCATGTTGTGGATGAAGATGTCGAGCTCGGAGGACGGCAGGGCCGAGGCCAGCCCCGAGAAGATCTTGAAGAGGACGTTCTTCGGGACCGCGGCCGTCACGATGGCGAGCACGAAGGCGATCGAGAGGACCGCGCCGGTGTTCTGGAGCATCGTCCTGGCGCCGGCGGCGATTCCCCGGCGATTGGCGGGAACGGTCCCCATCATCGCGGCGGTGTTCGGGGAGTTGAACATCCCGGAGCCGATGCCGACGAGCCCGAGCCAGAGAATCGTCTCCCAGTAGGGGCTGTGCCGCCCGAGCGTCGTCATGCCCGCGAGGGCGCCCGCCGTGACGAGCATGCCGAGGGCCGCCAGCGTTCGCGAGCCGCGGCGGTCGGCCCAGAGACCCGCCAGCGGCGAGGAGATCAGCATCCCGATGGCCATCGGGGAGAGCTTGATCCCGGCGGTGA
>DATBFS010000130.1:0-2468 GCA_036558385.1 Solirubrobacterales bacterium | reverse complement strand
ATCCGGGGCACCCTACAGCCCGCTAGGGTGGCCGCCGGTGCATATTTCGAGGCAGATCCAGGAAGAGCTCATCGCCCACGCGCGCGAGGAGGCGCCGAACGAGTGCTGTGGTCTGATCGGCGGGTCGGACGGGGTCGCGAGGACCGTGTACCGAGCGCGAAACGCCGAGGCAAGCCCGCTCCGCTACAACCTCGATCCCCAGGACCAGTTCCGGATCATGACCGAGATGGATGAGAGGGGCGAGGAGCTCTCGGCCATCTATCACTCCCACACGGCCAGTCCGGCCTATCCGTCGCAGACCGACATCAACCTGGCGGCCTATCCCGAGGCGGTCTATCTGATCGTCTCGCTCGCCGACGGCGAAGAGCCGCTGCGCGGCTATCGCATCACCGAAGGCGAGGTCAGCGAGGTCGACCTCGTCGTCGAGTGATGCGAGGGTGCGCGACAGCGCAACCCGTTTGATGGAGCCGCTCACCTGCCCGCGATGCGCCCTCTCGCACTCGATGGACGAGCGGTTCTGCCGCAACTGCGGGATGCCGCTGGTCTACGCCGGCACGAGGGAGGAGGCGCCGATCACCGACGCCCACGAGCGTGCTCGCAAGGTCCGCCCGCAGTACGCGCGCGGCGATCTGATTCGCGTCACCGGCGCTCGCAACCTGGCCGACGGCGAGTTCATCCAGGGAATCCTGCTCGATCAGGGCATCCCGTCGATGCTGCGCCGGGCGCGGGGCTTCGATGTGCCGGACTTCCTCGCGGCGGGCCCGCGGGACGTACTGGTCCCGGAGTCCGGCTACGAGGCGGCGCGGGACGTGCTCCGCAGCGAGGACATGCTGATGGCCGAGGCAGACCCTGGCTCAATGCCGGGGATCGGATCCCCACTGCGACTGGCGGTCGGGATAGCGATCGCCGTAGCGCTCGCCGCCCTGATCGTCTTCGCCCTCTACCTGATCACGTCGTGACCGTCGCGTCGTCGGGTCGAAGCTGAACTCGGGAGGGGTCCCGAGCTCGAGGTCGATGTCCGGGTGCTCCAGCGCATCGTTCAGCGAAGGTGCCTCGAGCGAGTCAGCCTGCCGATAGAGGATCTCGTCCAGATGATCGCGCCAGGCCCGCTCGATGTCGCGCATCCGCGCCTCGAAGGCGAGCTCCAGGTTGCCCCGAGGACCCTGTCGGTGGAGACGGGAGGCCATCCGCACGCAGGCGTCCGGCCCCGCGTGGCGGTCGAGCAGGTCGAAGACCGTGCCTCCGAGGATCACGGCATCGCGACGGGACGGCGGAAAGGCCGGGCGGTCGCCCTCGCGCAGCCTGGTGATCACCGCGGCGCGGTAGTACGGGGTCTGCTCGGCGAAGTACTGGGCGGCGCCCTCGATCAACCAGGCCCAGCGCAGGTAGGTGACGAAGCGGCGCGGAGTCCACATCGGTGGCAGCGCGCGATTGTTGGCGGCCAACACGATCTGCGCGTAGATCCGCTCCGCGGTGCCGCGCAGGGCGCGCAGCGAGTCCTCGCCGGCAGAGCGTCTCTCCATCCAGGCATCCGTGAGCGTGTGGATCTCTCCCGCCATCGGCCAGCCGGCCAGGTACCGCCTTGCCGCCGGCGCCGCCGACCAGCGCACGGCGGGAAGCAGCGGGTGGGCCGCCGAGAGCCAGGCCGGGTTCTCGTGGAGGATGACGGTGACGTTGCCCGGCACCTGCTCGAAGCGGTCTTCGAGCCGGAGGCGCAGGTCCTCCAGCGAGTCCAGCACCCTGTGGGCGCAGGCGAGGTCGGTGTCGTCGTGGCGCGCTGTGAAGCTCAGCGAGTCGGTCTCGATCCAGGTCACGGATCCAGGCTACTCGCGGGATCGGGCGCGCTCTCGCTCCAGCTCGAGCTCCGTACGCACGCCCATTTCGGTGAGGGCGTCGTGCGCCTCCTCGAGGCTGGCGGCCCCGGAGACGGCGGTCGCCAGGGGAACCGCCGAGCGGGCCGCGAGGGGATCGAAGAAGAAGGTGAGCGCGCCGAGCGGGGTGAGCTGAACGGTTCGCCGGCCGCCGCGAATCGGAACGGGCCCCCGCTCGCCGCGAGCGCAGCGCACGGCGTTCAGGCTCGCCTCGGTCGGCACCAGCTTCGCCGCCTCGCTGACCAGCTCGCAGGCGCGCGGCGTCAATCCCCAGGCGCCCAGAAGAGCGTCGGCCGCCTGCAGGCCCGTGATCCGCTCCAGGACCTCATCGGGGGTGAGCTCGCCGTCGCAGCCGGGTCCGTACACCGCGCCCACCACTGAGGTGGACTGAGCGAGAGTCACCCCGGCCGCCAGCACGACCGCGTCGCAGAGCGGGCTGGCCAGGCCGGGCTCATCGCCGTGGGCGAGCACGTCGCCCCCGACGTCGAGCAGCAGGACGGCATCGCAGTCGAGCTGGTCCGCGGCCTCCGCCAGGCCGGTGGCCAGGGCACCTGGTCCGGCGGTGATGTCGAGCAGCAGAACCGGCCGACCCAGGTG
>DATBFS010000129.1:0-6768 GCA_036558385.1 Solirubrobacterales bacterium | reverse complement strand
CGGACGCAACAACGCCGGGACCTCGGTTCCCAACCCGGGCTACGCCCAAACGAACACCTCGCCCGCAGCCGCAAACGCGATCGAGGTGCGCACCCGCGATGCAAAAGGGACCAACGAGGACGCCGACTTCCACCTGATCGTCGTCTGCCCATAAGCTAGGGGCGTGAAAGACGGCGAGCCCATACGCGGCTTCAAAGAGGGCGACAAGGTCTGGGTCGAGGATGGCGAGGGCCGCCACCATCCCGGGATCTTCGTCGGCGACAACGAGAGCGCCGGCTGGTTCGGGGGCGGGCCGAGCGCCTACGTCATCCACGCCGACGGCCATCAGGCGGAGGTCGTCTCGATCCTCCGGATCACGCCCCGCGACGAGTAGCTGGCCGGCGCCCGCTCAGCCGCGCGTCCCTCCCTCCGGTCGCACCTCCACCGCCTCCGCGATCTCGATCAGGCCGGCGACGATCTCCTCCAGCGGCCGGGTCGCATCGAGCTCGTGCGTGCACCCCGCCCGCAGCAGCGGCTCGACCGTCGCCTTGTGGTGGAGGATCAGCTCGCGTTCGGCCGGGTCCTTGCCGTAGTCGTTCGTCGTCCGCTCCGCGATCCGGTCGAGGATGACGGCGGCGGGGGCGCTGAGGAGGACGACCGCGTCGAAGCGGTCGTAGAAGGTGCCCTGGTTGCGGACGCAGCCCTGGACGAACAGGGTTCGCACGTCATCGCCGCGCAGAAGCTCGTCGAGCCGCTCCTCGACCCAGAGCCACTCGCCGCCGCCGACCTCGTCCTCCGACGCGACCCATTCGGTCCAGCCCGGATCGTCGGTGTCGACCACGCGGTAGCCGCGCTCGCCGAGCTCGGCGAGCGCGGACGACTTGCCCGTCCCCGACATCCCGGTCACCAGCACCCTCGCCACGGCGGCGGACCCGGGCTCAGCGGGTTCGGTTGTACCAGGTGCCGCCGGGCCCGGTGTAGCTGATCCCCTCGCCCCAGACGGCGAAGGTCTGGTCGTGATCGATGATCGCAAGCTCACCGTAGTCGCCGTATGGCTCGAGGAAGCCCCGTGGTCGAACGTAGGCGGTGCCACCGGAGGCATCCGAGATCCGTAGGGCCTTCGACCAGCTCCCGCCCCCGTCCGTGCTCCGCCGGAACCACACGTTCCAGCGATCACCCGAGCCCCTCCGGTCGTCCATGTACCAGACCCTGAAGTCGCCGGCACCGCCCCCGATCGCCGCCGGAAAGGCGGCGTTGGCGTCCGCCGGGGAGACGCGCGTCCGCGCGCTCCAGCTGAGCCCGCCGTCGCGCGAGCGCCGCGCATAAACCCGCTGGTCTCCATCCCGCTGCCCCGCCCCGTTGTAGAGGATCAAGAGCTCGCCGTTGGCATCACCGGCGATCGCCGCCTGGGGGCCGTAGAAGTCCTTCGGGCATCCCTTGGAGATGCAGTTCGGCTGCTTCGCCATCCGATCGACCTTGACGTTGCGCCAGCTCTGCCCGCCGTCGGTCGAGGTCGTGGCGAGGACGCGTACGCCCGCCGTCGAGTGCTGGTTGTAGGAGGTTCCGGCGAACGCGACGGTGCCGTCCGGGGCGACGACGCCGCCCCCGGCGAAGTGATAGCGCCGGTTGGTCTGGGTCGGGACCGGTCGCCCGAAATCGTCCCCGCGGTCGTGGGAGACGGCGACGTAGGCGTCCCCGTTGGTGGGGCCGTTGAAGGCGATATAGACGTCCTTTCCGTCTCCGGATATCGCGAGGATCGGCTTGTCCGACCAGGCGAGCCGCCTGTCCACGTGCACGGGCTTGGTCCAGGTGTGCCCGTGGTCGTCCGAGCGGGCGAAGGTCACACCCGGCGTGAAGCCGTCCAGCCAGGCGGCGTAGAGCGAGCCGTCGGACGCGACCTCGATCTGGGGGTCGTACTGGTTCCTGGACCCACGGCAGCGGCACAGGTAGCGATCGCGCCCCCAGCTACGTCCGCCGTCTCGCGAGGCTCGCAGCCGAATCGCCGGGTCGGGGCACGAGCGCTCGCACGCCGGCCGGCCGAACCGCGTCGTCAGCATGTACACCCGGGCCGAGCCCGGCCGCCCGGCGACCGCCGGCTCCCAGTCGTCGGCCCGCGGGTGCCACAGCCGCTCTCCGCGCCAGCCCCTCGCGGGCTTCACCGCCAAGGGCTCGGTCAGGCCGAGTGTGCCCCGCCGGCGTGCCCGCTCGAGCGCCGCCAGACGCTCCTCCTTCTGCGCGCGCTGCTCGGCGCGCTCTCCGTCCTCGTCCCGGGCGCCGCCCGATCCGGAACCGGCCAATCGCGCGCGCGGATCCATCGATCCGCTGCCGGAGCTCCAGGCCCCGCTTGCGCCGGTCGCGGCCAGAGCCAGCCCACAGAGAAGGGCGAGGAGGAGCGCGGGGGTCATGCGCCATCCTCGGGCGGGATGCGTCCGGTCCAGGCTCCGCTCTCCGTTCTCCTCCCTCAACATCGTCGGGGTAGTAGACCATCCATCCCGAGCACCTGCCTGAGGCGCGAGGCGCTGGTCAGGCCCACCAGTCGCGCCGGCCCTCGACGTCTTCGCGCGGAGCGTCGCCGAGATTGGGCGCGCCGATGACGATGATCTCGAGGCCCTCCGGCCCAGCCTCGTAGCCGCGCCACGTACCGGGCGGGACGCGCACCGCGTCCCACTCCTCGAGCTCGACGATCTCGTCGTCGAGCTTCATCCGTCCGCTTCCGCGCACGACCACGTACACCTCCTCCTGCCGCTTGTGCGTGTGGCCGTACGGAAAGCGATAGCCGGGCGGGACGCGCTGGTAGCTGAGGCCGGACCGCTCGAGCTCGAGCGCCGTGGTCGCGAGGCGGAACTCCAGGTCGGGCGCGCCGTCGAACCTGGACCCGAGGTCCTCCAGGTCCTCCTTCAGGTTCCGGAGCGTGAACGGCACGGTCGCGATCCTATGCCGCCCTGGCTGGAGTCGCCGCTCTGGGAGCGGAGAGGGAGGGATTCGAACCCTCGAGAGAGCTTGTCGCCCCCTACTCGCTTAGCAGGCGAGTGCCTTCAGCCACTCGGCCACCTCTCCGTGGCGGCGTGATCCCGCTTGGTTAGCCGATTCCTCGACGCCCACCCGGGATCCGCCGGCGGCCCCGGTCGCCAGAGAGGCGGTCGTTGCCAATCATTGGGCCAAACGGCCCGACCAACTCCGCTTCTCGGGTTCTCCCGGGAACCGCATGAGCCGCCAGATTACCGCCTGGTCGGCCGCCTGCCGCTGCCTGACCTGGGCCTAGATCGAAAGCGTGAGCCGGGCGGGCCACTCAGCGCCTTCCCTCGGTCCGCGTGGGCCGCTCCACCTCCGTCGACTCAAAGTGCTGGCGCGACGAAGAATCCCTAGCGATGGGCCGGACCCGATTCGGTTACCCCCCGGTGGTAGCTTGGCGCGGCGAGGCAGCTCCGCTCATGCCGCGCCTGACCGCCGAGAACCGCAAATGGTGGATCCTCGTCACGATGACGGGGTCGTTGTCGATGATCCTCATCGACCAGACCGTCGTCAGCGTTGCGCTGCGACCATCTACGAAGTGTTCGGCGGGCGCCCACAACGCCACCCACCCGACGAGGACGATGCCCTGGGAGATGCCTTCGACGATCGGGTTGGTGCTGAGGCGGTCGATCGCCGCACTGACCGCGATACAGCCGAACATCACTACAACCCCGAAGCCGAGGCCGATGCGCTCGCGGCGCGAGAGTCGGCCGGTACGCCGAAGCGGGCCGCTGTATACGTGCAGGTTGGTCCGGATCGCGGTTGCCACCGCGCCCTCGTCCGTGCCCGCGCGGTCGGCCTCGGGTGCGTAGACGGTCAGCGTCGAGGGCCGAGCGTCGCGGACCCTCTCCCACTCGTCGAGCAGATACCCGCGGGCGTCTGCGGCGAGCGGCCGCGCCGCCACCGGCCGCGCGTCGTATCGGACGAAGAGCTCCTCCATCGAGGACAGATGGATTGCGAACTCATCCCTCTCGATCGGCATCGCCGGCAAGCGGCCGCAGCCTATCTCCCTCTGGTGAGCCCAGCTCAACTCGTCGCTCGCAGCGCGGAGCCGATGCGTTGGGAAAGTGCCCGTGTCCGAGCCCGGACGCTTGAGGGGCGGTCGCGCTTCAGCCGCCCAGGTGAACCTCGATTCGAAGGCGCCTGACCTCACGGCTGAGAGCGCGCGCGATGGAGAATTGACGCTCGTGGGAGGTGGAACGATGGTCTTCGTGAGCGGCACGACCGCCAAGGTTGGGAGCCATTGGCCTATCCATATCGACTGACCGCCGGATGTACACGCTCTACGTGATCCCGGGCTCCCACGCCTGCCGCTCGGCGATGCTGATGCTCGAGCACAAACGGGTGCCCTACCGGCGGGTCGACATCGTCACCCTCATCCACCCACTGGTGGTCCGGCTCCACGGATTCGATGCCGGCGGCCAGACGCGGGCGGCCGGTGGACGGCGCACCTTCGGCCTCCGCCTCGGAGATCGCCTCGGCACGGTGCCGGCGCTCGCCGCCGACCGCGACCGGGTCTCGACCAACCATGGGATCGCCCGGTTTCTGGATCGGCGCCACCCGGAGCCGCCGCTCTTTCCGGCCGACCCCGAGCAACGGGCGGCGGTCGAGGAGGCGGAGCGGTGGGCGAACGAGACGCTGCAGATGGTCGCCCGCCGGATCCCGGGCGCGGCGGCGGCGCGCGACCCGGTCGCATTCAGCCGGGCGGCAGGTGACGGGCGGCTCGGATACCTCCTCTACAGGCGAGAACGCGTCCGCCGCCTGATGTTCCCGCGGATCATTCGCGCAGTCTTCGCCACCGGCCCCGGGGCTGACGCCGAGCTCCTGGGCGAGCTCCCCTCCCTCCTCGACCGGGTCGACTCCTGGATCGCAGAGGGGATCCTCGGCGGGGAGCAACTGAACGCCGCGGACTTCATGGTCGCGCCGAGCCTGGCGCTGATCCTCTACCGGCGAGACACCCTGCCGATTTTCGAACGCCGCCCGGCGCTCGGGCTCGTCGACCGGCTCCTACCCGAGCCGGCGTAGGGCGTCGGGCCCTCGTCAGCGAGACCCGCTCGGTCCGAGGGCGGGATCAACCACCTCGGCTTCGCCCCACGGCCCGGACTCCACCGCCTCCCGTAGCCGCGCGAGCGTCGCCCGCAGGATCCGCGAGATCTGCATCTGCGAGACGCCGATCCGCTCTGCGATCTGCGACTGGGTCAGGTCATCGACGAACCTCAACCTCAACACCAGGCGCTGCCGCTCGCTCAGGGCGGGCAGCCCGGCGACGAATGTCGTCCGGAGCTCTACCAGCTCGAACCCCGCCTCCTCGTCGCCGAGCCGCTCGCCGATCGGGGTCTCGTCGGAGTCGGGGCCGGCGTAGGGCTGGTCCAGGGAAACCGTCCACCGCGCTTCGGCGGCTGCCAACGCCTCGAGCACATCGTCCTCGGAGAGCTCGAGGTAGGAGGCGATCTCGCGGACCGTCGGCGAGTGCTCGAGCCCGCCCGTGAGCTTCGTGATCGCCTCGTCGACCCTGCTCGCTCGCTCCTGAAGACCGCGGGGGAGGCGCAGGTTCCAGACCCGGTCGCGAAAGTGGCGGCGAAGCTCGCCGAGGATCGTCGGCATCGCGAAGGCGACGAACGGGGTCCCGCGGTCGGGGTCGAACCGTTCGATCGCGCCCAGCAACCCGAGGCTCGCGACCTGGATCAGGTCCTCGGTCGGCTCGGCGCCCCGGTATCGCAGCGCCATCTTGCGGGCGAACGGGAGGTAGCGGTGAACGAGCTCCTGGCGGACCGCGGGCTCGCGAAGACGGTGGTAACGGCGCAGGAGCTCGGCATCGTCGGCCAGCGCCTCCGCCGCGCGGAGACGCCTAGCGTCCCCGCTCGCGGCTACGCCGATCATCGCCCCGTCACCATCCCTCGTCGTCGCCCGAAAACGATGCCCTACTCGGGCTCGGGCGCCGCCTGGCCGGGCCAGGACCCGCTCAGACGCTCGAACCCGTGGCGGGCGCCGTGGTCGAAGAATCCTTTGACGACTCGGAAGATCGCGCCCTCGAGCGCCAGGGCGATGACGAGCTTGACGTAGTCGATCTCCTTGTGCTCGGCGTCGGGAGGCTCCTCGTCGTCGACCAAGCCCCAGAGGCCCTCGAAGAGCCTCTTGCCGAGGAGGCCGGCGAGCAGGCCGCCGGCGAGGCTGAGCGGGAGAAAGAGGAACTTCATCGACTCGTCAAGTGGCGACTTCGGCCGGCTCGGGCGACCCGCTCCCGCCACCGTCGAAGCTCCCGCCGAACAGCCTCCGTCGCATCTCCTCGCTGCTGGCTACGGCGGCGCCGGCCCCGGCCGCCGCCACCGCGACGATCACCAGCACCACCCGGCCCCGATGCCTCTCGGGCTCCTGACGCCCCGACTTCAGCGCCCTCGCGCCCTCGAGGATCGACGCCGCTCCGCGGCGCAGCTGCGCGTGAAGCTTCTTGTCCTCGGTCGGGCTCGCCCGGCGCTTCGTCGCTCGCCGATAGGCCGCCCGCAGGCTCTCGACTCCGGTCCGGAGGTTCTCCTGCGCGTACTGGTTCTCGAGCAGGCGCTCCGCCAGGGGCCCCACCCGTCCGACCGCGTCCCTCGATTTCATCCACTCCTCCTTCGTCTCCCTCTAGCTCGTCCGCTGCTCCTTCGGCTCCGCCCGCGGCTCGAGCTGGATCTCGCGCTCCGCCCGCGGCACCCCCTCGGCGAGCTCGGCGCCGCGCTCGCGCTCGGCGTTCAGCTCCTGCCCAAAGAGGATCGCGAGGTTCGTGATCCAGACCCA
>DATBFS010000128.1:0-107222 GCA_036558385.1 Solirubrobacterales bacterium | reverse complement strand
GCATGGGGGATCAGGCTGTCCGGGGAGATCCGCCGCCACGACGAGACCTTGGCCCGGATGCCGTTGCGCTTCCCATCCTCGCCCAG
Source organism: Solirubrobacterales bacterium (assembly GCA_036558385.1). GTDB lineage: Bacteria > Actinomycetota > Thermoleophilia > Solirubrobacterales > 70-9 > AC-56. Next base: position 107,136 of record DATBFS010000128.1, on the reverse strand, counting down.
GTAGGCGCCCCAGGGCCAGACCGCGACGATCACCTCCACCGGAGCCGTCGGCGCGTACAGCCCCATCTCGCCGTAACCACGGAAGGCGATCGGCCGGATGTAGCAGCTGTCGAGGTTGTTGCGGCGAATCACCTCGTGAGTCGCCTCGCGCAGCTCCTCCAACGAGTACGGCAGCTCCAGGTAGTAGAGGTCCGCGGACTTCTGAAGCCGCTCGAGGTGGTCGCGGTGGCGGAAGATCGCCGGCCCGCGATCGGTCTGGTACGCCCGCACCCCCTCGAACACCCCGGTTCCGTAGTGGAGGCCGTGTGTGAGCACGTGGACCTTGGCGTCGTCCCACGGGACGATCTCGCCGTTCATCCAGATCCAATCAGACTTCTCCACCGCTTCCTCCAGGCCGAGGCGAGCACGAGCCGCCGTTCTTCCGGTGCGGGAAGTATGCCTGAACGGGCGTCCCCCGCCAACCGGTTCAGCCCGCCAGACCCTCCAGCACCGCCTCGGTCATCTCCTCGGTTCCGACCTCGATCTGCTCCGGGACCCCGGGGGCCGCCGGCACGGTCGTCGCGTCACTCGCGAGGTCCCGGGTCCGCAGCCCGCGCTCGAGCGCCGCGTCGACCGCGCCCTCGATCGCGCTTGCATCGTCAGCGCGCCCCAGCCCGTGACGCAGCATCATCGCGGCCGACAGGAAGGTGGCGAGCGGGTTGGCGATGCCCTCGCCGGCGATGTCCGGGGCCGAGCCGTGGACTGGCTCGAACAGGCCGGGGCCGGAGTCGGCGAGGCTCGCGGACGGAAGCATCCCGAGCGAGCCCGTCAGCATCGCCGACTCGTCGCTGAGGATGTCGCCGAACATGTTCTCGGTCAGCAGGACGTCGAAGTGGGCGGGGTTCGAGACCAGCTGCATCGCCGCGTTGTCCACCAGCATGTGGTCGAGCTCGACATCCGCGTACCCCGCCGCCACCTGCGTGACCGTCTCCCGCCACAGCCGTGAGGTCTCGAGCACGTTGGCCTTGTCGACCGAGGTGACCCGAGGCCCGCGCGTCTCGCCCGCCGCCCTTCGCCTCGCCGCGTCGAAGCCCACCCGTGCGATTCGCTCGATCTCCGCAACGGAGTACTCGCAGGTGTCGTGGGCCTTCTCGCCTTCGCGCCCGCTGTCGCCGAAGTAGATCCCGCCGGTCAGCTCGCGGACGACCAGCAGGTCCGTGCCCTCGATCCGGTCGGCGCGAAGCGGGCTGGAGCCGACAAGCGCGGGGCTCGGGCGCACGGGACGGAGGTTCGCGTACAGGCCGAGCCCCTTTCGCAGGCCGAGCAGCCCCTGCTCCGGCCGCGGTGCGGACGGGTCGGTGGTGTCCCACTTCGGGCCTCCGACCGCCCCGAGCAGGACCGCGTCCGCCTCTCGGCACGCCCCCAGCACCTCGTCCGTCAGGGCAGCGCCGTGGGCGTCGATCGAGGCGCCGCCGACCAGGTGCTCCGAGAACTCGAACTCGCCGAGGCTCTGCAGCAGCCGCCGGGCCGCCGAGACGATCTCGGGCCCGATACCGTCCCCCGGCAGCAGGGCTATCCGGCTCACGGTCAAGGCCGCCTGGCCGAGATGTTGAGCCGCACGTAGTCGAGCGTCAGCGGGCGGGGGATGACCTCGAGCACCGCGTCCATGTAGGAGGGCCGGAGCTCGGGGGGCAGCCGATCGAGGTGGGCGCCGAGGCACACGGTCTCGATGAAGGCTCGCGGGTCCCGTGGCTGCACGGGCGCGTCCTCGAGCCAGCATCTCGCCGGGTCGAACCCGGCGTCCGCGAGGCGCATCTCCGTGTCGCCGGGGGACGCGAAGTTCCACGTGCTCGTGACCCCACGAAGGTACGACCCGAAGCGCTCGTCCCCGTTGACGTTCTCGATCGAGTTCAGGAACTCCTCGACGTTCCCGATCCCGCCGCACTGAGCCTCCATCCGCCCGCCGGGAACGAGTGCCGCTCGCAGACGCGCGAAGAGTTGCCTGTGGTCCAGGATCCAATGGAAGGTGGCGTTGGAGAAGACCACGTCCACCGGCTCGGACAGCGAGAGGTCCAGCAGGTCGGAGACGATCAGCTCGGCGTCGTCCCCGAGTGCTTCGCGCGCCTTGGCGATCATCGACGGGGACCCGTCCACGCCGATCACCCGGCCTCGCGGGAGGCGGTCCAGCAGCAAGCGCGTCACGCGGCCGCTTCCGCACCCCGCGTCGAGCACGGTCTCGTCGCCCGCCAGCTCGAGGCGGTCGATCACCCCGCGCGCCCATTCCTCCTGCGGCTTGGCGACCCGATCGTAGGTCGCCGCGTCCCAGTCGCGCGGCTTGGCACTCATAGTGCGGTGGTCACGGGACCCCGGTCCGCCGCGCCGGCCTCGAATGCCGCGATCTCGTTCTCCTTTTTGAGCGTCAGTCCGATGTCGTCGAGCCCGTGGACGAGGCGGTGCTTGACGTCGGGGTCGATCTCGAACTCGACCACGCCGCCCGCGAAGGTGACGGTCGCGTCGTCGGCGTCGATGCGGGCCTCCCCGGCGCTCGCGATCGCCCGACAATGCTGCTCGTCCAGGATCACCGGCAGCAGCCCCACCTTGGTGCAGTTCACGTAGAAGATGTCGGCGAAAGAGGGCGCCACGACCGCCTCGAAGCCGAAGTCCTGAAGCGCCCACACCGCGTGCTCCCGGGAGGAGCCCGAGCCGAAGTTGCGGCCCGTGACCAGGATCGGGTTGGGGTCGAGCTCGATCTCGCCCGAGCGAATCCAGTCGTAGAACAGGAACTCGCCGAAGCCCGTCCGTTCGACCCGCTTCAGGAACTGCTTGGGGATGATCTGATCCGTGTCCACGTCGGCGCGGTCGAGGACCGACACCTTCCCCTCGATCACATCCACCGGCCTCATTCCCACTCCCTGATGTCCACGAAGCGGCCCTCGATCGCCGCGGCCGCCGCCATCTTGGGGCTGACCAGATGGGTCCGCCCGCCCTTGCCCTGGCGGCCCTCGAAGTTGCGGTTCGAGGTGGAGGCGCACCTCTCACCGTCGGAGAGAATGTCCGGGTTCATCCCCAGGCACATCGAGCAGCCGGCCGTCCGCCACTCAAAGCCCGCGGATTGGAACACCTCGTGCAGCCCCTCGCCCTCGGCCTGTGACTTGACCTGCTGAGAGCCCGGAACGACCATGGCCCGTACCGAACCCGCGACCCGCCTGCCGTCGACCATCGCGGCCGCCTCCCGCAGATCCTGGATCCGCGAGTTGGTGCAGGAGCCGATGAAGACGCGGTCCAGGGGGATATCGCTGATCGGCGTGCCGGGCTCGAGCGCCATGTAGGCGAGCGCGCGCTCCGCGGCCTCGCGGTCTGCCGGGCCCTCGCCCCACTGGCCGGGATCGGGAACGCCGTCGGTGACCTGGGCGACCATCGCGGGGGTGGTGCCCCAGGTGACCATCGGCGAGATCGCGGAGCCGTCCATCTCCACCTGGGTGTCGAATCGGGCGCCGTCGTCCGTGGGCAGCTTCCGCCACTCCGCGACCGCCGCCTCGAGGTCCGAGGGCGCGCCGGGGCGGCCCGCGACCCACTCGAACGTCACCTCGTCAGGCGCGATCATCCCGGCGCGGCCGCCGCCCTCGATGGTCATGTTGCAGATCGTCATCCGGTTCTCCATGGACAGGCCACGGACGGTTTCGCCCGAGAACTCGACAGCATGCCCCACCATGCCCCCGATGCCGAGGCGGCCGATCGTCGCCAGGATCAGGTCCTTGGCGGTAACCCCCGGGCCGAGCTCGCCCGAGTAGTTGATCCGCATCGTCTTCGGTCGCCTCTGCACCAGGCACTGCGTGGCGAGCACGTGCTCGACCTCCGAGGTGCCGATGCCCATCGCGAGGGCGCCGAAGGCGCCATGGGTGGATGTGTGGCTGTCGCCGCAGACGATCACCAGTCCAGGCTGGGTGATGCCCAGCTCCGGGCCGATCACGTGCACGATGCCCTGCCGGTCGGAGCCCAGGGAGTAGATCGGGATTCCGAATTCGGCGCAGTTGCGCTCCAACGTCTCGACCTGCACGCGCGAGAGCTCGTCGGCGATCAGGCGCGCCGTCGGCGTCCCGTCGGTCGGCACGTTGTGGTCGGCGGTGGCGACCGTCTTGTCGGGCCTCCGGACCTTCCGGCCCTCGAGCCGAAGCCCGTCGAACGCCTGGGGCGACGTCACTTCGTGGACGAGATGGAGGTCCACGTAGATCAAGCCCTCGGCCACCTCGTGGGCGTCCCAAATCTTGTCGAACATCGTCCTCGGCATCAGCTTCTCCTCAGGCCGGCCGCCACCACGGCGAGCAGCTCGGCCGGCTCGCTTCCATCGTTCTCGAAATGGTGGGACAGGTCCGCGTCGAACGTGACGCTGTCCCCCACCCGCAGCTCGTGGCGCTCGCCGTCGACCACGAGCGTCGCGGTGCCCGCGATCACGACGGCGGTCTCGCGGCTGCCGGGCTCGTGGATGGGCCGATCGTCGGGGCCCCCGGTCGCCGCCCCGGGGTCGAGGCGGTGCCTGGAGACGTCCGCGCGCTGCCCCGGCAGGGGCGGAGTGAGCTCCTCGACCGCGTGGCCGCCACGCCGGCGGCGACGTCCGCGGCCGCGCCGGACGACCACCACGTGGCCCGCCTCATCGAGCCGAAGGAGCTGCGAAAGGGTCAGGTCCAGACCGGCGGCGATCTTGGTGGCGGCGGAGATCGTCGGGCTCGTCTCCCCCCTCTCGACCTGCGAGAGCATCGGCGCCGAGACGCCGCTTCGCTCCGCCAGGTCACGCAGGGAGAGGCTCATCGCCTCGCGGAGCGCGCGCACGCGGGGGCCGATCGCGGGCGCGGCGGTGGCTCCGTTCGATTCCGGGAGGACGGCCGTGCGGCTCACCTGGCGTACGTTATCACGTACGATTGTTTAGCACCGTGGCCTCCGGGCCGTGTCAGCCCGTCGCCGGCCCGAGGCGGTCGAGCATCGAGAGCACAGCCTGGGTGTTGGCCCGGATCCCCTCCTTCATATCGTCCAGGCGAGCGGTGTTTCGGCTCGCCTCGAGATGGAGATCGCCGAGCGCCTCGACGACGCGATCCTCGCTGCGCGCGAAGCGGTCGAGCAGCCGCCGGTGCTCCCGCATCAAAGCCTCGTGGCGCTCGTTGGCGAGCGCATCGCGCTCCTCCATGCGGCGAAAGAGGCCCGCCAGGGTCGCCGTCTGGCGCTCGAGCGTCTGGTCAACGCGCTCGAGCGCCTCCGTCGCGCGATCAAGCAGGTGTCGTTCGCCGTCGGCCACGGACCGATTGTCCCACGCGGGCCCGCGCCGGATCCGCGCCGACGCTGCCGCTCGGCGAACGGTTGTGCGTCAAACCACGGTCGCGCTCAGGGCCCCGGCGTCGCCGGCTCGCTCGCCGCCTCCGCCGCCACCTCCTCGGCCGCGCGGACCGCGGCTCCCTCGAGGGCGTTGGAGAGCGCACGCACGTACGCGCGCGCGGAGGCCTCCAGGATGTCGGTCGCGACGCCCTGGCCGCTCGCGAGACGGTCGTGGGCGCGAAGCATCACCGTCACCTCCCCGAGCGCGTCACCGCCCTCGGTCACCGCCGAGACCGTGTAGGAATGCAGCTCGCATTCCGTGTCGACCGCCTTCTGGATCGCCCCGAAGATGGCGTCCACTGGGCCGTCCCCGGCGCCTTCGCCGATGGCGTCGGAGCCCGACGGGAGCGACACGGCCACCTTGGCCCGCGGCTCCCTCCTGGACCCCGCCGCGACCTCGAACCAGGCGAGCTCGTAACGCTGTGCGCCCTCGCGGACCTGGTCGGAGACGATTGCCTCCAGGTCGAGCGCCGTCACCTGCTTCTTCTTGTCGGCGATCTCCTTGAATCGGGCGAACGCCTGGTTCAGCGCGTTGCCCTCGACCTTGAACCCCAGCTGCTCGAGCGCGTCGCGCAGCGCGTGGCGCCCCGAGTGCTTTCCCAGCACGATCTGCTCCGGCTCGGCGCCCACCTCGGCGGCCGGGATCCACTCGAAGGTCGTGCGCTCCTTGAGCACCCCGTCCTGGTGGATGCCGGACTCGTGCGCGAATGCGTTGCGCCCGACGACGGCCTTGTTGGGCGGCACGTGATACCCGGTGAAGCGGGCGATCATGCGGCTCGTGCGCGACAGCTCTCGGGTGTCCAGTCCGGTGTCGAGCCCATGCACGTCGCCGCGGGTCCGCAGCAGCACGACGATCTCCTCAAGCGAGCAGTTCCCGGCCCGCTCCCCGATCCCGTTGACGGCGCACTCCACCTGGCGCGCGCCGGCCAGGACGCCGGCGTATGAGTTGGCGACCGCCAGGCCCAGGTCGTCGTGACAGTGGACGGACGTCCGCACGTCGCGGAGCTCGGGAACCAGCTCGTAGAGGCGGTCGAAGTAGCGGCGGTACTCCTCGGGGGTCGTGTAGCCGACGGTGTCGGGGATGTTGATCACCGTGGCGCCCTCGGAGACCGCGATCGCGCAGACCTCGGCCGTGAACTCCAGATCGGCGCGCGTGGCGTCCATCGGCGAGAACTCGACGTCGTCGCAGTAGGACCTTGCGAGCCGCACTGCCGCCCGCGCCTGGCCCTTGACGTCGTCGCGGGTCGAGGACAGCTGGTGCTCGATGTGGATGTCCGAGGTGGAGATGAACGTATGGATACGGGGGCGCGAGGACTCCTTGATCGCCCCCCAGGCGGCGTCGATGTCCGCCTTGTGGGTGCGCGCCAGGCCGCACACCACCGGGCCCTCGACCTCGCGCGAGATGGCCTGCACGGCCTCGAAGTCGCCCGGGGAGGTGATCGGGAAGCCCGCCTCGATCACGTCGACGCCCAGGCGCGCGAGCTGCTGCGCGATCTCGACCTTCTCCTGCGTGTTCAGCGAGATGCCCGGCGACTGCTCGCCATCCCTCAGCGTGGTGTCGAAGATGTGGACCCGATCGGTGTCGGGTGTCGATCCGGGGCCGCTCATGGGCCTTCCTCCTTCGCGTCGAAACTCAGATGACCTTGTCAGTTGCGGCTCTCGCGCCGCCCAGCGCTACTCCCCCCGCAGGGGGAGGAGAAGGAGGAGCGCCAGGCTGTCGAGACGCGGGGTCATCGAAGTGCAGGGACTTTAGCGCACACGCGGAACCTCTCCTCTGGAGAGCCTCCCGTGGACGCCGCCCGGATCCAGGCCCGCGCCGTAGTCAAGGTCGCAGCGATCTCGCTCGCGGTGATCGCCGCCGCGCTCCTGTTGGCGATTGTCGTCCTGCACGTCCGCACCGAGATCAGGTGGGTGTTCGCGGCGTTGTTCCTCGCGCTGGCGATGAACCCCGCGGTCGACCGGGTCGAGAGCCTTCGGATCCGAGGACACAAGCTCTTCCCGCGATGGCTCGCGATCCTGGTCGTCTACGTCCTGGTGCTCGCGCTCTTCGTCTTCCTGATCCTGCAGGTGGTGCCGCCGATCATCCGGGAGTTCGAGCACCTGGGGTCGAAGGTCCCCGGCTACGTAAGGGATTTCCGGCATTGGGCCAACCAAAACCAGCAGTTCCAGGACCTGAACCACAAGTACAACATCACCCTCACCCTCACCCAGCAGGCGTCCACGATCCCCTCCAAGCTGGGCGGCGCCGCAAGCGACGTCCAGACGGTGACCGTCAGCATCCTCGAGCACCTCGTGGCGGCGATCACCATCCTCGCCCTGACCTTCTTCCTGCTGCTCGACGGCCGCCAGCAGGGCGAGCGACTGCTCGCGCGCATGCAGCCCGACTCCGCGACTCGCTGGCGCCGGATCGCCATCCGGATCGCGGGCGTGGTCAAGTCCTACGTGTCCGTCAACCTCTTGCTCGCGGTCGCCGCGGGCGTGTTCACCTGGCTCTCCCTCGAGCTGCTCGGGGTCGATCTCGCGGTGACCATGGGCGTGATCGTCGGCTTCCTGGACCTGGTGCCGCTGGTCGGGTTCACGGTCGGCGGGTTCTTCGTCGCGATCGTGGCCGCATTCCACAACTTCCCCGAGGCACTCATCGTGTGGGCCCTGTTGTTCATCGTCTACCAGCAGGTCCAGGACCGGGTGATCCAGCCACTCCTCTACAAGAACGCGGTCCGCGTCCACCCCGCGGTGGCCATCATCGCGATCCTCGTCGGGGGCGAGCTCGCGGGCATCCTCGGTGCCCTGCTGGCGATCCCCACCGCCGCCACGATCGGCGTCCTGATCGACGAGACGCTTCGGTGGCGACGGGAAACCAGCGGCCAGGCCGATGAGCCGCCGGCCGGCGCCGGCCCATCGGGCGCCGGCGCTCAGCCGGAGCCCGCCGCGGACTGACCCGCCGCCGGGCGTCGGTCGGCTCGCTTGTGGAGCCTCCCTTCGCTGAACCGCTTGCGGGCGCGCTCCTTCCTGCGCTCGCTGCGATAGAAGAGGCGCGCCCACAGGGAGCGGGGCCTGCCCAAGCGCAGAGCGCCCACCAGTCCCACAGGCGGGAGGAGCAGGCCGACCACGGCCATCACGAACTTCTCCTTCGCCAGGTTCACCAGCATGAACAGGATCGCCAACACTCCGAACGCCCCGACGACCGCGAACACAACGTCCTCGACCTCGGTGGCGACGTCGATCCAGGCCGCGTAGCCGACGAGCACCATCCCGGTGATCGTGGCGGCGACGATCACGGCATCGATCGACTTGCGGCCCTGGTCGCTCCAGTAGACGTCCTTGAGGTCCAGCCAGAGTGCGAACTCGTCGAGGGACAGCCCCATCCCCACGCCGAACAGGACCGCCATGATCTCGTGCCAGGGCGAAGGCGGCGCGACCGTCACGCCAACGTAGCCCGAGATCATCATCAAGACGATGCCCCACACCAGGTGATGGATGTGGGTGCCGCCCACCTCGACGTTCCCGGGCCACCACTTGACCTGGGCGCGGATCAGGTGGGCGCTGGTCCGGATGAAGCCGAACGTGACCAGGAAGGCGACGAAGAACAGGAACTCCGGCTGGCGGCCGGTGTCGACGATCGCCCGGTCATAGAGGCTCCCGATGCTGGCGACGAGCGGGACGAGCACGCGCTCAGCGTAACGACGGCGACGGGCGCCTTACCGCTAGGGAACCAGGACGACCTTTCCCACGTTTCGCCGCTCCTCGATCATGCGGTGCGCGTCCGGCGCGCGGTCGAAGGGAAAGGCCTCGGCGACCACCGGATCCAGCTCCCCCTTGCCGAGGCCGGCCAGGAGCGGCTCCACCAGTCGGTCGATGCTCCCCTCGCGGTCCCACCAATGGAGCATGTTGAGCCCGAAGACGCCCTTGTTCTCGTTCATGATCGAGAGGCTCTTCCACCAGGGCATGGTGGCCAGCGGCATCCTTGCCAGGCTCCGCAGCGCGGCGGGGATGTCGCGCTTGCCCGTCCCGCTCTGGACCTCGGAGAGCCCGTACATGATCAGGCGCCCGCCGGGCCTCAGCAGGCGGTAGTCCTTGCGAAACGACGTCGGCCCCAACGCGTCCATGATCACGTCGACCCCCTCCCCGTTGGTGATCCGGCGCACCTCCTCCTCGAAGTCCCGGGTGCGGTAGTCGATCGGATGCTTCACTCCCTGCGCTCGGATCGCCTCGTGCTTGGAGCCCGACGCGGTGCCGAAGATCTCGGCGCCCACCCCCCTCGCAATCTGGGTCGCGGAGATTCCCACCCCGCCCGCGGCGGCATGGATCAGCACGCGGTCACCCTCCCTGAGGCCGCCCATGATGATCAGGGCGGCATACGCGGTCCCGTAGTTGACCGGGAACGCCGCGCCCTGCTCAAACGAGAGCTTCTCGGGAAGCGGCAGCGCCTGGCCCTCGGGCACGGTGACGAGCTCGGCCTGGCCGTTGAAGCGGGTGCCGGCCACGACCCGGTCCCCCACCTCGTGGGCCTCGACCCCCTCCCCCACCGACTCCACCTCGCCGGCGACCTCGTAGCCGACGACGCACGGGGGCTTGGGTGAGTCTGGATAGAGCCCGATCCGCGCGAGCGTGTCGGCGAAGTTGATTCCCGACGCCTTCACGGCGACCCGAACCTCACCAGCGCCCACCGGAGGATCGGGCACCTCGCGGACCTCGAGGACGTCGGGCGGCCCGTACCGGGGGATCACCACCGCGCGCACGGCCTGACCCTATAGGTCCACGGCCCTCCCGGCCTGAAATCCGTCGAGCCGCAGGATCCCGTCGAGCAGGTCCTGCGGCACCGGAGCGTCGGTCGTGAGCGCGAGGACCGCCTGGTCCCCGGACGCCTCGGCGCCGACCGCCGCCGACGCGATGTTCACGCCCTGCTCGCCGAAGATCGTCCCCACCCGGCCGATCATCCCGGGCTGGTCCTTGTACCGGAACACCACGATGTGCTCGGCGAACGGCATGTAGAAGCTCTCGCCCCAGACTCGAACCAGATGCGGCAGGTTGCGGGGACCCACCGCGGTGCCCGAGACCTCCACCGAGTCGACCCCCGACTCGAGCCTCACCGTGACCAGCTCCGTGAACTCGTCCGAGGCGGCGTCCTTCAGCTCGGTCAGCTCGATGCCGCGCTCCTCCGCCAGCGCGGGCGCGTTGACCAGGTTCACCTGTTCCTCGGTGTGACCGGAGAGGATCCCCACGAGCACGGCGATGCCCAACAGCCTCGTGTCGTGGTCCGCGATTCGGCCGCGGAATTCCGCGACGATTCGGTCGACCGAGCCATTCCCGAGCCCCTGCGCCAGCCGGCCCAGCTTCTCGGACAGGGGCACGAAGGGCGCCAACGCCTCCATCTCCTCGGGGCGGACCGCGGCGATGTTCACCGCGTTCGTGACCACGCCCCCGGAAAGCGCCCGCCTGACCTGGTCGGCGGTGATCGTCCCCGCACGATCCTGGGCCTCCGCCGTGGACGCCCCCAGGTGAGGGGTGACGACCACGTTGTCTCGGCCGAACAGCTTGTGGTCGGTGAAGGGCTCCTCCGGGAACACGTCCAGCGCGGCCCCGCCGACCTTGCCCGACTCGAGGCCGGCCTCCACGGCGTCAAGGTCCACCAGCTCGCCGCGGGCGCAGTTGACGATCCGGACCCCATCCTTCATCTGGGCGATCGCCTCGGCATCGATCCAGTTGATCGTGTCCGGCGTCTTCGGCAGGTGGATCGTGACGATGTCCGCCCGCGAGTAGAGCTGGTCCGTCGTCTCGGCACGCTCCACGCCGAGCTCCCGAAAGCGCTCCGCGGCGACGAACTTGTCGAAGGCCACGACCTCCATCTCGAACGCCTGCGCCCGCTTGGCCACCAGCTGGCCGATGCGCCCGAAGCCGATCACCCCGAGCGTCTTGCCGTAGAGCTCGTTGCCGGCGAAGCGAGAGCGGGCCCATTCGCCGTCGAGCAACGACGCCTGGGCCTGGGGCACGTTCCTGCACAGGGCGAGGGCGAGGGCGAGGGTGTGCTCGGCGGCCGCAACCGAGTTGGATTCCGGCGCGTTGACGACCACCACCCCTCGCTTGGTCGCCGCCTCCACGTCGACGTTGTCGACCCCGGTTCCCGCACGACCGATCACCTTCAGCCGCGACCCGCGCTCGATCAGGTCGGCCCCGAGCTTCGTCGCCGAGCGGATGACGATCCCGTCGAACTCGCCGATTCGGTCCCGAAGCTCCTCGTCGGACATCTCCAGACCGAGCTCCACATCGAAGTCGGACCGCAGGAGCTCGACGCCCGAATCGGCGATCTTCTCCTTGACGAGGACCTTCGGCGCCGGGTCGGCCACTAGCGGCCCACCGCTAACCGACCGGCGTCGGGGCGGTCCCCGCCTCGGCGAACACCCGCTGGGCCGCCGCCACGCCGGCTCCGGGCTCCGTCTCGTGCCCGAGGTCCCGAAGCGCCATCTCGAGGGCGGTCAAGGCGACCACGATGTCGAACGCCCCGTAGTACCCGCAGTGGGCGATCCGGGCGATCTTCCCCTTCAGGTGGCCCTGTCCTCCGGCGATGGTCACGCCGTAGCTATCGCGCATCAGCTTGGGCACCTTCACGCCGTCGATGTCGTCCGGCAGGCGCGCGACGGTGACCACGTTCGCGTTGTCGTCGTCCGGCCCGAAGCGCTCCAGCCCGAGCGCGTCGACGCCGGCCCGCGCGGCCCTGGCGAGCAGGGCGTGGCGCGTGAACGCGTGCTGGAGCCCCTCCTCGAACAGCAGGTCCAGCGCCACGTCCAGGGCGCGAAAAAGCGTCACGGCCGGCGTGAACGCCGAGTTCGGCGGCTCCTCTCCCTGCCCGGCAGCGGTGCGCCGCCAGTCCAGGTAAAAGCGGCCCTCCGGGCGCTCGGCCGCGAGCGCCATCGCGCGATCGGAGACGGAGGCGAACGCCAGCCCAGGTGGGCACATGAGCGACTTCTGCGAGCCCGCGACCACCACGTCCACCCCCCACTCGTCCTGTGGGAGGTCGACGGCGCCCAGGCCGGACACGGCGTCAACGCAGAGCACGGACCCCCGGCTCGTCGCCACCTCGTTCAGCGCCCGGATGTCGTTGAGCACACCTGTGGAGGTCTCCGACTGGGTGACGAACACGGCGCGCGGCGGCTGGGTGAGGGCGGCGAGCGCGTCGTCGAGCGCGGCCGGGTCCACCTTCTCACCCCACTCGAAATCGAGCCGCTGCGTGTCGGCGCCGAATGCGTCGCAGAGCTCCCCCCACCGCTCGCCGAACTTGCCGCAGGAGGCGACCACGGCCGGCTGGCCGGGCGCCACGAGGTTGGCGACCGCCGACTCCATCGCGCCCGTCCCCGTGGCAGCGAAGCACAGGACGTCGTTGCTCGTCTGGAAGACGGCCGGAAGACGCTCCAGCACCCGGGAATAGATCTCGACGAAGGCGGGTGCCCGGTGGTAGAGGATCGGCTCCGCCATCACAGCCGAGACGCTTGGCGGCAGCGGAGTCGGCCCCGCGGTCAGGATGTACTGCTTGCCGAAGATGTCGGGGGACTCGGACACGTGACTGAGGATAAGGAGGGGCGCGGAAATATAGCTCCGCCGCCTCCTCTGCTCCCGCCCCGAGCACCTTGCCCTCGCCTTCGGCGCGGGCATTTCCCATCTGCTCCCGCGTCCGGGCGCGGCGGGTTAGGGCCCGTTACCGAGTGGCAGGCCGTAAGCGCGACGGCCTATTGCTCCCTACCCGGACCTCTTCGAGCCTCCCCGCATAGGATCTGATGCATGAGCGAAGAGATCGTCCAAGGCGACGGGTATGCGGTCGGCCACATCGACCAGATGGGCGAGGAGTACGGGTTCCGGAAGATCCGACGATCGCCGGGCGTGACGGCCTTCGGCATCAACGCGATCTGCATCCCGGCGGTATACGAAACCGGTCGCCACTTCCACGACGAGCAGGAGGAGCTCTACTTCGTGCACCGGGGGGAGATCGAGATCGAGTTCGACGACTCGGAGTCCCATCGGCTCGGGCCCGGCTGCGCGGCTCGAGTGGACCCGGGCACGGTGCGGAAGATCCGCAACGTCGGCGAGGACGACGCCGTTTACGTGGTGATCGGCGGCAAGGACGGCTACGTGGGACGAGACGGGCGGGCTCCGGAGGGCGAGACGAGCCGCCTCGGCCCCTCCGGGCCGCCCGGCGCCTGAGCCCGCGCGGATGAAGTCACACACCGTCTACAAGACCTTCGAGGTCCCCGAGCGCCGCGCCTTCGTCCGGATCACCGACGAGGTCCAGGCCGCGGTGGACGAGGCCGAGATCGCCGAGGGGATGGCGCTCGTGTCGGCGATGCACATCACCGCCGGCGTCTGGGTGAACGACGACGAGCCGGGACTTCACGAGGACACGCTCGAGTGGCTGGACAAGGTGGCCCCGCCGAGCTGGAAGGAGCCGGCGAACGAGGTCGCCCGCGAGCTGTCACCCAACCCCGGCGAGTACCGCCACCACGCCGGCGGCGAGGACAACGGCGACGCGCACCTCAAGAACCTCTTGGTCCATCACCAGGTCATCGTCCCCGTCACCGACGGCCGGCTCGACCTCGGTCCGTGGCAACAGGTCTTCTACACCGAGTTCGACGGCCGCCGCCCCAAGCGGCTGATCATCAAGATTCTCGGCCAATAGAGCCGGATTCGCCATAACCAAGCCGATTTCGGCTTCTCTCCGCTTCCCGACTCGGAAGGTCAGTCGGGGTCAGTCGAAGTTGGTCAAACCCCCGTTTCTGGGCCATCCCGTAGCCACGGCCGTAGCCACGAAGGGCGGCTCATGATGATCCGCTTCGCTCCGCTCGTCCGATGCGATGTCGAGGCCTGCGGCGTCCTCGTTGAGCCGCATGTCGGCCGACGCCAGTTCCACGAGAAGCGCGACCGGCCAAGCCCGAACGCTTCGGCCGTCCGAGGCAGCGTGCCGCCCGCACCGAAGCCGAAGTCGTCCGACCAGAGACCGTGCCTTGCGTCGGCGTCAACGGCACAGGTTGCCTGGGCGAGCTCCTGATCGTCAGGAGCGGCAAGACCAAGCGTTGCGCCCGATGCCAGTCGCTATACGCACAGGCGAAGAGAACTGACCGCACCGCGCTTCGAGCCGCGCAGCTCGAGCGCGAGCAGGAAGAGCGATGCCGGAAAGCGACGGGAACGGCTGAGCGACGACGGCCCTACTCCCGCAGCCCGGCCACTTCGAGTGCCTCGCTTCGATCCCGCAGACCCCCCGTGAACCGTACGACCTTGCCCTCGCGGAATTCGCAGACTCCGAAAATGAGCATCTCGGCCTCGACTCCGCTCCCGCGCCCCTTGCCCGATATTCGATTGGCCACGAAGACGGAATCACCCGCGTCGATGATCTCAACGGGGCTGATCCGAAAGTCCTCCCACATCTCGTCGGTCTGCTCGACGACGTGGCGAAGGCCGGCGAGGCCGCGGTGGACGCCCGGGTTGAAGACGTTGCGGGATATGTCGACGATGGCGTCGGGGTGGACGAGGTCGGCGATCGCCGAGTAGTCGCGATCCTGCCAGAAGGCGTAGAAGCGGCGCACGGTCTCCACGTTCTCCTGCGACATCGCCGACCCCGAAAGCCCTGCGACTTCGAGGGCCTGCTCCTATCCGTTGTCAACCAGTTCGGCGACCTCGACGTAGGTGACGTCAGGGCTCGCGCCGTAGAGGCCGGTAACCAGGTCGACCAGCTCGTCGGTGAAGAACCCGCGTGCGGCGTCCTCGGACTCCCAGAGATAGATGTTGGTAGCGCGGCGGTTCTGCTCATCGATCGCGAACGCCTTTTGGCGAAGTTGTGGCATGCCTTCGAAGCGCCCACGCTCCGCGCTTGCGATTTCTGCGAGACGTGCCGGGTCGAAATCGTCCCCGTACTGGAACTCGACAATGACGAAGTGCATTCTGTTGGACTCCTTATGAGCCGTTTTGACGGCGGAGGCGGGCCAGCCTCTCACGACCCACAGACCGAGTCAAGACGCTCTCCGCGGCATGGCCGGGCAGTATCTAGCGCCGCCTTCCCGGCGAAAGGAGGTGGGCGATGACCCCCTCGCGCCCGCGCTGCTGGACCGGCGAGCACGGTCGCTTCGCGTGGCGGCAATGCCCACATGTACGAGTTGCGGAGGCCGACCATGAGTGAGCCGCGCCGCCCAGCGGCCCCCAAAGCGCTCGGCAAGCCTGGGCGTGAGCCTTGGCGGCGCATCCTCGCCGACGTCGCCGAGGACTGGGACGATCACCTCGAACAGGGAGACGGTGCGGTCTTCGCCCACCGGGCGGATCTCGAGATCCTCGATCCTCCGGTCGCCTGGCACCACCGCCTGGTTGAACCGGTGGCTCGCGTCGATGTTCTCCTGCGACATCTCCCGCGCAGTATCTCGCCAACGGAAGCAAGATCACGACGAGCACTCATGCGTACCAACGCCGGTAGGCCCGTCCGTCCCGTGCCCGTGGCAGGCTCAGAACGACAGTTGCTAGTAGGCCGCCGTTCCCGACCAGCGGGCGGTCAGGTTGTAGATGATGATCACGTCGAGCAGGATCACGATGAACGCCCACAGGGGGGCGGCGGGGAAGATCCAGACTTGCGCGATCGCGTTCAAGGTGACCAGGAACACGCCGACCCAGCGGGCCCATCCCGCGCCGCTCAGCAACCCGGCGCCAGTCAGGACGAGGACCACCGCGAGGATGATCGTGATCCAGCCCCAGGTGGTGAGGTCGGCGATGATCGCCCCGTGGCCTCCGACCACGACCACGTCGTCGTTCACCACTGCGGCCAGGCCGTAGAAGAAGTTCAAGAAGCCGATCAGGAGCATCATCACGCCGGCGAAGATCACCCATCCGGTCGGTTCCTGAGCGTTGTCACGAGCTGCCATCCGTGGTCCTTTCGTTCACTTGCAGGGCTACGCGAGGGTGTTCGCGCTCCTCGGCCAAAAGCCTGCAACCCGAGCTCTGCCGGGCTCAGGGCACCCGGTCGGTGAACTCGCAGTCCGTGGCCACGTCGGCTCCCCCCGAGCCGCCGCAGATGTCGTACTGCGGGCCGCCGAACAGACGATCATTGCCCTCGCCGCCGCCGACGAAATCCTCGCCGCCGCCGATCGCCGTCCCGTTGGCGGCGTAATCGTCGCCGTAGCCGACGTCGTTGCCGTCGAGCATGTAGATCTGATCCGTTCCGTACCCCTCCGCGGTGCCGGTCTTGGTTGCGCTGTCGCCGACGGCCAGGTCATCGCTCGGCCCGGAGCTGATGATGTCGTTGCCGCCGCCCGTGGCCGTGCCCTCCTCCGAGTAGCTGTCTCCCACCTCGAAGTCCCTTCCGGAGGAGCTCGTGAAGACGTCGTTGCCGCCCCCGCTCGCGGATCCGGTTCCGAGCGCATAGCTGTCGCCGATCAGCGTGTCGCCGTCGTCCTGGCCCTGGAGATAGTCGTCGCCTCCTCCGCCGGCGCTGGAGCCACCGGCGGCATAGTTGTCGCCGACCGCCAGGTCGTCGCCGAACTGACCGGCCATCATGTCTTTGCCCGTGGGTCCGTCGACGTCAGCGCCGAGGCCGGCGTTGTCCCCCACGAGCAGGTCGTCCGAGTAGCCGCCATCGAGGCTGTCGTTCCCGGGACCGCCGATCAGGGTCGAGGGGCGGTCGTTCTTCAGCGAATCCGTGCCCGCGTAGATGAAGTCATCGCCGCCGCCGCCGCAGATCACGTCGGCGCCGCCATTGCCGATGATCCAGTCGTCACCGCCCGTGCCGACGATCACGTCGGACCCCCGCGTGCCGACGATGACCACGCTCCCACCCGGGCCCTGGATTCGGTGTCCTGGAGACCGAGCCGTCAGGCTCGCCGCCTTGCCGAAGCACGCCTTTCCGCCGGTGGCCCGGCTGGCTACGACCTTTCGGGAGGCGGCGACGTAGATCGGCACCGTGACCGACGGCGAGGAGCCGCGATCGGTGCGGACCTTGAAGCCCAGGGAGTCGACGCCATGGAAATGGCGATCGGGCACGTAGACGAAGCGCTCAGGCGTGCCCGAGGCGTTGACGCCACGCACGGAGCCGTGCCGGGGGTGATGGGTGATCACGTACTTCTGCCCCGCCGGCGGCAAGCCCTTGCAGGGAAAGCTCGAGGCCACCGGGGTGTCGGCAGACGTCGAGATGCCGCGGCTGAAGCAGCGAATGGGGATGGTCATCGTCACGCGGACCGAGGCGATCGCCGAGTTCCCGCCGGCGTTGCTGGCGCGATAGGTGAAGCCGTCGCGGCCGAAGTAGCGTGGGTCGGGGTGGTAGCTCAACTTCCCCGTCCGAGAGTCGAGGTTGACGATCGACCCGTGGGTCGGCGGCTCCACGATCTCGTAGGTCAGCGGCCCCGTGCCGGCGCAGTCGAGGGCGAGGGCGAGATTGTGGCCCTGCCCGGTGGAGCGCTCGACCTTGTGGCAGGTGGGCGGTCGCGGGACGACGGTGAAGTCGACTCGCGCCGTGTTCGAGTCGCCGGAGGAGTTGGAGGCCCTCCAGGTGAAGTAGTCCGGGCCGCCGTAGGCGGCGCTCGGCGAGTAGGTGAAGGCCTCCGCGTCGTAGTCGACGTGAAGCGAGCCGTGAGCCGGCCGTCGCAGGATCTCGTAGGAGTCGACGACGGGCGCGAAGCAGCGGATGCTCCCGCTGACCGTCCGGTCTGCGCGGACGGTGAAGCTCTTGTCGAAGCAGGTCGGCGGCGGCAGCGTGCTGGCCTGGCTTACGCTGGCCGATCGCAGGCCGGCGATCGAAACCAGGCAGATCAGGCAGAGCGCGATCAGCGCATGAAGACGTGAAGCGGCGGCCATCGGGCCCACAACAACCCTTCGGAACGCCGAGGGAATCCCTCGCCCCCGAACGGCGACCCTGGCCGAACGTTCGGTAGACGGCCGATGGAGATCGCCCTCGCTGTCGTCTCGGCCTTCTTCTTCGCCCTCGGGACCGTGCTTCAGCAGCGGGGCGCGGTGGCAGAGCCCTCAGGCGCGTCAGCCCGGGGCGTCGCGAGGCTTCTCGCGCGCCTCGCGCGTAGGCCGGTCTGGATCGGGGGAATCCTCGCCGACGGCGTCGGCTTCGCGTGTCAGGCCGTCGCGCTGGGGATTGGAAGGCTCGTGGTCGTACAGCCGATCCTGGCCACCAGCGTCGTCTTCTCCCTTCCCCTCGGTGCGCGCCTCACCCACCAGCGGGTCCGGCGCCGCGACGTGCTCGGCGCCGCTGCGGCCACATCAGGCCTCGCGATCTTTCTGGTCGTTGGGGATCCGACCGCGGGGCGCGACGACGCCCCGTTTGGCGACTGGCTCTTGGCGTTGGTCGCGATCGCGGCGCTCAGCGCCGTGCTCCTCGCCGCCGGATTACGCGGCTCGCCCGGCGTCAAGGCGGCGTTGCTCGGCACTGCATCGGGGCTCCTATTCGGGCTCGGTGCGGCGCTCACCAAGGCGACCGTGGCCCAAGTCGACGAGGGTGTCCTGCACGTACTCGGCACCTGGCACCTGTATGGCCTCTTGGTCGTGGGCTACGTCGGGATGACGCTGAGCCAGATGGCGCTCCAGACCGGGGTCCTGGCGCCGGCGATGGCCACCTTCAACATCGTCGATGCGGTTACGAGCGTCGTCCTCGGCGTGACGCTGTTTCACGAGGCCCTGCGTGACGATCCCCTCGGGATCACGCTCGACGTCGCCGCGCTCGCGGTGATGTTCGCGGGTCTGATCGTGCTCGCCGGCGCGGAGGGCGCCGGGCACGGGGATGTGGCCGCCGAGGGGCGCGCTCAACCCGAGCCGGCCAGGAGCTCGTTCTTGGGACGTCGTTGATCGAGCAGGGCCTCGCCCTGTTCGGAACCCGCCACCGGCAGATCGCGCGGGTCGATGAGGCCCGCCTGAACCAGCACCGTGGCCTGGTCCCAGTAGATGTGCTCGTGCTTGACCTTTCCGTCCTCGAACCCGACGACGACGACAACGGGCACCGAGATCCGGCGCCCGGTGGGTGGAATGCCGGGGAGCATGATCTCGAGCTGGCGATCGTGCGTGAAGGTCATCATCAGCTCGTCGACGACTTGGCTCTCGCCGATCGTCCTCGAGATCGGTCGCGCCTCCGTGTCGTCGGGCCATTGGCCGATGAAGTGGTTCTCGTAGAACTCCCGCACGCCCGCGGACCCGTTACCTCCGGTGATCGTCGGGACGTGGTGAACGTGGGGATCATCGGCCATGGTGGCCATGGTCGCCTCCAGGTCGAGATCCTGGAACTCGGCTCGCATGTGGGCATCGAACGTCGCTGCGAGATCGCTCATCCAACCGGTCCCTCCTACTTGGCTGGCCCCTGGGTTTTCAGGCCGAGCGGCTCAAGAACGCAGGCGCGCGTGCTTTTCCTGCTAGTCCCACACGAACGGTGGGTAGCGCGTCACCATCCAGTTCTCGTACGCACTCGCTCTCGCGATCCAGCGCAGGCTGATCTTGACGATGTTGAACATGCCCTCCGGGTAGGTCTTCGCGAAGAGGATGGTGAAGAACGCGAAAAACACCAGGATCCGCCCGAGGTAGTAGACGATGTACGCGACGATCGCGTAGGGAATGACCAGCAGCCAGTGGACCAGCGGCCGCCAGCGGTTCACGAACTCCGGGTACTCGATGTCGAACTCCACCGGGTAGTCGGGGTCGTCCGCGAGCGTGAACGGCGGGTACGGGTCGACCATCAGATCGGTGTACGCGACGACCCTCAGCCCCCACCGGTGGACGCCCACCATGTAGTCGAACATCCCGCGCGGATAGCGCCCGGTGAACAGAACCGCGAAGAAGGAGAAGATGACCACGAAGAACGCGCCGATCCCGAGCACGAGGAGCACGAGATAGTGCGGGATCGCCAAGAGCCACTTGATCAGCGGCATGAACCGGCTGTACTCCTCCTGGTGCTCGATCTCGAGGCGCACCGGATAGTCGGCGGCGGTCGCCGGCGCGGCGGCCGCAGGCGGCGGCGGAGGCGGTGGCGCCGGGGGCTGGGAACCGCCCGGTGGGGTCGGCTCGGGCCCGCTGGGCGTCTCGGGCGTCTCGGTCATCTGTCCTCCGTTCGGTTGGGGGGTCGCCCGCAGGCGGTACGGACAGTCAACTACCTGAGGGCGGCGCGATCATCGCACGTCGATCGGCGGACGCAACTGGACGTTCGTCCAGATCCGTGCCTGAGCGTGCGGGTGGGAAAACGCTTGCGGCTCAGTCGCCGCCGGCGATCCAGGGCATCATCGAGCGAAGCTCTGTGCCCACCTTCTCCGCCGGGTGGTCGGC
The DNA here is from genome assembly GCA_036558385.1 of Solirubrobacterales bacterium. Lineage (GTDB taxonomy): Bacteria > Actinomycetota > Thermoleophilia > Solirubrobacterales > 70-9 > AC-56. The sequence goes on along the minus strand of DATBFS010000128.1, from coordinate 86,523 downwards.
GGCCTCCTCACGCATTCGCTGGAAGCTCTCCGCACCCGCGCGATTCTCGGCGATCCACTCGCGCGCGAACTCGCCCGACTGGATGTCGGCGAGGATCTGGCGCATCGCCTCGCGGGTCTCCTCCGCGATCACGCGCTTGCCCCTCGTCATGTCGCCGTACTCCGCGGTATTGGAGATCGAGTCGCGCATGCCCTGAATGCCCTTCTCATACATCAGGTCGACGATGAGCTTGAGCTCGTGCAGGCACTCGAAGTACGCGAGGCGCGGGTCATAGCCTCCCTCGACCAGGGTCTCGAAGCCGGCACGAGCCAGCTCAGTGAGCCCCCCGCAGAGCACGGCCTGCTCGCCGAACAGGTCGGTCTCGGTCTCGTCCTTGAAGGTGGTCTCGATCACCCCGGCGCGAGTGCCGCCGATCCCCTTCGCGTAGGCGAGCACGAGATCGCGGGCGTTGCCCGTCTCGTCCTGGTGGATGGCCATGAGGCACGGCACCCCCCGGCCATCGGCGAACTGACGGCGGACGAGGTGGCCAGGGCCCTTGGGGGCGACCATCCCCACGTCGACGCCGAGCGGCGGCTCGATCTGGCCGAAGTGGATGGAGAAGCCGTGGGCGAACAGGAGCAGGTCGCCGGGGGCGATCCCATCGCGGATCTCCTGCTCCCACACCTCGGCCTGTCTCTCGTCGGGCAGGAGGATCATCACGAGGTCGCCGCGGCTGGCCGCCTCCCCCACGTCCAGCACCGTCAGCCCCGCTTCCTCCGCATCCGCTCGGCTCGCCGACCCGGAGCGAAGGCCGACCACGACCTCGCAGCCCGAGTCCTTCAGGTTGAGGGCGTGCGCGTGCCCCTGCGATCCGTAGCCCAGGATCGCGATGGTCTTGCCCTCCAAAAGGGAGAGGTCAGCTTCGTCGTCGTAGAAGATTCCTTCGTCGCTCATCCGCGGCACTCTACGAGGCCGGCCGCTTCATGTACCACTCGGTGAACTCGCGGCAACGACCCTCCTCGTCGAACCGCACCACAAAGCTGTTGTCGTAGACCGCATCGATCGCTCCCCCCGGCTCCACCACGTAGGTGCTGGTGCCGGTGGCGACCGCGGTGTCGCCATCGACGGCGACCGCCTCGTACCGAGCGTCGTAGGTGCCCGGCGCGTCCCGATCGGGAGCGCCCTTGTGGTCGCCCTCCCCCAGCCAGGCCTCGACCACCGCGTCTCGTCCCACGGTCGGCTCGTCGTAGGGGTGGAAGCGGTAGCGCACGTCCTCGCTGAACAGCGCCGCGATCCGCGCGCGGTCATACGACTTCCAGGCCTCGACATAGGCCTGGAGCCATCTGGCGACGTCTGAGCGATCCATCTCGTTACCTCCTCATCTGAGCGCCCGGCGCACCAGCTTCCCCGACGCGGTGCGCGGTAGCTCGGAGACGAACTCGAAGAGCTTCGGCACCTTGTAGGGGGCGAGCGACCCGGCGCAGTGGCGTCGCAGCTCCTCCGCGTCGGCCGCGGCGCCGTCCCTCAGGACCACGACCGCGGTCACCGCCTCCTGCCACTCGGCGTCCGCGCGGCCGACCGCCGCCGCGTCGGCGACCTCTGGATGGCGCAGTAGCACCTCCTCGACCTCGGCCGGCAGCACGTTCTCGCCGCCGGAGACGATGACGTCGCCCAGCCGGTCCTCCACATAGAGGAACCCCTCCTCGTCGATCCGCCCGAGGTCCCCCGTGTGCAGCCAGCCGTCCTCGTCGGCGCACCCCGGCGCCACCACGGGGCCCTGGACCAGGATCTCTCCTTCCTGAATGCGCAGGTGCGTCGTCAGGAGCGGCCTTCCGGCCGACCCGAGCTTGCGCCGCGCATCCTCGGGCGCCAGCGTGGTCACCTGTGACGCCGTCTCGGTGAGCCCGTACGTCTGGACCACCTTCGCCCCCCGTCCGATCGCCTCCTCGAGGACGTCGCGAGGCACCGGCCCGCCACCGACAAGGATCGCCCGTGGAGCGGCGAGGTCCACGCCGGCTTCGAGCAACCTCGAGAGCTGCGTGGTCACCAACGAGACCAGGCTCACCCCCCCGCGTTCGAGCGCGTCCGCCACGGCGTCCGGATCGAAGCCGTCCTGAACCATCGCCCCGGTGCCGTAGATGACGGAGCGGAGGATGATCTCGAGGCCCGCGACGTGATGGAGCGGAAGGCAGCACAGCCAGCGGTCGGCGGGGTCGACCCCGAGGTTGAACGCGGAGCCAACCGCGCTCCAGAGATGGTTTCCATAGGTGAGCCCGACCGCGCGGGCGCCACCGGAGGTGCCGCTGGTCAGGATGCGGCAGTGGATCGCGTCGAGGTCGTGCTCGCCCAACAGGGGGAGGTCGGCCTCGGTCATCGTCAAGGGGTCATCCGTCCCCAGCACCAGGGCGGGCTTCACGCGCTCGAGCTGGGCCTCCAGCTCGGGCGCGGCCAAGTCGGGGTTGAGGGGATAGGCCACGGCCCCGAGCTTCATCAGCGCGTGCAGGAGCACGACGTACTCCGCGCCCGCCGGTCGTGTGAGGGCGACGGTGGCCTCGGCGCGCACGCCCCTCGCTGCCAGCCGGCGTGCCGCGCTTGTCGCCTCCGCCTCCAGCTCCCTGTAGCTCAGCTCGAGCTCGCCGGCGAGGAGCGCGGTGCGATCGGGGCTCGTCTGCGCGCGCTGCGCGAGCCAGTCGTCCAGGATCATCGCCGTCTGCCCTCCGGGGCCATCGCATGGATAATCCCGAACGTGCCGACCCGCCACAAGGACGCACCGTCCGAGGACGAGCTCTACGCCCCGATCGAATGGAGATCCGCGGGAAGGTTCGAGGACATCCGCTACGAGCGCGCTGATGGCCTCGCCAAGATCACGATCGATCGCCCGGAGGTGCGAAACGCGTTTCGACCCCAGACGCTGGCGGAGCTGCGGGACGCCTTCGCCCGGGCCCGGGACGACCTGGAGGTCGCCACGATCATCTTCACCGGCGCCGGGGACGAGGCCTTCTGCTCCGGCGGCGACCAGCGGATCCGCGGCAGCGACGGCTACATCGGGGACGACGAGGTTGCGCAGAAGGGCGTCGGGCGCCTCGACGTGGGCGACCTCCACGTGCAGATCCGTCGCACCCCGAAGCCCGTCGTCGCCATGGTCGCCGGGTACGCGGTGGGCGGCGGGCACATCCTGCATCTGGTCTGTGACCTGACGATCGCCGCGGACAACGCGAGGTTCGGGCAGACGGGACCCCGAGTGGGGAGCTTCGACGGCGGCTTCGGAGCCGGCCTTCTGGCGCGGAACGTGGGCGTCAAGCGGGCGAAGGAGATCTGGTTCCTCTGCCGCCTCTACGGGGCCGAGGAGGCCCTCGACATGGGGCTGGTCAACGCGGTCGTTCCGCTCTCGGACCTCGAGCGCGAGACCGTGGCGTGGTGCCGCGAGATGTCGAGCCTCTCCCCCCTCTCGCTGCGCCTCCTGAAGGCGAGCTTCAACGCCGCCGAGGACGGGCTCTCGGGCCTCCAGCAGCTCTCCCACGACGCGACGCTCCTGTTCTACATGACCGAGGAGGGACAGGAGGGCCGCAACGCCTACGTCGAGGGCCGGCGCCCCGACTTCTCGAAGTTCCCCAAGCGCCCTTGAGCGGTTGGAGCTAGCGACGAAGTCGCGGGTCGTCAGTGTGGTCCTGCCGCCACGGCAGCGCCCAAACCCCGCCGACAGCGGAGGCGAAGCCGAGCATGTCGGCGGAGTGGTAAGGGACGCGTAGCGGAGCATGTCGGCGGTGAGGCTCTGGCTCATGGCCGCGAGGCCGCGCACGCTGCCGGCGGCGATCGCGCCTGTGCTCGTCGGTACGGCGGCCGCCGTCGACGCGAGCGACGACATCCGCGTCGGCGCGTTCGTCGCCGCCCTGATCGGCAGCGTCTTCATCCAGGTGGGGACCAACCTCTCCAACGACTACTCGGACGCACGGCGCGGAGCGGACAGCGCCGACCGGCTGGGGCCGGTGCGCGTGACGTCGTCCGGCCTCGTCGCCCCACGGCGCGTCCTCGTGGCCACATGGGTGGCGTTCGCCGTCGCCGTGGCGGCCGGGGTCTACCTGACCGTCGTCGCCGGGATCGTCATCCTGATCGTGGGCGTGGCGTCCATCCTCGCCGGTGTCCTGTACACGGGCGGCCCGCGGCCCTACGGATACGAGGGCCTGGGCGAGCTCTTCGTGTTCCTGTTCTTCGGGCTGGTCGCGGTGAACGGCTCCTACTACGTCCAGCTCGGGCGGCTGGACTGGCTGCCCTTCGGGCTCTCGCTGGCCGTCGGCTTCCTGGTGACCGCGATCCTGGTCGTGAACAACGTTCGCGACATCGAGACGGACCAGCGGGCCGGCAAGCGCACCCTCGCCGTGAGGATCGGGCGGCGGCGAACCCGCCAGCTCTATGCCGGGCTGCTCGCGGCGGCCTTCCTCGCCGTGCCCATCACGCTGGCGGCCACCGGTGAGTCGGCGTGGGGCCTCCTCGCGCTGGGCGCGGCGCCGCTCGCGCGGCGCCCGCTCGAGGCGGTCATGACCCGCGCCGACGGCCCGTCGCTGAACGCCGCCCTGGCCGGAACCGGGGCGCTCCTGGCCGCCTTCAGCGTGCTGCTCGCCGGCGGGCTCGTGATCGCCGCCTGACGTCGATGCGGATCACCTCCCTCGAGGCGATTCCGTACGCGCTCCCGTTCGAGCGGCCCTACGTGACGGCCCGCGGGCGCCTGGAGCGTCGCGAGATGGTGCTGGTGCGGTTGCGAACCGACGAGGGCCCCGAGGGAGTCGGCGAGGCGGTGCCGCTTTCCCTACGGGGCGGCGGCGCCTCGCTGGAGACCGTCCTGCGCGAGCTTCGGGAGCCGGTTGCCTCCGCCTTGATCGGCGCCGACCCATTGGACAGCCGTTTCGCGACGTCGCCGGTCTCGGGTGCGATCTCGGCTCCGACCGCCGCCGCGGTCGAGGTCGCCCGGCTGGACCTGGCCGCGAAGCTGGCGGGGGTCCCGCTGTGGCGCGTGCTTGGTGCCGCATCGGCCGGGCCTGTCGAGTGCAACGCGACCCTCGTGGCGGGACCTCCGAGGGCGGTCGCAGCGGACGCGGAGCGCTGGCTCGAGCGGGGGTTTTCGACCTTCAAGCTCAAGGTCGGGGTGCCGGGCGACGTCGGCCAGGTGGAGGCCGTGCGGGCCGAGGTCGGGGCCCAGGCGAGGATCAGGGTCGACGCCAACGGCGTCTGGTCGCCCGAGGAGGCCGTCATTCGGCTGACCGCAATGGAGCGCCACGGGCTCGAGCTCGCGGAGCAGCCCGCCGAGGACCTGGAGGGCCTGGCCGTGGTGCGCTCGCAGACCGCGGTGCCGATCGCCGCCGACGAGAGCGTGGCGAGCCCGGAGGACGCGGGTCGCGCGGTCGCCGCCGGCGCCTGCCAGCTCGCGACCGCGAAGCTCGTCAAGGCGGGCGGCATCGAGCCCGTGCGCAGAATCGCCGCCCAGCTCCCCGTCTACCTGTCGAGCGCCCTCGATGGCCCCGTCGGGATCGCCGCCGCGGCCCACGCGGCCCAAGCCCTGCGCGATGAGGGCGTCCTCGCGCCCGTTGCCCAGGGCCTGGCAACCCAGCTCCTGTTCGCGGACACGGTGGCGTCGATCGAATGCGAGATGTATGACGGCCTCCTCCGGGTGCCCGACGGCCCCGGGTTGGGGGTGGAGATCGACGAGGCGGCCCTCGAGCGCCATCGCCTGTAGCCCCGCGGGGCATTCCCCAGCTCTTACCCAGGCCGCTTCACCCGCCCAGTACGGTTCGCGCCGGTGGACCCAACCAACAGGAACACCGCGCTCGCGTCGGCGATGGTCGAGGAGCTGGCGCGCTGCGGCGTCCGACACGCCGTCATCTCCCCCGGTTCCCGCTCAACGCCGTTGGCGCTCGCGCTGTGGCGCCAGCCGGCGATCGAGGCCACCGTGATCGTGGACGAGCGCTCCGCGGGTTTCTTCGCGCTTGGGGCGGCCCAGGCGAGCGGCCATCCGACCGCGATCCTGTGCACCTCGGGAACGGCGGCGGCCAACCTTCATCCCGCCATCTGCGAGGCGGACGAGGCCGCCGTGCCCCTGATCGCGCTGACCGCCGACAGGCCACCGGAGCTGCGCGGGATCGGAGCCGGGCAGACCATCGACCAGCTGAAGCTCTACGGCGAAGCGGTGCGGTGGTTCCGCGAGGTCGGAATGCACGATGCCGACGACGCGGGGCTCCTCCACCTCCGCTCGGTTGCGTGCCGCGCCCATGCGGCGGCGCGCGGTGAGCCCCGGCCGGGCCCGGTGCAGCTCAACGTGGCATTTCGCGACCCGCTCGGCCCCGAGCCCCATCCGGAGGACGTCACGGCGAGCTCGCCGCTCGCTTTGGAGGGTCGGGGCGAGCGGCCGCTCTCGGCGGTGGCCGCCGGCCCCGCCCCGGCCGAGGAGGCACTGCTCGACGAGATCGCAGACCGCGTGGGCAACTCGCCGCGCGGGCTCATCTTGTGCGGCCGCCAGCCGGACGAGCGGCTGGCCGCGCCCGTAGCCGCGCTCGCCTCGGCGGCCGGGTACCCGATCCTCGCGGAGCCGACCTCCCAGCTCCGTCTCGGTGGACACGAACGGGACCTCGTCGTCTGGCCCTACGACTGGATCGCGCGCTCGCGCCCGGCGGCGCTCGCGCCCGAGGCGGTGATCCGCTTCGGCGACATGCCGACCAGCAAGGCCCTTCGGCAGTGGCTGGCCTCCCTGCCCGACCTGCGGCAGGTCGTCGTCGATCCTGCCTTCGGCTGGAACGAGCCGACCGGCACGGCGGAGACGATCGTCCGTGCCGACGCGTCGTCGGTCGCGGCGGCACTGGCCACCCGGCTCGGCGGGGGCGACCCCACGTGGCGGGATGCGTGGCTCGCCGCGGGCAGGCGCGCCGCCGAGGCGATCGACTCGGAGCTGGCGTCGACAGCGGAGGCGACTGAGCCCGGGGCCCACGCGGAGCTCTCTCGGCTCTACCGCGACGGCGACCTCGTCTACACGGCCTCGTCGATGCCGATCCGCGATCAGGAGGGATTCGTCCCGAGCGGCCCCGCACGGGCCAGGTTCCTGTGCAATCGAGGCGTGAACGGGATCGACGGCCTGATCTCGTCCGGACTCGGGGCCGCTGCGGCCAGCGGGCGCCCCGCGTGGATCGTCACCGGAGACCTGGGGCTCTTTCACGACATGAACGGGCTGGCCGCGCTTCGCCACGTCACCGTCCCGGTTCGGATCGTCGTCCTGAACAACGACGGCGGGGGCATCTTCGAGTTCCTGCCGCAGGCCGCTCAGATCGAGCGCGACGAGTTCGAGGCGCTGCTGGGCACCCCTCTCGGGATCGATCCCGCGAAGGTCGCCGCGATCCACGGGGTCCCCCACGCGCGCGTGGACGACCTCGGCCAGCTCGAGCAGGCGGGCCGCGAGACGTGCCTGATCGAGATCCCGGTCGACCGCCGGCGAAACGTCGAGCTCCACGAGCGGGTGGCCGCGCGGGTCGCCGAGGCCCTGGGCGCCCCCCGCGGCGCCTGAACCGACAACACCAAGGAGGCAACACAGATGGCACGGACATTCGAGACCGAGCGCGAGGGCCGAGTCCTGACCGTGCGTTTCGACAACCCGCCTCTCAATCTCATGGATCGCGTGATGGTGGCCGAGCTCGACGACCTGCTCGACGCCCTCGAGAGCGAGCGCTCGGTGGGCAGCGTGGTCCTCACGGGAAAGCCCGAGGGGCTCTTCATCACCCACTACGACGTCGCGGAGATCCTCGCCGGGTCGGAAGGCGTCGGGCGCAGCCTGTCCGCCGGCGTCGCTGGCGCCTCCCTGCAGACGGTCGGCGGCGTGGCGCGGCTTCCCGGCGCTCGCGCAGCACTCCAGCGAACGCCGGCCTCGGGCCTCCTGGAGCTACAGCGAATCCACGATGCGTTCCTGCGCATGCAGCGGATGGACAAGGTGTTCATCGCCGCGATCAACGGGCCGGCGCTCGCCGGCGGCTGTGAGCTCTCGCTTGCCTGCGACCTTCGCTACATGGCCGAGGGGGCCGGCCGGTTCGGTCTCCCCGAGGTGACGCTGGGCTTCTGCCCCGGCGCCGGCGGGACGCAGCGGCTGTCGCGGATCGTCGGCCCCTCGCGAGCGCTGGAGATGGTCCTCGAGGCTCGCGCCCTGAGCCCCGTTGAGGCGCACGAGCTGGGCCTCGTCCACCGCGTGGTCCCCGACCCCGAGCTCTCCGAGGCGGTGGCCGCGGCCGCGGAGCGTCTCGCGCGGCGCGCGCCGCTCTCGGTGGCGGCCGCCAAGCGGGCGGTCCTCGACGGCGGTTCGAAGTCGCTGCCCGAGGGCCTCGCGGAGGAGCGCCGGTGGTTCATGGCCACGGTCTCCCGACCGGCAGCGAGACGGGCGATGCGCGCCTACGTCGAGCGACAGCGGTCGGCCGGGCCCCCGTTCGCAGATCCGGACGAGCTGGCCCTCTGGCAGGACGGGACCGCGGTCGACCTGGTGAGCGAGGACTGAGCGAAGCTTCGCCGCTACCCGGCGAGGGCCGGGAGGAGCGCGCTCAGCTTGACCTCGGTTTCGGCGAGCTCGGCCTCGGGCTTCGAGTCGGCCACGATGCCGTTGCCCGCGAACAGGTGGGCCGTGCGATCCCGCAAGAGCGCCGAGCGGATCGCGACGCAGAACTCGCCGTCCTCGGCCGTGTCCATCCATCCAACCGGCCCGGCGTACCACCCCCGATCGAGCCCCTCGAGCTGATCGATCACCGTGAGCGCCCGGTCGCGGGGCTCACCGCCGACGGCGGGCGTCGGGTGCAGGAGCGCGGCCAGCTCGACCGCGGAGCGAGGCTCCGAGAGCTGGGCGTGGATGGGCGTGGCCAGATGCTGGATGTTCGCCACCTTCACCAGGCCCGGCTCGGGCGCCGCCTCGACCCAAACGGAATACGGGCCAAGCTCCCGCTCGATGCGGCGCACCACGATCTCGTGCTCGCCGCGGTCCTTGGCGGAGCGCAGGAGCTGCTCACCGAGGTGATCGTCCACGGACGGATCGGCGCTGCGCCGGGTCGAGCCGGCCAGGGCCACGGTCGCCGCGCTCGCCCCGGAACGGCGCACCAGGAGCTCGGGGCTGGCCGCCAGAAAGGCCGCCTCCGGCGAGCCGCAGCAGAAGCAGAAGCACGACGGAAACTCCTCCCGCAGCGCCCCGTACAGCGCAGCCGGATCGTGCGCCCGAGGCGCCTCGACGACGACCTCTCGCGCCAGGACCACCTTCTCCAACGCCCCGGCCCGGATTCGGTCCACCCCCTGGGCGACGGCGTGCTCGAAACGCTCCGGCGCCAGCGCGCTCGCGATTCGGACCTCGGCGGTCGGGTGCGGGTCCGCGAGGGGAAGCGGGGCCTCGGTGAGCGCCGCCAGCCGGGCGCCCAACCGCGCCACCGCCTGCCCGGCGCTTGGGCCGGCCCCGCCGACCACACACAGCGTCAGGTGGGTACGGCCGCCGGCCCGGTGCAGGATCAGCTCGGGCATCACGAGAAGCGCCGGCGGGAACGACGACCATTGCGGCTCGAGGCCGCCGTCGGGCGCGAACGCGAACCCCCCCACCCACACCGGTCCGGCCCCGGCGGGCAACGCCTCCGGCTCGGCGGCCATTCGGTCGCGGACGACCCGCTCGCAGGCCTCGACGGTGTCCGCGAAACGCCCGGACCCCCGGGAAACGACCTCGTGCGCGCTCCCCAGCGCGGCGATCGCGAACCCGTCGCGCTCGGGCTGCTCCCAGCAGAACCACCGGTCGCCGGCCAGCCGCGAGGCGAAGACGGCCGCGCTGGGATCGTCGACCTCCACCGGCGCGGTGACGCTGACGAGCCGCCGCGCCTCTCCCGCCTCGGCCAGCGACGCCTCGACACGGGCGAGTGCTTCGCCCGCGCCAGCGACGAAGTCGCGGTTCACGACTGTGGACCTGCCGCCACGTCGGAACCCTAGCCCGGCGGCGGCGGACGCGAGCGGAGCAGCCGCCGGCTGGACTACTGGTCTGGGCGGGAGCGCGAGATGGCCACTTCGCCGGTCCGGGCCATCTCGATCAGCCCATGCGGGCGGATCATGCGCTCGAACGCGTCGATCTTGTCGTTCGACCCCGTCACTTCGATGGTCAGGGTGCGCCGGGACACGTCGACGATCTTCGCCCTGAAGATCTCGGCGAAGTGCATGATCTCCGCGCGGCTCTCCACCGACGCCTGGACCCGGAACAGGGCCATCTCGCGCGAGATGGTCTGGTCCGGCTCCATGTCGCGGATCTTCAGGACGTTGACCAGCTTGTGGAGCTGCTTGGTGACCTGGTCGATCGGATGCACCGCGCCGTCCAGGGTCAGCGTGATGCGGGAGACGTCGGGGTCGTCGGTCGGGCCCACCGCCAGCGTGTCGATGTTGAACCCGCGGCGGCTGAACAGGCCGGCGATGCGGGCCAGCACGCCGGGCCTGTTCTCGACCAGGAGGGAGAGGATGTGCTTTCGCCCGGTCAGGGCGCGTGATGCCTCGAGGTCCTCGAGCTTGACGAGGTCGGGCGTCCCGGCTTCCATCAGCCCACCATGTCCCGGGCGGCGGCCCCAGCCGGGATCATCGGGTAGCAGTTCTCGGTCTTCGAGACGTGGACGTCGAGCAGCACCGGGCCCTCCGCCTCGAGCGCGGCGCGCATGCTGTCCTTGAGCTCGCGCTTGTCCGCGCAGCGCATGCCGGTCCACCCGAACGCGTCGGCCAGCTTGGCCCAATCCGGGCTGTCGCCCATCTCCACCGAGGAGTAGCGCCCGTCCCAGAAGAGCTCCTGCCACTGGCGGACCATGCCGAAGTGGCCGTTGTTCATCAGGAACACCTTCACCGGGATGTTGTGGGCGGCCGCGGTGGCGAATTCCTGGCAGACCATCACCAGGCTGCCGTCGCCGGCCAGGCAGACGACGGGGTCGTCCGGCCGCGCGACCTTGGCCCCGATCGCCGCCGGGAGCCCGAAGCCCATCGTGCCGAGGCCCCCCGAGTTGATCCACTGGCGGGGGCGCGAGAAGTGGTAGTACTGCGCCGCCCACATCTGGTGTTGGCCGACGTCGGAGGTGATGATCGCCTCGCCCTCGGTGGCCTCGTACATCGCCTCGATCATGAACTGGGGCTTGATCTCCGAGTCGGTCGAGTCCTCATAGCCGAGCGGGTACTCGGCCTGCCAGGCGCGGATCTGCTTCCACCAGCCCTCGAGCCTTCCCGAGTCCGCCTTGAGGGCGCGGTACTCGCGGGTCAGCTTCGGCAATACGTCCTTGGCGTCGCCGACGATCGGGATGTGCGCCGGGACGTTCTTGGAGATCTCGGCCGGATCGACGTCGACGTGGACGAACTTCGCCCGCGGCGCGAACTCGGAGAGCTTCCCCGTGATCCGATCGTCGAAACGCGCGCCGATCGCGAGGATCAGGTCCGCGTTGTCCATCGCGTAGTTGGCGGTCCGGGTGCCGTGCATCCCGAGCATCCCCAGCCACTGGTCGTGTGGAGCCGGGAAGGCGCCGAGGCCCATCACGGTCAAGGTGACGGGGAGCTTGTCGGAGGTGGCGAACTCGATTAGCTCGGGGGACGCGTCGGCGTTGATGATCCCGCCGCCCGCATAGATCACCGGCCGCTGCGCGTTGGCGAGCGCCTTGGCGGCCAAGCGGATCTGCTTGATGTTCCCCTCGGTAGGCGGCTTGTACCCGGGCAGGTCCGGCGGGCCCTCCGCCGGCTCGTACTCGATGTCGGCGCGGGAGAGGTCCTGCGGGATGTCAACCAGCACCGGGCCGGGGCGCCCGGTGGAGGCGATGTGGAACGCGGCGTGGATGTACTCGGGGATCTGGCGGGGATCGGTGACCAGGAACGAGTGCTTGACGATCGGCAGCGTGATCCCGGTGACGTCCGCCTCCTGGAACCCGTCGGTTCCGATCAGGTCCGTTCGCACCTGGCCGGTGATGAACACCGTCGGGACCGAGTCCAGCATCGCGTCCGTGATCGCCGTGACCAGGTTTGTCGCGCCCGGGCCGGAGGTCGCGAACGCCACGCCAACCCGGCCCGACGCCTTCGCGTATCCCTCCGCCGCGTGCCCGGCGCCCTGCTCGTGGCGAGCCTGGATGTGCTTGAAGTCCGCGTCGTAGATCGCGTCGTAGGTCGGCAGGTTCGCGCCGCCGGGGATCCCGAAGACGTGCTCGACGCCCTCGGCCTTCAGCGCTTCACACAATGCGTCGGCGGCCCTCATGGGCCACGGATTGTAGGGCGGAGGATTTAGGGTGCCAGCGCAGCCCCGAAGCGATCGAACGCCGTGCCCGCGCTCGGGATCCCGGGATCGCCCTGGTCGATGTAATCCACGGCGCCGAACCCGAGGCCTGCGGGCCGACCGTAGAAGGCGGCGATCCGCCCGCCGGTCGCCCCCGTGTCACCCGGCAGCCCCGCCGCGAGGTCGCCGCGGCTGTCCTCGCCGAACCGTCCCGCGCCGAGCGCGGCTCCCTGCCCTTCGCCGGCGGCCGCCCCGAACATGATCGTGTAGTCGTTGCTCGCGAGCCCCGTCGGCGAGCCGTAGACGACGTTGACGCCGCCCGCCTGGGCGTCCTCACCCGGATCGCCTGCGGCCAGGTCGGCGGTCCTTCCCGCGTCGAAGCGCCCGCTGGCGAGGGACGACCCGAGCATGTCCCCGGCTTCCGCGCTGTCGCCGAGGCCCGGTTGGCCCTGAAGGAAGACCCGGTTTCCCTCGGGGACGAGCCCCGTCGCCGAGCCGTAGATCACGTTCACCGCGCCGACGTCGACCGCGCCGAAGTCCTCGCGCGGCACGCCGACCCCGAGATCGGCGTGACCGTCGTGGTCGAAGTCTCCGCTCGTCAGGGCGCTCCCGAAGAGATCGCCCGGCTCGGCGTCACCGGCGATCTCGGTTGGGTCGTCCTGGCTGAAGAACTGATCGCCCTTCGCCCTCAGACGCTTGGGCGTTCCATAGAGCACGTTGACCGCGCCCGCCGCAAACCCGCCCGCGAGGGCCTCGGCCGGGACGCCGATCGCGAGGTCGTCGCGCTTGCCGCGGCCGAGATCGCCGCTCGCCAGCGCGCCGCCGAAGAAGTCCGCCCCCTCGGCGGCATCCGCGACGCCTGGGCTGTCCTGCGTCCAGAGCTGGTCGGCCTTGGTGCGAAGGCCTTTCCCGGAGCCGTACAGGACCTCCACGGCGCCGGCACCACCGTTCTCGCCGTTCAGATTGGCCTGACCGACACCCACCGCCAGATCGTCGCGGGCATCCCCGTTGAAGTCACCCGTCTCGAGCACGCCTCCGAAGAGGTCCGCAGCCTCGGCGTGGTCCTCCACCTCCTTCGTGTTCTGGGTGAACGCCCGGCTTCCCCTGGCGCGCAGACCATGCTTCGTCCCGTACAGGACGACCACGGCCCCCGCGCCCGACTCGCCCGCGACCGATCTGCCGGGCACGCCGATGGCCAAGTCGGCCTCGTGGTCGCGGTCGAAGTCCCCCGCGGCGAGCGCGGTGCCGAAGCGATCCGTCGAGCCGGGCGTTCCAGGCACGCCCTTGGTGTTCTCGCTGAACAGCCTGGCGGTCTGCGGCCTGAGCCCGGTCGCGCCCGAGTACACGATTGTCACGGCGCCGGCGTTCGCCCCGCCGCCGACGTTCTCGCCGGGCGCGCCGATCGCGAGGTCGCCGCGCCCGTCGCCGTCGAAGTCCCCCTGCACCGTGCCGCCCGCCGGGGCGGCCGCAAGGGCGCCGAGAGCGCACATCCCGAATGTGGCGAGCACCTCCCGTCGGGCTCGCTTGTTCACGGTCCCAACGTACTTCGACCCCCGGCCGGAGTCAAGTCGACGACCCTGAGGCGCCGGCGGCGCTAGTTGGCGCGGGGTGCTCGGAGGGCGGCGATCTGGGGTACTTCCAGCTCGCCGGGCTTCCATCGGGTGCTGGGCAGGATCGCGCGCTCGATCACCCGGTCCTTGTGCCGCTGGATCGTCTCCAGCATCGAGCGGACGAGCTCCTCGCCGAGGTGGTGCGGCTCGAGGCCCAGGTCGAGGAGCTTCGTGTTGACGGCGTTGTAGTAGTGCTGCTCGGCCTCGACCCGCGGGTTGGGGTACTTGCGGATCTCGACGTCGTAACCCAGCTCGCCGGCGCTGCGCTTCACGAGCTCGGCGAGCTCGGAGACGCTGAACTGCTCCGTGAACTGGTTGAAGACTCGGTACTCGCCGAGCTCGGGCGGGTTCGTGATCGCCAGCTCGACGCATTGAAGCGTGTCCCGGATGTTGAGGAACCCGCGCGTCTGACCGCCCTCGCCATAGACGGTGAGGGGGTGGCCGATGACCGCCTGGACGCAGAAGCGATTGAGCACGGTGCCGAACACCTCGTCGTAGTCGAACCGCGTCGCGAGGCGCTCGTCGAGGGAGGTCTCGTCCGTCTCGACGCCGTAGACCACCCCCTGGTTCAGGTCGGTCGAGCGAAGGCCCCAGATTCGACACGCGAAGTGGATGTTGTGTGAGTCGTGGACCTTGGAGAGGTGGTACAGCGAGCCGGGCTGCTTCGGGAACGGGAGCGTGTCCCTGCGCCCCTTGTGCTCGATCTCGATGAACCCCTCCTCGATGTCGATGTCGGGCGTTCCGTACTCGCCCATCGTTCCGAGCTTCACGAGGTGGCAGTCGGGAACCTTGTCGCGAATCCCGAACAGCAGGTTGAGCGTCCCGAGGACGTTGGTCCGCTGGGTCTCGAGGGCGTGCTTGCGCGAGATCATCGAGAACGGGGCCGACGGCTGCTCGCCGTAGTGGACGATCGTCTCGGGCGCCGTGTCGGTGAGCACCGCGTCGATGAACTCGGCATCCTCGATGCTCCCGACGAAGCTCGAGATCTCGTTGCCGGAGGCCGCACGCCAGGCGTCGATTCGCTCCGCGAGCGGCCGGATCGGGATCAGCGAGTCCGTCGAGTGCTGGACGTGCCAGCGCCGCCGCGAGAAGTTGTCGACGACGGAGACCTCATGCCCGCGCGCCGAGAGGCGCATCGCCGTGGGCCAGCCGAGGTATCCGTCACCCCCGAGGATCAGGATCCGCATGACCGCGCGAGGGTAGCGGACCGACCCCCCATCTATTCTCTTGCGGCCGTGGAATCCGCGATCTTGCAGGCGAATCTCCTGCCCCCGGAGCTGACCGCCATCCGGGCGGTCGGGCTGGGGCTCGCGGCCCTGATCGCCGGCTTTGCGATCTGGCGCCGGCGCTCGCTTCGAAACGCCGACGTGCTGATCCTGCTCGTGATCGCGCTCGGGCTCGCGATCGTGTCCGGCACCGAGCTCCTGGACACGATCCTGAGCGCATTCTCGTTCAAGCGCTCGAACGGCACCCGGATCGTGGGCGTGGCCGTGTTCGCGATCCTGATCCTCTTCCTCCTGGTCGTCCGGGCCC
Source organism: Solirubrobacterales bacterium (assembly GCA_036558385.1). GTDB lineage: Bacteria > Actinomycetota > Thermoleophilia > Solirubrobacterales > 70-9 > AC-56. The sequence continues at coordinate 71,139 of DATBFS010000128.1, read as the reverse complement.
TGACGCAGGGGTCGCGGATCACCCGCGAGCTCTCTGAGGTGCTCGAGGGACTGGCCTGGGAGCAGTTCAAGGCGAGCGGGCATCCCGAGCGGTTTCGCGACCGGATCGGGGTGCTCGTCCCCGCGTACAACGAGGCCGAGAGCGTCGGCTGGGTGCTCGACCGGATCCCCGCCGCCGTCTGCGGAGTGGAGACCGCGGTGCTGGTCGTCGACGACGGCTCGCGGGACGCGACCGGCGACGTCGCGGCGCAGCACGGCGCGGTCGTCGCTCGGCACGTGATCAACCGCGGCGGGGGCGCGGCGCTTCGCACCGGCTATCGGCTGTTGGCCGACTCGGGCGCAACGGTCGTCGTCACGCTGGACGCGGACGGCCAGCACCTGCCGTCGGAGATGGAGCGCCTCGTCGGACCGGTCCTCTCCGGCGAGGTCGCCGTCGCCCACGGGTCACGGGTCCTCGGCGACGCCGAGCCGAACCACTACGCGCGTGAGATGGGGATCGTGTTCTTCAACCGAACGGTGTCCCTGATCACGCGCACCAAGGTCAGCGACTGCTCGAACGGCTACCGCGCCGTCCGCAGCGACGTCCTGCCCCAGCTCGTGCTGCGCCAGGAGCAGTTCCACACCTCCGAGTTCCTGATCGAGGCGATCAAGCGCGGCATCCCGGCGAAGGAGGTGCCGGTAACCGTCGCGAACCGCCGCCACGGCCACTCCAAGAAGCCCGCCGTGGTCCGCTATGGCATCGGCTTCGCGAACGCGATCGTCCGCACGTGGCTCAGGTGATGGCTGGGTAGGGCGACGGCCGCCCCGCCCGATCATCCAGGCCGGCACAGGCCGCGGCCCCTCCCTCACGAGACCCATCGCGAACGACCTACATCTGCGGGTTGTCGGTCGTTGGCGATCGTGCCGGATACCTACACCAGCGACCCCGTCCCAGACCATCCTCGTCCCGGCACGGCGCCGGCCCAGCCTCCCCTACCCAGCCATCCGCGGCTCGAGGCGCCTCACCCGGTGGCGCTGGGGCGCCTGACCTCCGACGGATCGGGGAGGTACAGGTCCGCGCCGCACCGCGTGCAGACCTGCACGTAGAGCTTGTGGACCTTGCCGCAGCGGGGACAGCGCCGCTCGGGTTCCTCCGTCTCCGGGCGGTGGAGGATCACGGCCACGAGGCCGATGAGCGGCAGCACGGTGCCAACCAGGAACCAGATGAACAAAGAGCTGCCCTTCGCTCGACCGATCACGCCCGTGGCGATCCCGAAGGTGAGGGCGATCACGACATACGGGGCTCCGGCCATGCCCCAATTGTGACGCGCCCCGTCGGCCGGGCGAGACACCTAGGCGCCGAGCTTCTCGTGAATCAGCCGCGTCACATCGCCGCCGTCTGCCCTGCCCTTCGTCTCGCGCATGACCGCGCCGACGATCGGGCCGATCGCCTTGGGGTTTCCCGACCGGACCCTCTCGGCGGCATCGGGCTGGGCCTCGATGGCCCGCTCGACGATCGCCTCGAGCTCGCCCTCGTCGGACATCTGCCCCAGCCCCTCGCGCTCGACGATCTCGGCCGGGTCCCCGCCTCCCTCCACCAGGGCGGCGAGGACCTTGCGGGCGGCGCCGGTCGTCACCTGCTTGGCCTCGACCATGCCCACGAGCCTCGCGAGGGCATCCGGCGAGACCTTCGAGGATCCGGGGCCGGCCTCCCCGTCGCCGGACTCTCGCAGTCGTGCGGTCAGCTCCCCGGTGACCCAGTTGGCGATCGCGGCGGCGGGGACGTCCGCCGCCCCCGCGTCGGCCGCTGCCTGGACCGCCCGCTCGAAGTACTCGCCGAGCTCCGCGTCGAAGGCGAGCTGGCGCGCGGTGACCTCGGGCACGCCGAGCTCGTTCTCATATCTGTGGCGCCGCTCGTCCGGAAGCTCCGGCAGCGCCTCGCGCGCCTCGCGGAGCATCTCCTCGGTGGGCGCGAGCGGCACGAGATCAGGCTCCGGGAAGTAGCGGTAGTCGTGCGCGTACTCCTTGGAGCGCAGAGGGGTCAGAGACCCGGTACGAGGGTCGAAGTGGAACGTCTCCTGCGCCACCTCTCCCCCGGCCTCGACCACGGCGCGCTGGCGCTCGAGCTCCGCCGCGATCCCCCGCTCGAGGAAGCGAAAGCTGTTCATGTTCTTGAGCTCGGTCTTCGTTCCGAGCTCCTTTTCGCCCGCAGGGCGAATCGAGACGTTGGCGTCGCAGCGCAGGCTCCCCTCCTCCATGTTCACGTCCGAGACGCCGAGCTGCTTGACGGTCGTCCGCAGGAGCTGCGCCCACTCGCGCGCCTGGCCGGCGTCGCGGAGGTCCGGCTCGGTGACGATCTCCACGAGCGGCGTACCACCGCGATTGAAGTCGACGAGCGAGGACGCCGAGCCGTGGATGCGGCCCGACTCCCCCACGTGGATCATCTTCGCGGCGTCCTCCTCCAGGTGGACGCGATGGACCCGGACGCCCGCCAGCGTCCCCGCGGTGGCGAGCGGGATGTCGTACTGGCTGATCTGGTAGCCCTTCGGGTTGTCGGGGTAGAAGTAGTTCTTGCGGTGGAAGATCGACCACGGCGCGATCTCACAGCCGAGCGCCAGGCCGATCTGCAGCGCATAGCGCACGGCCCGCTCGTTGACGACCGGCAGGCTCCCGGGGTGGGAGAGGCAGATCGGACAGGTATGGACGTTCGGCTCGTCACCGAAGGACAGCGCGCAGCCGCAGAACATCTTCGTCCGGGTGCTCAGCTGCACGTGGATCTCGAGGCCGATCACCGCCTCGTATCCGTCGGGCACGCTCATGCCCCCTCCCCCGCACCCGGCTTCGCGTCGAACCCGATCCCGCGCTCGATCGCGTATGCCGCGTCCAAGAGCCGCGACTCGGCGAAGGCGGGCGCCGCGATCTGCAAGCCCACGGGCAGCTCCGGCCCTCCTCCGTCGGGCTCCGCCAGCCCGGCGGGGATGGAGATCGCGGGTATCCCCGCGAGCGACATCGGCACCGTGCAGTAGTCGGACAGGTACATCGCCAGCGGATCCGCCGTCCTCGCCCCCAGCTCGAACGCCACCGTCGGCGAGGTGGGCGTCACCAGGAAGTCGAAGCGCCCGAATGCGCCGGCGAAGTCCTCCACGATCCGCGTGCGAACCCGCTGGGCGCGGCCGTAGTAGGCGTCGTAGTAGCCCGAGGAGAGCGCGTAGGTGCCCAGCATGATCCGGCGCTTCACCTCGGCCCCGAACCCGGCCTCCCGCGTCCGCTCGTACATGTCGACCAGGTCGGCGTTGCCGTCGGACCTGAGGCCGAAGCGAACGCCGTCGTAGCGGGCCAGGTTGGCCGAGGCCTCGGCCGGAGCGATCACGTAGTAGGCCGAGAGGCCGTGGGCCGAGTTCGGGAGCTCGCATTCGTCGACCTCGCCCCCCAGCTCGCGAATAGTTCCCAGCGCCCGCTCGAAGGCCGCCGCGACCCCCGCCTCGATCCCCTCGGCCTCGGCCGAGAGCTCGCGGGGGACGCCGAAGCTGAGCCCGGAGAGGTCCTCGCGGCTCGGGGCCTCCACGCCGCCCTCGATCCCAACCGAGGTGGAGTCACAGGCGTCGCGCCCCTCCATCGCCCGCAGCAGCAGCGCCGCGTCCGTCACGTCACGGGTCAGGGTGCCGCACTGGTCGAGCGACGAGGCGAAGGCGATCATCCCGTAGCGCGAGATCGCGCCGTAGGTGGGCTTCAAGCCGACGATCCCGCAAAGCGAGGCGGGCTGGCGGATCGAGCCGCCGGTGTCGGTGCCGATCGCACAGGGGGCCAGACGGGCGGCGACGGCGGCCGCGGAGCCCCCGGACGAGCCCCCGGGCACCCGCTCTCGGTCCCATGGGTTGCCCACCGCGCCGTAGCCCGAGTTCTCGTTCGAGGAGCCCATCCCGAACTCGTCCATGTTGGTCTTCCCGAGCAGCTCGCCGCCGGCCGCGTGGAGCATCCGCACGGCGGTCGCCGTGTAGGGGGGGCGATACCCCTCGAGGATCCTGGAGCCCGCCGTGGTCGGCACGTCCTGCGTGCAGAAGAGGTCCTTGACCGCCACCGGGACCCCCCGCAGCGGAGCCTCGCCGTCCGCAACCCGCGCATCGGTCTCGGGGACCTGCGTCCACAGGTAGGCATTCAGGTCCTCGCCCGCCGCGGCCTCGGCATAGGAGGCCAGGTACTCGGCGGCGCTCAGCTCGCCCGCCTGGATCCCGCTCGCGGCCTGGGCGGCGGTCAGCTCGAGGAGGTCGCTCACGCCTGCGGGGACGGCACGCGAAACGCCCCGTCAGAGGGGTCGGGCGCGTCCCCCAGGACCCGGTCGCGGTCCCAGCTCGGGCGAGGCTCGTCGGCCCGGAGCACGTTCTCGAGCGCCACCACGTGCGAGGTCGGCTCGACGCCCTCGAGGTCGAGCTCGTTCATCCGCTCCACGTGCTCGAGGATCGCGGGCAGCTCGCCGGACATCCGCTCGATCTCCTCCTCGGAGAGCGCCAGCCTTGCCAGCCGCGCCACGTGGAGGACCTGCTCCCGATCGATCACGGCCTGATTCTAGGTACAGCGAGGCGATCGCTCGCGGCAGGTTAGGATCACCGATCGATGACCGGGGCGCGGGCGGAGCGATTCGTGGTCCTCAATCTCCGCCTCCTGGCGGTCAGCTTCGCGATCGTAGGGGTCCTGTTCATCGCGGTGCCGAACGGCGTCCTCGACGTCATCAGCGATCTCGGCGACGACATCGGCAGCTTCACCACCGCCCCGGATACGGTCGAGAAGCTCTGGCTGGCGCTCGCGTTCGCCTACATGGTCGTGATCACCGGCATCTGCCTGGTCGTGCAGGCCGACGTGGCCCGGTACCGGCCGCTGCTGCTCGTCCTCGCCGCCGGCAAGACGGCCTCCTCGCTGGCCGCCCTGGGCTTTTACGTCTTCGACTCCGACGTCTTCATCTACCTGCTGAACTTCCTGGTCGACGGATTTCTCGTGGGTGTCTCGCTCCTGCTGTGGTCCGTGGCGGGCCGGATCGGCGCTCTGGCCGCCCCTTCCTGAAGGGCCCCGCCGGGGCCGGGCGCCGCTGAGCTGGAGGCCGGACGACGGTCGAAGTCGCGACTTCGACCGTCCGAGATGCGGGTCCTTCGCGCCTTCGCCGAGGCCATGGCCCCTGGGTTCGGAAGGCTGCCGGCGGCCGCTGGGCCCGGGCGCAAGGGAAGCCCGGATGCGGTCGAGGTCGCCGAGCCGATCGACCGGTACCTGGGCTCGCTTCCCCGGCGCAACGTCAGGCAGGTGCGCCTTGCGCTCCGAGTGCTCGACTGGCTGCCCTTCCCATGGCGCTTCAGCCGCGCGAGCCTCGAGGCGCGCCAGGACTACCTGCGTAGGCTCGAGGGGTCCGGCCTGCCCTTCGTGCCGGACCTGTTGCTCTTCCTCAAGGTCCTCGCCGGGCTCGGGTACGGGAACGACCCGCGGGTCCACGCGGCGGTGGGCTACGAGATGAGGTGCGAGGTTGCCGATCGCCCCTCGCCCAATGGCGGGGCGCCGCCGCTCGGCGACCTCCGACCCCAGATCGGCGGCGAGGACTGCGACGTGGTCATCGTCGGCTCGGGGGCCGGGGGCGCCGTCACCGCGACCGTGCTCGCCGAGGCGGGGCTCGACGTCGTCGTGATCGAGGCGGGCCGCCATCTGGACCGTCGCAGCTACCCGGAGGAGCCGCTGGCCGCCCTCGAGGCGCTTTATCGGGACGGCGGCCTGACGATCGCCGAGGGCCGTCCCGCGATCCCCACCCCGGTCGGCAGAGCGGTCGGCGGGACGACCGTGATCAACTCGGGCACGTGCTTCCGGGCGCCCGAAGCCGTGCTCTCGCGGTGGGCCTACGAGCACGGAATCGGGTGGGCCGCCGAGCTCGACGCGGAATACGAGGCGGCCGAGGAGATGCTCCACGTCGAGCCGGTGGACCCGGAGCGGATGGGCCGAAACGGCCAGCTCCTGCGCGACGGCGCGGAGGCGCTCGGGGTGCGACACGAGCCTCTGCGAAGAAACGCGGGCCGCTGCCACCAGTGCAGCTCGTGTCCGGCGGGTTGCCGGCTTGACGCCAAGCGCGCGATGCACGTCTCATACCTCCCCCGGGCCGTCGCCGCCGGGGCCCGCGTGCGAGCCGAGACGGAGGCGCAGGCGATCGCGTTCGAGGGCGCCCGCGCGGTCGCCGTCGACTGCCTTGCTCGCGTGAACGGCAGGGCGCGGCGGTTCCGGGTCCGGGCTCGCCGAGCCGTGGTCCTCGCTGGCGGCGCCTTCGGCACCCCGGAGCTCCTTCTGCGCTCGGGATTTCGCTCGCCGGGCGGCGAGCTCGGCCGCAATCTGCGGATCCACCCCGCCTGCTGGGTGGGAGCCCGCTTCGCCGAGGAGGTCCGCGGCTGGGAGGGCGTGATGCAGAGCTACGCCGTGCGCGAGTGGGAGGACCGCGGTCTCCTGCTCGAGGCCACGTTCACGCCGCTTGCGTTCGGCGCGCAGTGGCTACCCGGAACCGGGATCGAGCATCAGGAGCGGGTCCAGGCCTACGATCGGATCGCCTCGACCGGCGTCCACCTGTCCGACCGCTCCACCGGACGCGTCGGGCTCGGCCGCGACGGCTCACTGAGGGTGACCTACCGGCTCACGAAGGACGACGGAGCGCGGCTCGTCTACGGCATCGCGCGCGCGGCCGAGCTGCTCTATGCCGCCGGCGCCAGCGAGGTGTATCCGCAGCTCGCGGGGGTCCCGACGTTGGCCAAGGACAAGATCGATGAGCTCGAGGCATCTCCCCCCGGCCCCTCGGCGCTTCGCCTCGAGGCGTTCCATCCGATGGGAACCGCCCGGATGGACGCGGAGCCGAGCCGGGGCGTGGCCGGCACCGACGGCGCGGTGCACGGAGCCGAGGCCCTCTACGTCGCCGACGGCAGCCTGCTGCCGAGCTCGATCGGGGTCAACCCGATGATGACGATCATCGCGATGGCCGCCCGCGTGGCGCGCCAGCTCGCCGACCGGTCGAACTAGCTTGCCTACGGGACCGCGCGGCCGCTAAGGATCCGAGGAGGGCTCGTCCTCCTGCGCCGCCATGTAGCCGCCCACGGCGACCCCGAGGGCGGCAAGCAAGCCGAGCCACACCCCGATCTTGCGCGAGTGCTCGATGCCGGGGCCGGAGGCGAAGCCAAGGGTGGGCGGGCTGATGATGCTGATCACCACGAGGACGACGGAGGCCAGGCCGAGGCCGGCCACGAGCGAGCTCGCGAGCGTCGGCCGGCTCCTCCCCGCGGCGGCCAGCAGGACCAGCCCGATCGCCGCCACGGCCGTGACGAGGAGAACGACGTCCGTGAAGCCGTAGGAGCTCCAGGCGTCCCGCGTTCGCTCGTTCGGCAGCGCCACGACGCCGGCCCCGAGCTTGACGGCGAACCACGGGAAGACGAACATGATCACGATCAGAAGCGCGCCGGAGACGCCCGCGATCTTCTCGCCTCGATTCAGCCAACTCATGTCCATCGGCCGACGATCCTACCCAGACGGGATCGCACCGCGAAGAAGCGACGGCCGCCAGAGGCGGCCGTCGCTCACGATCCGGTCGGGGCAGAAGCCCCGGAATGCGCTATGGGTTCGACGGGGGTGGGCTGGACGGGGGCGGAGTCGAGGACGGAGGTGGGGGCGGCGATCCGGCGCCCACATCGCCTCCACCGCCGCCGCCGAAGCGCCCTGCCTCGTCGCCGAAGGAGGTCCCCTCTTCCTGCATCGCCATGTATCCCCCGACGGCCACCGCGGCAGAGGCGATCAGCCCGAGCCATACGCCGATCTTCCGCGTGTGGTCGATCCCGGCGCCCGAGACATCCACGCCGAAGTCCGGCGGGCTGATGATGCTGATGATCACCAGGACGACCGAGAGGATGCCGAGGCCGGCGACGATGGCGCTCGCGGCCACGGGCAGGCCGACGTCGCCCTCGGATGCCGCCAAGAGCGCCAGCCCGATCGCTGCGAGCGCCGTGATGAACAGGACGATGTCGATGAACCCGTAGGAGCCCCAGGCGTTCCGCGTGACCTCCGCGTTCACGATCGAGATGCCCGTGACGCCCACGCTGGCCTTGAGCCCGAACCACTTGAAGATGAACATGATCAGGATCAGGAGGATCCCGGATACACCCGCGACCTTCTCGCCCTGATTGAGCCTGGTGAAGTCCATAGACCCTCCTCTTATGGGTGACTTCGTGCGTTGTCGGTGAATTTCACGCCACCGCTCCTGCGAGAGCACGGCGAACCGTCCCCCTCAGGCTGCGCGGAGCGCTGCCTGTATCGCAGATCCGTCGGATGGAACAGCTATCGACAGCTCCCAGCGTGCACTCAAGCGCGCCGCGCACGGGCGGCCCGCAGCGTGTTCTGAAGGAGCATCGCGATCGTCATCGGGCCGACGCCGCCAGGGACGGGCGTGATCGCCCCGGCGACCTCGCTCGCGGCGGCGAAGTCCACGTCGCCGACCAGCCCCTCCTCGGTGCGATTCATGCCCACGTCGATCACCGCGCCGCCGGGCTTCACCCAGTCGCCCCGGATCAGCTCGGGCGAGCCCACCGCGGCCACGAGGATGTCCGCCCGGCGGCAGACGGCCGCCAGGTCACGGGTGCGCGAGTGACAGACGGTCACGGTGGCGTTCGCGTTCACGAGCAGACTCGCCACCGGCCGGCCGACCAGGATCGATCGCCCGACCACGATCGCCTCCGCGCCCTCTGGCTCGACGCCGACGTGGGCGAGCAGCTCCATCACCCCCTGGGGCGTGCATGGCACGAGGCCGGGTCGCCCCTGGGCGAGCAGGCCGGCGCTTCCCGCCGTCAGCCCGTCGACGTCCTTGGCCGGGTCGATCGCGGCGACCACCGCGTCCTGGTCGATGTGCTCGGGGAGCGGGAGCTGGACCAGGATCCCGTCGACGTCGTCGTCGTCGTTCAGCGCGCCCACCAGCTCCAGGAGCTCCGGTTGCGGGGTCGAGGCATCGAGCCCGTGGTGGATCGAGCGCATCCCGACCTCCTCGGTGCTCTTGCGCTTGTTGCGCACGTAGACGTGGGACGGGGGATCGTCCCCGACGAGCACCGTGGCGAGACCGGGGACCCGATCGGAGCTCGTCGCCGCGAACTCGCGCACCTCGGCGGCGACCCGCCCGCGCACCTCGGCGGCGACCGCCTTGCCGTCGATGACCGTGGCGCTCATCCGCCTCGCGCGCGGCGTGGCTGGGCGACGGCGGGCACCTATCCCAGCCTGCGCAGGGGCGCGTAGTCGGCCATCAGCTTGCGCTCGGCGGTCTCGGTCGCGAAGCGCACCACGAGGACGTTGCCGGGCTCCACGCCGATCACCACCCCCTCCCCGAAGGTCGCGTGGACGACGTCGTCGCCGACCCCGAAGTCGAGCGGGACCGCGTGGGGGGCGCGCCGTTCGGGGGACGGGCCCGCGTCACCACCGAGCGCGGTGGTGGCCCAGCCGGTCGGCGACGCCGAGCCCTGGCGCTCGACGAGCTCCTCGGGGATCTCGCCGACGAAGCGCGAGGGGAGGTTGTAGCCGCGGCCGCCGTGCAGGCTTCTCCGCCGCGCGAAGCTCATGTAGAGCCGCTGCTTCGCCCTGGTGACGCCGACGTAACAGAGGCGTCGCTCCTCCTCGAGGTTGCCCTCCTCGATGGAGCGCATGTGCGGGAACACCCCCTCCTCGCAGCCGATCATGAACACCGCCCCGTACTCGAGGCCCTTGGCGTTGTGAAGGGTCATGAGGGTGCAGACCGGCTCGTCGTCCTGCAGGGAGTCCTGCTCGGTGTACAGGGAGATCTGGGCCAGGAACTCCTCCAGGGGGCCGGCCTCGCCCTCGCCCTCGAGCTCGCGATTGGCGTCGAACTCGGCCGCCACGCTGACGAGCTCCTCGAGGTTCTCGGCCCTCCCCTCCGCCTCGATCGTCCGCTCTGCCCCGAGCGCGTCCAGGTATCCGCTCTCGGTGAGGACCGCGCGCAAAAGCTCCGCCACCGACGCCGAGGGGTCGACGGGATCGACGCGCTCGCGCAGGGCGCGCATGAGCTCGCCGAACCTGCCCACGGCGCGGACCGCGGCGGCGCCGAGGCCGGGCGTGCGCTCCGGCTCGGAGAAGACCTCCCAGATGTCCTGTCCCGTCGTGTTGGCGTGGGAGAGCAGGCGCGCCTGGGTGGTGTCGCCGATCCCGCGGCGCGGGGAGTTCACGATGCGCGCGAAGGACACGGCGTCGGCCGGGTTCGCCAGCAGGCTCAGGTAGGCGACGGCGTCCTTGATCTCGGCCCGCTCGTAGAACTTCGTCCCGCCGATGACCTGGTAGGGAACCTCGAACCGCACCAGGGTGTCCTCCAGCACCCGGCTCTGGGCATTGACGCGGTAGAAGACCGCGATCTCGTCCCTCGGGATCTCCTCCTCGCTGGAGAGGCGCTCGATCTCGGCGGCGACGTAACGGGCCTCGGTGTGCTCGTCGTCGAACTCCGCGAGGGTCACGGGCTCGCCGCGGCCCGCGTCGGTCCACAGGCGCTTCGGCTTCTGGCCGCGATTGTTGGAGATGACCCCGTTGGCCGCGTCCAGGATGGTCTGGGTGGATCGATAGTTCTGCTCGAGCTTGACGACCGTGGTGTCGGCGAAGTCGCGCTCGAACTCGAGGATGTTGCGGATGTCGGCGTTCCTGAACGAGTAGATGGACTGAAAGTCGTCCCCGACCACGAACAGGTTCCCGTGCTCCTCCGAGAGGAGCTGGAGCAGCCGGTACTGGGCGCGATTCGTGTCCTGGTACTCGTCCACGAGGACCCACCGAAAGGCGCGGCGGTAGCGCTCGCGCACGTCCTCGAACAGCTCGAGGAGGTTCACCGTGCGCACGAGAAGGTCGTCGAAGTCCATCGCGTTGGCCTCGAGCATCCGCCGCTCATACAGGCGGTAGACGTCGGCCACCGTCTGCTCGAAATGACTGCGCCCGGCCTCGGAGGCTTCGCCTCCGGGCGCCGTGCGGTCGCTGCCAGGTTCCGCATACTCCTCGGCATCGAGGAGTTGGTTCTTCGCCCCCGAGATCTGGGAGCGGACGGCGCGTGGGGGGAAGCGCTTCGGGTCCACTCCGAGCTCCTCGATGCAGCGCTTCACCATGCGCAGCGAGTCAGCCTCGTCGTAGATCGTGAAGGCGCGTCGATAGCCGAGGCGCTGCGCGTCGGCACGCAGGATCCGCGCGCAGGCCGAGTGGAACGTCATCACCCACATCACGCGCGAGACGCCCCCGACCAGCCGCTCGACCCGTTCGCGCATCTCGGCGGCGGCTTTGTTCGTGAAGGTGATCGCGAGCACCTCGGAGGGCAGTGCCTGGCCGGTGGCCAGGAGAAAGGCGATCCGATAGGTCAGGACTCGGGTCTTGCCCGAGCCGGCGCCCGCCAGGACCAGCAGGGGCCCGGCGCCATGGGTGACCGCCTCGCGCTGCGGCGGATTCAGGTCCGCGAGCAGGCGCTCGACCTGCGTCGCGCCGGGAGCAATCGGCTTCAGGTCGGTCTCGGGGCCCACGCGCCGAGCATAGCTACGGCTGCCGACCTCTCTCAGCCCCCGGCCGAGGAGGGTCCTCGCTTGGGCCGCAGCTCGCGAACGTCGCCCTCCGCGGACTTCCCGTCCAGCTCCGCGATCCGGCGCTCGAGCTCGGCGATCCGCTCCGACAGGCCCCTGATCGCATCGGCGAGGGGGTCGGGGAGGTGGATCCAGTCCGTGTCCGGGCCGTCCACCTTTCGCCCCTCCACCTTGACCGGATGACCGGGGTTGCCCACCACCGTCGAGTCCACGGGCACGTCGTCGATCACCACCGTGTTGGCCCCCACCTTGGCGCGGTGGCGCACTGTGATCGGGCCGAGGAGCTTTGCCCCGGACCCGATCGTGACGTCGTCCTCGACCGTCGGGTGCCGCTTGCCACGGGCGAAGCCCGTTCCACCAAGGGTCACCCCCTGGTAGAGGGTCACCCGGTTGCCGATCTCGGCCGTCTCGCCGATCACGACCCCGGACCCGTGGTCGATGAAGAAGTCCTCCCCGATCCGCGCCGCCGGGTGGATCTCGACGCCGGTCACCGCGCGGCTCGCGTACGCGACCGCCATCGGGGCCACCGGCACGCCCGCCTCATGAAGCGCGTGGGCCACCCGGTGGGCCAGGATGGCCTGGACGCCGCCCCAGTTGATCAGGATCTCGAGGCTCCCCACCCCGCGAGCGGCCGGGTCTCGCTCCCGCGCCGAGGTGATGTCCGCACGGATCTCCCGCGCAACGCGACTCAGGGTGTCCAAGCCGAACATGGCCAAAGCGTACGGGCTAGGGACGGAGTCCCGGTGCAGGCGAGTACGGCCTGCCGTCCGGTAACAGTCCCTAGCCCGCCGAAAACGGAGGCGGAGCCGAGGCTTTCGGCGGAGTTACTCCGGGGCGAAGAACGGCAGCGACATGTACCGCTCCCCGCAGTCCGGGATGATCACGACGACGCGCTTGCCGGCGAGCTCGGCTCGGCCCCCGACCTCCATGGCCGCCTCGATGGCCGCACCGGCCGAGATCCCCACCAGGAGACCCTCGCGCTCGGCTGCCTCGCGAGCCCGGGCCAACGCGGTTTCGTCGTCGACGGCGATCACCTCGTCGATCACGTCCCGGTCCAGCACCTCGGGCACGAACCCGGCGCCGATGCCCTGGATCTTGTGAGGGCCGGGCAGGCCACCGGAGAGGACCGCGGACGTGGCCGGCTCCACGGCGACCACGTGCACCTCGGGGCGACGCTCCTTGAGTCGCTGGCCCACGCCCGTAATCGTCCCCCCGGTGCCGACCCCGCACACCAGGCAGTCGACCCGCCCGTCCAGGTCGCGCCAGATCTCCTCGGCCGTCGTGCGCCGGTGGACCTCCGGATTCGCCGGGTTGTTGAACTGCTGCGGCATGAACCCGCCGCGCTCGCCGACGATCCGCTCGGCGAGCTCCACCGCCTCGTTCATCCCGCCCAGTGACGGCGTCTCGTGGACCTCGGCGCCGTATGTGCGAAGCAGGGAGGTGCGCTCGCGGGTCATCCCCTCCGGCAACGTGAGCACCAGGTCGTAGCCCCGAGCCGCACACACCATCGCCAGCGCGATCCCCGTGTTTCCGCTGGTGGGCTCCACGATGACCGAGCCTCCGGGCTCGATCAAGCCGTCGCGCTCCGCCGCGTCGATCATCGCGACCCCGATGCGGTCCTTGACCGAGCCGCCGGGGTTCAGGTACTCGAGCTTGGCGACGAGCTCGGCGCCGAGGCCCTCGTCGATCCGCCGCATCGCGACCAGCGGCGTCTCGCCGACCGTGGTGGAGGCCTCCTGGGCGATCGCCAGGCGGCCATCGGTTGCGCGTGCCCGTGCTTCCACGTCGAGGCCAAGGTATAGGCTCCGCCGCGTTTGTCGCGCATCGTGTTCTTCACGGGGGTTTCCGACTGATGGCCAGGCTCGGGCTCGCGCCCAGGCTCTACCGCCGCCTTGCGCTCTGCGCCCTGCTCCCGGCGGCTGCGCTGACCCTGGCCGCCTGCGGCGGCTCGGACACGACTACCGTGACCACGGGAACGGCGCCCACCACCGTCACGACATCCGCCACCACGACCACCGGCGCGACCACGACCACCGGCACAGCCCCCGCCACCGACCTGCGCCAGGCGTTCGACAACGCGCTGCGCACGAACCTGGTCCAGAAGCAGGGACTGAGCAACCAGCAGGCCGACTGCGTGCTCGACGAGCTGCAGAAGACGCTTCCCGACTCCGACATCCAGGCGACGATCTCGGGGCAGGTGCCGAAGGCGGTCACGGACGCCGCCTTCAAGGCCGGCCTCAAGTGCGCCAACCAGTAGCGGAGGCTTCCCGAATCCCCAGGGGCCGTCGCTTATGCTGCCCGCGTGAGCAGACGACGCACCGCGAGCAGCTTCGGATCCATCAAGCAGGTTGGGGTGGCCACGTCGGTTGGCTTCCCCCTGCTCGTCATCGGCGTCCTGACGTTGCTGGTGCTGTTCGTGTCCCTGGTCGACACCGGGACGCTGCTCTGGATCCTGGCGGCGGTGGTGGCCGCGCTCGGGCTCCTGGCGGCTGCCTCGCGGTGGATCCTCTGAACACGGGGGCCCGAGCGGCGATGCCGCAGAAGCTCTGGCGAAAGACCCAGCAGGGTTTCCCACGAAGGCCGAGGCCCCCGAAGCGGCCAGGCAGCCCGCCTGAGGATTAGTCCTACCCGTGAGCGGCCCCCCGGTCGGGGTAGCCGTTCGGCATGGGCGCTGCACTGACCATCGCCTTGTTCCTCGTCGCGGTCGTCCTGGTTGCCCTACTCATGAGGGAGTGAGACGACCAACACGAGGACCGCCGGCGTCTAGATGTGGTACATGCCCGCGCCCGCCTCCTCGGATTCGCGGCGGGCGATGTCGGCGATCGTGGTGGACCGGAAGACCTCGCGCAGGGACTCCACGCCGTCGGCCCAGATCCCCCCGGCCTCCTTGCCCTCCTCCCCGAGCCTGCCGTCCAGCGACTGGACGACCTCGAGCACGTTGATCTCCTCGGGGGGCCGGGCGAGGGTGTAGCCGCCCTTGACTCCCCGGTGGCTCTGGAGGAGGCCGTCGCGGCGCAGGGTCGTGAACAGCTGCTCGAGGAACTGAACCGGCATCCGCCGGCGCTCGGCGATCTGGGCGATCGGGACCGGGCGATCGCCGGAGCGGGCCAGCTCGGCCATGCCGACGACGGCGTAGCGGGACTTGGAGGTGACCGAGATCATGGCGTCGTCCTTTTGTATCGGACAGGGCGGCGACGGGAAAAGCTCGCTGTTTCCGATCAAGGTTCGACCGGACTCGCGCGGCGTCGCTACGATGCGGCCGGGCCGGCTCGGAACTGGTCATTCTCGTGCACCGGGGCGCACGAGATGTGTCGCACCGGAAACCCGCGTCCGGATAAAGAGAGTGAACGAGGACCGACGCTGCCTGGTAATCGACTCGCACCCCACCGTTCGGCTGGGGGTGCGTGAGGCGCTTGCCAACCGATACGAGGTCGAGGAGGCCGAGGACGGCAGCGGCGCGCTCGAGCTGCTGACCACGATCGGCGACTTCGACGTCGCGGTCGTGGACCTCTGCCGGCAAAACAACCGCGACGAGGACGATCTCTCCGGGACGGGCGCGATCCAGGCGCTTCGCAAGGCACAGCCCGGCATCGGGATCGTCGCCCACGGGCCGCACGCCCAGCAGCAGGCCGCGACCGAGGCGATTCGCGCCGGCGCCACCGCCTACGTGGTCAAGAGCTCGCCCGTCGAGGCGCTGAGCGAGGCCGTGGACGCCGCGGCGGAGTCGGAGCGATTCGTCGACCCGGCCGCGGGGGAGCGCTCCCGCGGGCGGGCAGCGCTCACCCGTCGCCAGCGCCAGATCCTCCAGCTCTACGCGGACGGGCTGTCGACGGCGGTCGTCGCGAGACGCCTGGGGCTCAGCGCGGAGACGGTTCGCACCCACACCAAGGGGATCCTCGCCCGGTTGAGTGCCCGCGACCGGGCCCACGCGGTCGCGATCGCCCTGCGGTTGAACCTGATCGAGTAGGCGCCTAGATCCAGCCGCGATCGCGGGCGATGAGCACCGCCTGCGCGCGATCCACGGCACCGATCTTGCGGTAGACGTTGTGGAGGTGGGTGCGGATCGTGCTCACCGAGAGGTCGAGCTCGTGCGCGATCTGCTTGTAGACCTTCCCCTCGGCCAGGCCGCGTAGGGCGTCGATCTCGCGCACCGACAGCGGGCACGGGTCCGAGGCCCGCCGCCGAGGGGTGTTCGAGTGGGGAAACTCGTAGGCGAGCTGGGCCAGCCGCTCGGGGTCGATCCCGAGCGCGGCCGCGCCGGTGACCATCGTCTCCGGAGGCGCGGGCTCGCCGCTCGCGTAGTGGACGATCAGATCGGCGAGCCGAACCGCGGCCGCATGGCCCTGCGCCTGCGGCGAGTGATGCCGCTCGATCGCCGAAGCGACGCTCGAGGGCATGCCCCATCGGCGGACCAGCACCGCGCCGACGAGGGCGTGGTCTATCCCGAGCTCGCGTCGCTCCCGCCGGATCCGCTCATCGGGGGTCGCGTCGCGGTGGTCGACCTCGAACTCCCCGTAGAGCTCGGCGAGCACCCGGCGCCCGATGTCGTGCAGCAGGGCGGCGACCGCAAGCTCGTCGCGGGCGGCCAGCCGAGCGAGCTCGGCGATCTGATCGGCCGCGTGGCGCGTCGCGACGCCATGGCGGCGAAAGCGCTCCTGGCGATCGGCCCACGGGGTGGGCGCGTCGAAGGGGTCATAGCTCTCGAGCGAGGCGCCGACGGCCCGCAGGCCGGCGGGCCCCAGCGTCTCGACGGCCTGGCGCACGCCTCCCCCCTCGCTCTCCGCGCCGTTGCTGGCGGCCCGCATCACGGCGACGGTGAGGGCAGCGTCGGACTCGACCGCATCGGCGGCCTCGCCGGCGGCCGACACGCCACCCTCGCATGCGACCAGCAGGCGCCGGCGCGACTCGCCGAGCACGGGCATCCGGGAGACGGCCTCGAAGGCGTCCGCGAGCCGACGACCTCCCTGTCCGATGCGGCGCTCGGCGGACGCCTGCGGCTTCGCCTCCGCGCGCTTTCCGTCCGCCTTGGCCGGGGCGGCGGCGCGTGACTTGACGGCCCGGCGGGCGGTCTTTCGCGTCCGTGTCTTGGTGGCGACCTGGCTCATCGCTGTCCCTACCCCCTTCATGATCGGCACGCGGGCGCCGCGCATTTAGCGTCGACGCCCGCGGCGCACGCCCGGATCGATGAAAACGAGCTGCTGAGCCGCTAGCCGTTCAGCTCGGTGAGAGCGCTCTCGATCCGCCGCAGCGAGTCCTCTCGCCCAAGCGCTGCGAGCGAGTCGAAGATGCCCGGGGACACCGTGGTCCCGGTGATCGCGACCCGGATCGGCTGGTAGACGTCCTTGGCCTTGCGGCCCGAGCGCTCCACGACTGCCTCCAGCGCGGCTTCGACCGAGCCGGCGTCGAAGCCGTCCGCGCCGCGAAGCGCCTCGAGCGACTCGGCGAGGGGCGGGCCCGTATCGGCTCTCATCACCTTCCGCCAGGCCGCCGGATCCGGCGCGGGCTCGACGAACAGGAACCGGATCAGCGGCCAGACCTCCTCGAGCGTCTGCGCCTTGTCCCGGACGATCTCGCAGGCGACCCGCCGGCGGTCGGCCGGGGCAGCCTCGAACGCGCCCGCGTCCTCGGGCGAGTACCGCCGCAGATGGCGCGAGAGCAGGTCCTCGTGGTCATCGAGCGAAAGGGCCCGCATGAAGCGCCCGTTCAGCCACCGCAGCTTCCGCTCGTCGAAGACCGCCGACGAGCGGCCCACCCGCTCGATCGAGAAGCGCTCCACCAGCTCCTCGGTCGTGAGGATGGTGGTGTCGTCCTCGGTCCCCCACCCCAGCAGCGCCAGGTAGTTGCGGATCGCGGCGGGTAGGTAGCCGAGGTCGCGAAGCTCCTGCACCGAGGCCGCGCGGTCGCGCTTGGAGAGCTTGCGCCCGTCCGGGCCGTGCAGGAGCGGCAGGTGGGCGTAGCGAGGCGGCGGCGCGCCCAGCGCCTCGAGGACGAGGAGTTGCTTGGGCGTGTTGGAGAGGTGGTCGTCGCCCCGCACGACGTCCGTGATCCCCATCTCCGCGTCGTCGACCGCGACGGCGAGGTTGTAAAGGGGGGTGCCGTCCCCGCGGGCGATCACGAAGTCGTCCTGCGTCGCGTTCGGGAACCGCACCGGCCCACGAATCAGGTCGTCCACCACGGTCTCCCCGTCGTCGGGGACCCGCAGCCGCACAGCCGCGCCGGGCTCCGCGCGGGGCTCGCCGCGGTAGCCGGCCCCGCCGTTTGCCTCCTTCCACGCGCGCACGTCGGCCGCCGTGGCCGGGTCGTGGTAGGCATGGCCCGCCTCGACCAACTCCTTCAGGCGCCCGGTGTGGCGCTCGCGCCGCTCGTACTGGCTCTCCGGTCCCTCGTCCCAGTCGAGCTCGAGCCAGCGAAGCGCGTCCAGGATCTGCTCCGTGTTCTCCGGGGTCGAGCGCTCGCGGTCGGTGTCCTCGATTCGCAGCACGAGGGCGCCACCCGATCCTCGCGCGAGGAGCCAGTTGTACAGCGCCGTCCGCGCGCCACCGATGTGGAGCGCGCCCGTGGGTGACGGGGCGAAGCGAAGGCGGGGCGGCGAAGGCGGGTTCACGGTAGAAACAGGGCTTCGATGCTAGTCGGCGCCAGGTTTCCACAGCCCGTATCGCCCTCGGGGCGCAAGTGATGTCGCGGGAGAACGTCGAGCTGTTCCTCCGCGCCACCGAGCTCTACACCAGCGGAGACGTGGAGGGGACCCTCGAGCTCGTCGATCCCGACGTGGTCTGGGAGCCACTTAGAGCCGCCATGCAGGGCGCCTACCACGGCCACGCCGGCATGCGCCGTTTCTTCGCCGACACGGCGGAGAGCTTCGACTCATTTCGACCCGAGTACGCCGAGGTTCGGGACCTGGGCGATGGGCGGGTGCTGGCCCTGGGGAGACTTCATGTTCGCGGCAAGGGGAGCGGGATCGAGACCGACGTGCCGATAGCGGGGATCGCGACGTTTCGCGACGGGCGCATCACCCGCTGGAAGGATCACGGCGACCCCCAGAGGGCCCTCCAGGCCGCCGGCCTGGAGGAGTGAAGCTCCGATGCTGATCGGGGCCCACGTCTCCACCGCGGGCGGGCTCACCAAGGCCCTCCAACGTGGGCTGGAGCGCGACTGCGACGCGATCCAGATCTTTCACCAGAGCCCGCGGGCGTGGCGGCCGACCGCCTACTCGGCCAAGGACTTCGAGGCCTTCCGGGAGACGATGGGCGACTCGCGGGTCGGAGCGGTCGTCGTTCACGCCGTTTACCTCATCAACTGCGCCAGCAAGGAGCGGGAGATACGCCGCAAGTCGCTCGCCTCCCTCGAGCAGGCCCTCTCGGTGGGCGACGGGATCGGCGCGCGAGGCGTCGTGCTTCACGCCGGCGCGCGCAAGGGCGAGCCGTACGCGCCGTCGGTGAAGCGCGCCGGAAAGATGGTCCGCGAGGCCCTGGATCGCTCCGAGCGCTGCCCGATCCTCTTCGAGAACACGGCGGGCACCCAGGGGCCCCTGGGGCGCGACTTCGACGAGCTCGCCGACCTGATCGACGCCGCCGGCGGTGGCCAGCGCCTCGGGGCCTGCCTCGACTGCTGTCACCTGCTGGCGGCGGGCTTCGAGATCGACTCGCCGCCCGAGCTCGACCGGGTCCTCGACGACTTCGACGCCAAGGTCGGGCCCGAGCGTCTTCGGTGCGTGCACGTCAACGACTCGAAGGTGGCCCTCGGCGCAAACCTGGACCGCCACGCCAACCTCGGCAAGGGCGAGCTCGGCCGCGCGGGCCTTCGGACGTTCCTCTCCGAACCCCGTTTCGAGGGCCTCCCGGCGCTGATCGAGACCCCGGGACCCGACGGCCACGGCCCGGACCGCAGGGAGGTGCGGCTGGCCAAGCGCCTGCGGCGGGAGGGGCTGAAACAGCGGCAATGAGGGGGGTCACCGCGAACCGTGGCGGTTTAGGTCCGAGGGGTGGATGGAATTCCACACGGTCCGGGCGAGCACGACCTGCCGTCACGTAACAGGCCCTAACCCGCCGCCCCCGGACGCGGGAGCGGATTTGAAATGCCCGAGCCGTAGGCGAGGGCAAGGTATTCAGGGCGGGAGCGGAGGCGGCGGCGGCGGAGTTATTCCTAAGCCAGCGCGTCGCGCAGATCGAAGGCCGGCTCGGGGCCGTCCCCGGCGTCGAAGAAGGAGGGGTTGACGCACTCGTGCTCCGGGCCACCGCGCTCGTAGGAGGGCTCGACGCGGAACTGGCACTGCGGCAGCGGCTCCCCCGTCATCTTGATTCCGCCGTAGCCGCCCCTTCGCTCCTCGGCCTCGAACATCGCGAGGTCGATCTCCGCGCGGAACACCTTGTGCATGCAGCCCATGTAGATGCCACCGCGAAACGGGTCCACGTAGCTGTAGAGATAGGGGCAACGCCGCTCGAGGCACCCGCGTGGCTCGACCAGGCGGTCGCAGAACGTGCGGCACTGTCGGCACTCGCCGGCCGCTGCCCCTGACTCCCCTCGCTTGGTGAGCGGCATGACGGAAGTCTAGACGCGCTCAGGCCGCCAGCGCACGCGGGCCCAACAGTTGGTCGAGCTCGGCGCGCAGCGCGGCTGAGGGGGTGACGCAGTACTCGTCCCCGAACCGCAGCCTTCGCGTGCCCTCGCGCGTCTTCATCTCGAGCTGGACCTCGCAGTTGCCCGGGAACGACTCGAACAGCACCTTCAGCTCCTCGAGCAGCCGCGGACCGAACTCGGCGGCCCGGACCTTGAGGACGATTCGATCCGGCTCGCGCGCCTTCGCCTTCGCCCGGGCTGCGGCGACCTCGTCCTCGCCGGGCTCGAACGCCTCGGCCTCGGCGACCACGAGGCTCATCTCTCCCCGGCCCTTGTGGTCCACCCGGCCTCGCACCAGGATCACGCGATCGAGCTCGATCTGCTCGGCCGCGTCGCCCGCCGCGTCCCGAACGAACAGCTCGACCCTACCCTCCAGGTCGTCGAGCGTCGCGAACATGACGTACGCGCCGCTTCGAGTCCGCACGCGCTTGCACTCGCTGACGATCCCTCCGACGGTCACCCAGGAGCCGTCCTCCTTCGCGGACACGTCCGCCAAGGAGCAGTCGACGCGCTCCCGAAGCGCGTCACGGACCTCGCCCAGCGGATGCGCCGAGAGGAAGGTGCCGAGCGTCTCCTTCTCCAACCGCAGCAGCTCGCGCTGGTCGAACTCCTCGGTGGGGATCGAGGGCCGATGCTCGCCCGGCCCCTGCCCCGCGCCGGGACCGGCGTCCGCCGCGGGCCCCCCGCCCAGGTCGAAGATCGACCCCTGGCCGTTGCGAGCATCCTCCTGCGACTTGGAGGCGCTCGCCTGGGCCGCCGCGAGGACCTCCAGCATCCCCTTGCGGCAGTCGCCCGTGGAGTCCAGCGCTCCGCACTTGACCAGGCACTCGACCGCGCGCTTGTTCACGGCCCGCGCGTCGACCCGCTCGCAGAAGTCCCAGATCGAGTCGAACGGCCCACCGCGTTCACGCGCCGCGATGATCGCCTCGACCGCCGCGTGCCCGACGTTCTTCACGGCGTCGAGTCCGAACCGGATCGACTTGCCGCTGACGACGAACCCGTGATCCGAGGAGCTCACGTCCGGCGGCAGCACCTCGATCCCCATCTCCTCGCACCGGTTGACGAAGAAGGGCACCTTGTCCTTGGTCGCCATCACGGACGAGATGACCGCCGCCATGTACTCGGCCGGGTAGTTGGCCTTCAGATAGGCCGTGCGATAGGAGATCAGCGCGTAGCAGGCCGCGTGCGACTTGTTGAAGCTGTAGTCCGCCGCCGCGGTCATCAGCGACCACAGGTCCTTGGCGACCGCCGGGGCCGTGCCGGAGGCCGCGCAGCCCTCGACGAACTTGTCCTCCATCGTCGCCATCAGGTCGCGCTTCTTCTTGCCCACCGCCTTGCGCAGGTCGTCGGCCTCCGCGGGGCTGAAGCCGGCGACCTGCTTGGAGATCTCCATCAGCTGCTCCTGGTAGATGCAGCAGCCGTAGGTCTCCTCGGTGATCGGGCGCAACCGCTCGTCGGCATAGCGAACCGTGCCGGGATCCCGCTTGCCGCGCGCGTAATCCGGGATGAACCGCATCGCGCCCGGCCGATAGAGGGCACCGATCGCGACGATGTCGTTGAACTCGGTCGGCCGAACCTGCTTGAGCGCCTCGCGCATGCCCTCTGACTCGAGCTGGAAGACGCCGACGGAGTCCCCGCGGGCGAGCATCTCGAAGGTCGTCGCGTCGTCGAGGGGGATCGACTCCATCTCGACCTTGATCCCTCGGGAGCGCTCGATGATCGCCACCGCGTCCTCGATCACGTCGAGGTTTCGCAGGCCCAGGAAGTCCATCTTCAGGAGGCCCATCTCCTCGATCGGGCCCATCGAGTACTGGGTGACGATCTTGTAGGAGCGAGCGGGCTTGCCGTTCTCCCCCTTCTCGGCCGGCGCGGTGCGATCCTCGGCCAGCTGGAGCGGCACGATCTCGGCCAGGGGTCGATCGGCGATCACCACGGCGGCGGCGTGGATCGAGTTGTTGCGGACTATCCCCTCCAACCCGCGCGCGACGTCGAGGATCTTCCTGGCGTCTGCCTCGGAGTCGTAGGTGCGCTTGAGCTCCTCGCCGTCCTTGAGGCACTCGGAGAAGCTCGGGCTGCGCCCCATCACGGGCTCGGGGATCTGCTTGGCGATCCGATCGCCGGTGGCATAGTCGAAACCGAGGACCCGGGCGGCGTCCCGGGTCGCGGCCCGCGGGGCCATCTTGCCGAAGGTGATGATCTGCGCCACGGACTCACGCCCGTACTTGTCGGCCACGTAGCGGATCACTCGCTCCCGCCCGCGAACCGAGAAGTCGATGTCGATGTCGGGCATCGACTTCCGGGCGGGGTTGAGGAAGCGCTCGAAGAGCAGCTCGTTGGCGAGCGGGTCTAGGTCGGTGATGTTGAGGCTGTAGGCGACGATCGAGCCCGCCGCCGAGCCGCGCCCCGGGCCGACGGCGATCCCGTTGTCCTTGGCGAACTTGACGAAGTCCCACACGATCAGGAAGTAGGACTCGAACCCCATCTCGCCGATCACGCCGAGCTCGAACTCCAGCCGCTCCATCGCCTCGGCCGGCGGAGGATCGCCGTACAGGCGGCGCAGGCCATCCGTCGCGAGCCGCCTGAGCATCGCCGCGGGCTCCTCCCCGCCCGGGGTCGGGAACCGGGGCAAGAGCAGCCGCCCGAGCTCGATCTCGACGTTGCATCGCTCGGCGATCTCCAGGGTGGTCGGCACCGACTCCGGCCACTCCGCGAACGACTCCCCCATCTCCGCCGGGCTCTTGAGGAAGAACTCGTTGGTCTCGAAGCGCAGCTTCGGCTGCTCGATCGTTGACTTCGTCTGCACGCAGAGCAGCGCGGCGTGGTTCGAGTAGTCCTCGCGGCGCAGATAGTGGACGTCGGCGGTCGCCACGAGCGGGCGGCCGAGCTCGGAGGCCACGCGAACGATCCCCTCGTTGGCCCTGTCCTGCTCGGCGAGCCCGTTCGACTGGATCTCGAAGTAGACGTTCTCGGCGCCGAAGATCCCGACCAGCTCGTCGACGTGCGCCCGCGCGTCCTTTGGCCGGGCCGAGATCAGCCGCTGGCAGAAGCGGGATTGAAGGCAGCCGGTGAGCGCGATGACGCCGTCGGAGTGGCGATCCAGGAGCTCGGTGTCGACGCTCGGCTTGCCGCGGGCAAAGCCCTCCAGGTAGCCGAGGGACGTGAGCTTGACGAGGTTTCGAAAGCCGGCCTCGGTGGCCGCGAGGAGGGTCAGATGGTTGCGCTCGCCGGGGGCATCCGCGCGCCGGTCGTCGACCAGGTAGGCCTCGAGGCCGACGATCGGCTTGATCCCGTTTTCCTTGCACGCCTTGTAGTGCTCGACCGCCCCGTTCATGACCCCGTGGTCGGTCAGGCCGAGCGCCGGCATGCCGAGCTCCGCCGCCCGGGCGGCCATCGACCTGATCTTGCAGGCGCCGTCCAAAAGCGAGTACTCGCTGTGGACATGGAGGTGGACCGCCTCGGTGCTCGCCATGGTTTGATCATCTCAATCCGTCCAGATGCATCCGGCCCGTGAACTCGCACCGTGGGGCGTTTGGCCGATCCCCCGCACCGGACCACTAAGCTGCCCGCCCCATGAAGGCCCTGGTCACCGGCGGAGCGGGATTCATCGGCTCCCACCTCGTGGACGCCCTCCTCGAGCGCGGCGACGAGGTCCTCGTGATCGACAACCTGTCGAGCGGGCGGCGTGAGAATCTCGCCGGAGCGATCGGCGCCGGCGCCCAGCTCGTGGAGGCCGACGTCACCGATGTCGCCGCGGTCGCGGACCTGTTCGAGCAGCATCGCCCGGAGGTCGTCTTTCACCTCGCCGCGCAGATCGACGTCCGGCGCTCGGTCGCGGACCCGGTCTACGATCTGAGCGTCAACGTCGCCGGCACGCTCAACCTGCTCGAGGCGGGTCGGGTGAACGAAACCAGCCGGTTCGTGCTCGCCTCCACGGGCGGCGCGATCTACGGCGAGGGGGCGAAGCTCGACCTGCCGCTGGACGAGACCGCGCAATGCCGCCCGGACGCCCCCTATGGCCAGAGCAAGTTCGCCGCCGAGGGCTACGCGTCGCTCTACGGGCGCCTCTACGGGCTCAAGGCGACCGCTCTTCGCCTGGGCAACGTCTACGGGCCGCGGCAGGACCCGCACGGCGAGGCTGGAGTCGTCGCCATCTTCTGCGGCGCCCTGCTCAGCGGCGGCACCCCGAAGGTGTTCGGCGACGGGAACCAGACTCGCGACTACGTCTTCGTCGGGGACGTCGTCGAGGCCTTCGCCGCCGCCGCCTCCGCCGAGGTCGAGGGTACCTACAACGTCGGGACGGGCGTGGAGACCAGCGTGCTGGAGCTCGGCGAGCTGATCGGGGGCGTCTGCGACCGCCCGTTCGAGCCCGAGCTGGCGCCGCCCCGGGCCGGCGAGGTCCAGCGGATCGCCATCGACAGCGGTCGCGCGGGCGAGGAGCTCGGCTGGCGGGCGCGGACCGCGCTGGTCGACGGCCTTCGCGAGACCGCCACCTCGTTCGCCGCGATCACCTGACGCCACCGCCCGGCGGCTCCTCCGGCGGCTCCCTGATCAGCCCGAGGAGTCGGCGCTCGGCGTCGCTGATTCGCCGAGCGGCCTCGGCCTCGACCCGCGCCGCGGCGTCCAGCCGCGCCTCCCAGTCCGCCGCGCGAGTTGCGGTCTCGGCCGCCTCCACCACCCGCTTCTCCATCCGGGCCGCCCGCTCCTCGATCCCGTAGACCCGGCGCTCCGCCTCGCCGACCTCCGCCACCGCCGCCTCGACCCGGCCGATCGCCTGCTCGATCCGCGCCATGGCCTCCTGCGCGGCCCGCTCGAACCCCTCGCTCCGCTCCGGGGCCTCGACGGCGCGTTCGATCGACCGGACGGCCACGTCCTCGAGTTGGGCCTGGGCGGCGCCGACCCGCGCCCCCACCTCGGCCGAGAGGCGCTCGATCGCGCGCTCAAGCCGCCGCTCCACCTCGGCTTGAAGCTGGCCCTTC
This sequence comes from Solirubrobacterales bacterium, assembly GCA_036558385.1. Lineage (GTDB taxonomy): Bacteria > Actinomycetota > Thermoleophilia > Solirubrobacterales > 70-9 > AC-56. Next base: position 45,972 of record DATBFS010000128.1, on the reverse strand, counting down.
TCCATGCCGAGGCGCACGAGCGCATCGTCGATCCGCTCGGCCGCCACTCTCGTGAGCCGCTCCTCGGCGGCCTGTATCGCGGCCCGCTCCTGGTGCTCGAGCCTCTCGACGGCGTCGCGCAGCATCTCGCCGATCGAGGTCCGCGCGGCGGCGACCCGCTCACGCAGGCGCTCGTCGGCCTCGCCGGGCTGCCCACCCGGCTCGAACGGCTCGCGCGTTGAGTCGCCCACGGGACGCAGATGGTCCTACACGCACCGGTCGGCCTCGCTCCAGGGCCGCCCGCCCGCACCTCCGCCAGACGGGGCGCTAGCTTGGGGCCGGTGCGAGCACCCCCCGAGGCCCCGTGCGACGCTTCGGGCGGCGAGGCGGGCGCCTCAGCGCCCACGCGCTTCCAGCCGGCTGCGCTTCTGCCACTGCTCGTCCTCACGATCGTCTTCTCCTGGTGGGGAGCCAAGGCGGGCGGGTTCTTCGGGACCGTCCTGCTTCCCGGCACGGTCGCGCTCTGCGCCGCGCTGGCGATGCTCACGTGGATCGCGCCCTGGCCGGCGCGCCTCCGCGCCTCGCGCGCGGTCTCGGTGGCGCTGGGCGCCGCGATAACGCTCGGCTGCTGGGCGGCTCTCTCCGCCGTCTGGAGCCCCGCCCCGGACATCGCGATCGCCGACGGCCAGCGGATCCTGGCGTACGCGGTCGCCTTCGGCCTCGGCCTGTGGCTGTCGATCCTCGTCGGCCGGCGCCGGCACCTCGCCCTCGTCCCGCTCGCGCTGGCCGGGGCCTTCGGCGGGGCGATCGCGGCCATCGGCATGCACGGAGGCGACCATCCCGGGAACTACCTGGAGCCGGACGGGACGCTCGAGTACCCGCTCGGCTACCGCAACGCGAACGCGGCCTTCTTCTTGATCGCATTCTGGCCGGCGCTGGGCCTCGCCGCGCGGCGCGAGAGCCCTTGGCCGGGGCGCGGCCTCGCCCTGGCGGCGGCGACCCTCTGCCTGTCGATGGGGATGCTCAGCCAAAGCCGCGGATCGATGATCGCCGGGGCGGCCGCGCTGTGTGTGTACGTGGCGTTCTCCCGCGAGCGTGCTCGACGCCTCGCCTGGCTGGCGCTGGCGGTGCTGCCGGCGTTGCTCGTGCTGCCGGCGCTGACGGACCTCTACCAGGCCGCGAGCGCAGGCACGCCCATGCGCGACCTCGGCGGCGAGCTCCGACGGGCCGGGAACGCCGCGATCCTCGCCACCGGCGTCGCCCTCGCCCTCGGCGCCGTGGCCGCGCTCGCCGAGGCCCGGCTACCGACGTCGGCGCGCGTGGGGCGGATTGCGGATCGGGCGGCGATCGGCGCGGTGGTCGCCGTCGTCCTGGGGGGGTCCATGGCGTTCGTGGCCGTCGTCGGCGACCCGCTCGACTGGGTCGGCCAAAAGGCGTCGGAGTTCCAAGCGGGTGAGTCCTCGCGCCCGGTCGGAAAGGAGAGCCGTTTCACGCTCAACGCCCGCACCGGTCGGGGGGAGCTCTGGCGGATCGCCCTGCTCGACTTCCGACGCCATCCACTGCTCGGGGACGGCGGCGGCGGCTATCGCTACACCTACCTTCGCGAGCGGCGACCGGATGCCCCGCCCGCCGTGCACGATGCCCACAGCGTCGAGCTCGAGAATCTCTCGGAGCTCGGGGTCGTCGGCCTCGTCCTGTTCGCGAGCGCGGTGGCCGCGGCGGCCGCCGGCGCCCTCCGGGCGCGGCGCTTCGGGACGGGCGCGGCCTGGGTGTCCGCCTTCGCGCTCACCGCCGGGACCTACTGGCTCTTCCATTCCTCGCTCGATTGGTTCTGGCCCTACCCGGCCATCACCGCGCCTGTCTTCGCGCTGTTCGGCTCGGCGTGCGCGCCAGCCGTTGCGGCGGAGAGCTCCCGCCAGGGCCGGGGCAGCGGCCGGCTCCTGGTGGCCGGCGCGGCGATCGTCCTCGCGATCTCGACCGTGCCGCCGTTTCTCAGCGAGCGCTACGTGAACGACGCCTACGACGTCTGGCGCGCTGACCCCGGCCGCGCCTACGACGACCTCGACCGTGCCGAGTCGCTCAACCCGCTCAGCGTCGACCCGCTGCTCGCCGAGGGCGCGATCGCCAAGGCCAACGGCGACCGCAGCAGGGCGGTCCAGGCATTCCAGGACGCCATCGCCAAGCGCCCGGAGGAGTGGGTGTCCTACTACCTGCTCGCCGTGCTCCACCGGCACGACGACCCCGCGCTGGCCCGGCGCGAGCTCGAAGCCGCCCACGCGCGCGACCCTCAGAATGGCGAGATCGACGCCCTTGCGGACGAGCTCCGCTCGCGCTCCAGCGGCGGGCAGTGACCGGCGCTTCCACGCGACCGCTGTCGGACCGCGATGGCCGAATAACGTCGAAATAGACGACGCTTCTCGGCCATCACGGGCGACTGAGCGTTGGGGCTCTGCTCCGCTACCCAGCCGGGCCACAACGGTCGCAGCACGGCCCCGCCCGTCGCCAGCCGCGGCGCCGGCGCCACGGCCCCGCTAGGCCAGGTCGATCATGCCGCCCTGAAGCGCGAGCGCCACCGCCTGGGCCCGGGTCCGCGCCCCGAGCTTGGCCTTCGCGTTGCGAACGTGCGTCTGCACGGTCGCGGGCGAGAGCTCGAGCAGTCCCGCGATCTGCTCATCGGTGGCGCCCGCGGCCAGCAGGGCGAGCACCTCACGCTCGCGTGAAGTCGGGCCGCCGCGCGTGAAGCGCGACACGTGGTTGGCCGGCTGGGCCTTGCGATTGGCCTCAGGCTGGGCCTCGGGCTCCCCAACCCGGGCTCCGCCGCCGGACAGGATCAGCAGGTGGCGCCCGGGCAGGACGTTTGCGGTCACGGTGATGTGGACCTCCTCCGTCGCCGCGGCCTGCGAGCTCAGCTCGAACGGGCCGGCGTGCCCCCCGCCCTCGCGGAAGGCGCGCCAGACGTGGTCGACGCGGGAGCGCATTCCCGTCGCCAGGAAGTCGTCGAAGGTCCGGCCGACGACGGCGCGGCGCGGCAGGCCGAGCAGTCGGCATGCGGCCAGGTTGGCCTCCAGGCAGCGGCGCTCGTCGTCCACGACCATGATCGCGAGCTGGGCCGGCACACCCGCCATCGCCCCCCCGCCGCTGGAGCCCGCGCTCCGCCTAGTCACTGGCCTCGCCGACAATGAACCTCTGTTCCGGCGCACGCAGCGCTCGATGAGCGTCGCGACCCGCCTCGAAGAGGGTCTCGACGATGATCAGCCAGTCCGCGAGCACGGACCGGCGCTTGACATAGAACAGGTCGTGGCACAGCTTCCATGCCGTGCCGAGCTCGGACCCGGCGTACCCGCACCGCAGCTGGGCCCAGCCCGTGATCCCGGGCTTCACCAGGTGGCGGCGCGTGTAGTGCGGAAAGCGTTGCTCGAGCTCCGCGACGATCTCCGGGCGCTCGGGGCGAGGCCCCACGAGGGTCATCTCCCCCCGAAGGACGTTCCAGAGCTGCGGCAGCTCGTCGATGTGCGTCCTCCGAAGGAACCTGCCGAGCCTCGTCACGCGATCGTCGTCGGCCGCGCACCATTGCGGGCCGGCGGACTCGGCGTCGGGCACCATCGTGCGGAGCTTGAGCACGAAGAAGTCCTGTCCGCGCTCGCCGACCCGACGCTGCCGGAAGAGCACCGGACCCGAGTCGGAGAGCTTGATCGCGATCGCCATCACCGCCAGGAGCGGCAGCGCGACGATCGCGGCCGGCAGGGCGATCGCGAGGTCGGAGATGCGCTTCGAGAGCGGCGAGGTGGGCCGAAAGCGTGGGTGCATCATGTAGCGGAACCACGCGGAGTCGATCGTCCCGAGCGGCACGTGGCCCAGCAGCTCCTCGTAAAGCTGGCTCGCCTCGATCATCCTCACCGGCAGGTCGAGGCAGGCATCGGCGATGAGGGCGCAGGGATCGGAGCCCCCGTCGGCGCCGCCGCGCTGCTCACTGGTCTCCTCCCGGGCCCAGACAAGCAGCTCGACCCTCCGCGCGATCACCGCCGCGCGAACCCCGTCGAGCGTGCCGAGGCACTCGAGCCCGCCCGAGTGCGCGGCAGGCGCGGCGGCGCCGAACCATCCGATCACCTCATACCCCCGAATACCGGCCGCCCCCAACTCGGCTGCGAGGTCGGCGGCGAACCCCGGCGACCCAATCACAGCCACCCGTGCCGGGCGACCTTCCTGGAAATGCACTGTCACCCATGCCCCGAGGGCCAATACGAGCCAGGCACCGATGACCGACGGCTCAAGGGGTCCCAGAGCCACGTGGTCACCGGCGCCCAGCTCGAGCACCAAAGCAAGCACCGCGCCGAGGACGGGCGCGATCACCGCGAGGGCGATGCGCGCCGCGGGCATCAGGTCGAGCGGCAGCGCGCAGCGCTCCACGAGCTGCAGCGCGACCAGCATCGAACCCCCGAGGACGACCGCATAGCCGACCTGGCCGAGGTGCAGATAGGCGATCAGCCCGGCCGCCACCGCGGGCATCACCTTGAGCGCGATCAGGTCCAGCAGACGCTGGGCCTCGAGGGCGCGAAGCACCCGCGGGGACCGATCGTCCGTGGGCGCCTGGCCCGTGATCTCAGCGCTCGCGCCGTCCATGGCGGACACCGTCGAAGTCCTCGTCTCTCGTTATTCCTGCGATCCGCGTCCTGGCTCGCGCCTAGGAGGAAGACCGCCTGGCCGGGTCGGAGAGACGTCGCAAGGCGAAGCCGGCGCCGAGCAGAGCGGCCGCCGCCAGCGCGAGGACACCGACATCCAGCCCGGTGAACGGGAGGCTGCCGATCGTGCTCTTGCTGGGAGCGGAGGGTCCACTTCCGCCGCCGCCGCCCGCGGCAATCTGATGGTTCTGCGGCTCGTACTGAGCGTTGCTCGGTGAGGAGGCGATGGCCGCCGACGGGGCCGCGAGCGCCAGAACGAGCAGCGCGGCGGCAAGCCAGGTGGCCGGACGACGTCTGATGGACGATCCATAGTGGCGGTTGGTCATTGCGATGATCTGCTCCTGCCGCATCGAACGGCGATACCGCCACACGACCCTGCCGCCCCCGGATCGAATTGACCCGGATGCGACCGGGTCGTGTGGCCCGGGCCGACCTGAACTTCGGTCGACCCAACTGGTTTTCGGGACGCCGCCACTCTGCCTCACCACTAGCGAAAGTCAAGGATTCAGGCCTGGGAATACCCGAAAATCGTTGCTGCATTACCGCAATGCGGGTAGTGCTACCCTCGCTAACGGCTAAGCTCACGGACGAGCGGAGCCGCGAGACTCAGACTGTGAACGAGAACGAGAACCGATCCACTCGCGGCCGTGGGGGTACTTCCGGGGTGGCGTCTGACGATCGCGACGTACGACCCGGTGGACGGCGCGTGGCCGGTGGACCTCTGTCCACGCGGGAGCGCGAGATCCTCGGGCTGCTCGCGGGCGGCGTGAGCGGCGCCCAGATCGCCGAGAGCCTCGTCCTCTCGCCGGAGACCGTCCGCACGCACATCCGCAACGCGATGGCCAAGCTCGGCGCCACCAGCCGCGCCCAGGCGGTGGCGCTGGCCGTCAAGCGCCAGGAGATCGAGCCGCACGCCGAGGTGGCTGACGGGCAGCCCGGGCACGCCGCCCCCGCCCCGACCCCCGCCGCGGGCGGGGCCAGGGCCAGGGCCCGCGCGGCGCTCGCCGCGGGAGAGTCCGACGCGATGCTCGCGGCGCTGCTGGGGGGCCTGGTCTCCCTCTACGACGTCGAGGGCGGGGTCATCTTCCTGTCCGACGAGGATGGCCTCGCGATGCGCCGAGCCGCGGTCATGGCCGACGGCGAGCCCGAGGGGCTCCACGCCCCCGAGCGGATCGCCGTCGGCGAGGGCGCCCTCGGGCGCGCCGCGCTCGAACGCAGGCCGCAGCTCGTCCACGGGCTCGGCACCTCGGGGGCGCACCAGGGCAGGACGTCGATCTGCGCTCCGATGGTGGCCGGCGGCAAGCTGGTCGGCGTGATCTGCCTGACGACGCGCCCCAGTCGGCTGACGGGGCGGACCGAGCTCCTACTGCTCCAGGCGTTCTCCAACCGGGTCGGCGAGATCCTCCTCGGGGCGAGCTCCGACGAAGGTCCCCTGATGGACTCGCTTCAGCGTTTTCGGACCGCGTGGTCCGCGGCCAGCGGCGCGAGCTAGCCTCGAGCGACCAGCCGGGTCGAGCGCTCAGCCCGTCCGCGTGCTTTCGCTAGTCGGCGGGCTGCCGAAGGACCTCCACGGCCGCCTCGACGGTGGCGTCCATGGGGGCGACCTCCTCGATGTCACAGAGGTCGAGCACCCGTCGCATGGGGGCGGCGGCGGGCACGACCAGCCGCAGGCGCTGGCGATGCGTACGCAGCCTGCGGGCGAGGTCGAACAAGAGCTCGACGCCCGCGCTGTCCAGATAGGCCGCGCCGCTCAGGTCGAGCACGAGGCCGGGGCTCTCGTTCGTGAGTCGGCGGCCCAGCGCCGCGCGAAGCTGCTCGGCGTTCACGCTCTCGATCTCGCCCTCGAGGTGCCCCACGAGGACGCTGTCGATCTCGTCGAAGTTGAGCTGGGCGAGCGGGTCCCTCATTCCTCGCCCGCCTCACGCAGTCGTCGGCTCATGGTCACGGTGGTCCCGCGGGGGCCAGGCTCGATCTTCACCTCGTCCATCAGCTCCCGCATCAGCGGCAGGCCCCGGCCGCGCCCGTCCTCGGTCGGCGGGCGCCAGCTGCCCGAGTCGCGGACCACGATCTGAATCTGCGGCCCGTCGCGTCCGGCCTCGACCTCGAACGGAGAGTCCGAGATCGCCGAGTGCGCATGGGCGACCGCGTTGGCACAGGCCTCCCCGCAGGCCACCAGCATCTCGTAGACCTCCGCCTCGCTGGCCCCCGCGAGGCGGAGCCACTGGGCAACCGCCCGCCGCATCGAGGCGAGCGACGACGGCTTCGCCGGCAAGGCCAGAGACAAGGTGTCGCCGGGGGGCGTCAGCTGGATCGCCAGGAGCGCCAGGTCGTCGCGGTGCCCCGCCCTGGAGTCGACCGCGGCGAGCAGCGCCCGGCAGAGGCCCTCGGGCTCGCGAGGACAGCCCTCCGCGGTGGCAAGCAGGCCGTCCAGGCCCTCGCCGAGCGGAAGCTCGGGCCCCTCGACGAGCCCGTCGGTGTAGAGGAGGACGGTCGACCAGGGATCGAGCGTCGCCATGCTCTCCGCATACGACGGGAACCGGTTCACGCCCAGCGGGCTGCCCGCCGGGGCCTCGGCGAACGTGGGGCCGTCCTCCGGGCGCAGGACCAGCGGGGGCGGATGACCGGCGGTCGCGACGTGGAGCGTGGAGGCGTCCGGATCGACGATCGCGTAGAGGAGGGTCACCATCCCGCCCTGCTCTCCCTCGAGCACGAAGCCGTTCATCCGCTCGAGCACGAGCTCCGGCCGCAGCGCCTCCAACGCGTAGGCCCTCAGCGCGCTCTGCAGGTGGGCCATCCGGGCCGCGGCCTCGACGCCGCGGCCGACCACGTCCCCGATCGCGATCCCCACCTTGCCGCCTCGCAGCGGGATCGCGTCGTACCAGTCACCGCCGATCCGGGTCTCCGCGGCGCCCGGCCGATAGCGCGCGGCGATCTCGAGGCCGGGGATGGCCGGCAGTATCGGGAGCAGGCTTCGCTGCAGGGTCTCCGCGACGCGGCGCTCGATCTCGACCCCGTGCGCGGCCTGCTTGAGCCCCCTGATCGTCGCACCGAGGATGGGATCGCCCTCGGCGGCCTCGCTCGACTCATCGGGGGGCGCGGCCCGCTCCGGGGCCGATCCCTCTGCCTCCGGATCCACCATCGTCGTAGTGCGCGAGTGTATCCGTGGTGGCGACCGGAGCGACGGTTAGGTTTCGGCACGTGGATGGCAAGCTGCCAGCCGCCGGCTCTGATCTCGGCGCATCCTCGGAGGAGCTGGCCAAAGCGTGGCTCGTCGCGATCATCGAGCGCACGCCCATGGATCGGCTCGCCGATGGCGACCACGTCGCCGGCGCGGCCCGGCGACTGGCCGAGATCTTCGGCTCGCTTCAGGCCCAGGCCACCGAGGAGCCCCCCGGCGTGCCGTCTCAGGGCCTTCCCGGCCAGCCGGACCGGCCGCAGGACCTTCGCGCGGATGACCTCGACGGCTCCCTCGACGCGCTGGTCGCCGAGTACCAGCGCTACGGGCATCCGTTCGCCCTCGCGCTGATCGAGCTCGACGGCCTCCGCGAGATCTACGAGGCCCACGGCCGCGAGTCTGGAGATTGGATGTCGACGGCCGCCACGACGATGATCCGCAGCCAGATCCGGATCGTGGACCGAGCCTTCCGGGTGGAGGACGACGCGTTTTGCGTGCTTGCTCCGAACGTGGACGCCGACCGGCTTCGCCGGTTGGGGGACCGGTTGGCGCGCGTGGTCGATGGCTCGCAGGAAAGCGAGGGGCCCCGGATCTCGATCTCGGCCGGCGTCGCCGCCTGCCCGGAGCACGGGCAGGATCGTGGGCGGCTGCTCGAGGTCGCGCGCGATGCGCTCGAGGCCGCCCGGGCAGCCGAGCAGCCGGTCGCCGTCGCGGGACGCAACGGCTTCCACGCCGCGCGGGGAAGCTGACCCTCCCTGCCCGAAGTTGACGGTAGTTACGAAGACCGGACCGCGATAGTCCTCCACCCAGCGCGGGGATCGTGGAAAACCGGCCCCCGCGCCTCGCGCAGGCGGTAGTCTCGCCCTACTCGATACTGAGTACGGGACCCAGGTACGGGTGAACAGCCGTTCGCCGGCGCCCACGCGACGTCGAGCGCGCCTCTACCCCGCGTGGGAGGAAGCGACCGGCAAACGAGCAGATCGGCCCATAACGGGCGTCAAGCGGTCCGAGTCTGGGAGCCGTGCTCAAGTTATCGCCGCTTCGGGTCGAGACGCATATGCAGGATCAACCAATGGAAGGACGAACGAAACTTCTGAATGTCGGCCAAGCGGCAGCGTATCTCGGCGTGAGCGCCGCGTCGCTCCGCAAGTGGTCGAACCAGGGCCTGGTTCCGGTCTACAGGACGCCCGGCGGCCAGCGTCGCTTCTCAACCAGTGATCTCGACGAGTTCATGCGCTCGATGCGACAGCCCTCCGCAGATGGTCGCCGCGCAGCCGGCGCCCGTGGCTGACAAGCCAGCCATCGAGACGCGCTCGATTCGGGCGGTGATCGCCCTCGAGCTGGTCGCCCTCGCCGGGGCGATCGCGCTCGCGGTCTGGGCCAACCGGGATTCCGACTGGTACCTACCCCTGTTCGTCGTCCTGCTCATCTCGTCCGTCGTGGGAGACCTGACGGCACTCGACGCCCCCACCCGGTCGGGAAAGATCTCCTCCAGCTTCCTCGCGATCATCGTCGCCACCGTCCTCTTGGGCCCAACCCCGGCGGCCGTGATCGGCGTGGTCACGATCCTCGTCGGCTGGACGCGCTTTCGCTATGCGCGCTCGGGCCTGCTCATCAACCTCGTGGCCTATGCCTGGTTCCCGCTGCTGTCAGGGGTCGCGTTCAACGCGGTGCTGAGGGCGACCGGTACGACCCATACGGACGGCCTTTTCTACGTCCTCGTCTTCGCCATGTTCGCCGTCGCCCTGCTGATCAACTACAGCATCACCAACGCGCACATCGCCTACGTGGAGGAGGGCAGCTCCTTCCTGACCAGGGTGGCGCGCACGCTCCTCCCGGTTCTCCCCTCGGAGCTGATCGCGGGGCTGACGGCGGTCGGTCTCACGTACGTGTACCTGCGCGCCGGTCTTTCGACCGTGGTGATCCTTGCGATCACGTTGCTGGTGCTCCAATACCTGATCGGAGCTCTCCTGATCTCGCAACAGCGCGCGGACGAGCTGGAGCTACGGGCCAAGCAGCTCGCCGGGTTCCAGGTTGCTCTGCTGGGCGCCCTGCTGCGCACCCTCGACCTGCGCGATCGGATGACGGCGCGCCACAGCGCGGCGGTCGCCCGCTACTCGCGCGAGATCGCCGCCGCCGCCGGCTTCCCCGAGTCCGAGCAAGAGCTGGTCCACACGGCCGGCCTCCTCCACGACATCGGCAAGTTCGTCCTCCCGGACCGGATCCTCAAGGGGGACGTCGAGCTCACCGAGGAGGATTGGGAGGAGATCAAGAAGCACCCGTACGAGGGTGCTCGGATCGTTTCCCAGATCGACGGTTATCAGCCCGTCGGCGAGCTCGTCCTCGCGCACCACGAGCGGATGGACGGGCTCGGCTATCCGCGGGGACTCCAGGGCGAGAACATCCCGGCCCTGGCGCGGATCATCTCCGTCGCCGACACCTACGACGTACTGACGGCGCGAGACTCCTATCGCGAGCCGGTGAGCTCCTTCGAGGCGCTGACCGAGCTCCGCCGGGTTGCGGGGACCCAGCTCGACGGCCGCTTCGTCGAGATCCTGAACGACGTCCTCTCGGACAAGGGCTTCTCCTATCGCCACGGCGAGGACGCGGACTTCGAGGCGGAGCTGGCCCTCGACAAGCGCATCCACGACTACGTCACCGCAAGCTCGGCGTCCGGGCTGCAGCTCTCCCCCTAGCGCACGCGGCCCGACCATCCGCTGCCCCGCGCTGCCCGTCGCCGGGGCGTAAGCAGGCATGGCTAAGCGCCCACGCCGTGACTCCCTCGGAGCCACGTCATAGGCGCTCAGTGCTGCCTATAGCTCAGTTTCTAGCCGTACCGATGACCCATCTAAAACACCCCCAATCCTTCGCAGACTGTTTACGGGTACGAGCAGGGTACAGAAACAGTCGGAAACTTGCAAATGGCCCTCGACGTTGGAGTAGTTTGCAACGCCTTATGCGTTCCGCCCTGCGTCCGCTGGCTCTCCCGGTCTTCCGGCGCCTCGCGGCGGCCCGCTTCATCGACGAGCTGGGCGACTGGCTCGGGGAGATCGCCCTCGCCGTGCTCGTCTTCGACCAGACGGGAAGCCCGATGGCGGTGGCGGCACTCTTCGTCGCGCTGCAATTCGTTCCCGCGATCGCGACCCCCCCATTGGTCGCGCGCCTGGAGGCGCTGCCGACCAGGGGCGTCCTGGCCGCGCTGAACGCGGTCCAAGCGCTGGTCTTCTCGGCGCTTGCCCTCCTCGCGCCGCATTTCGCCTTGCTGCCCGTGATCGTCCTGGCCGCGATCGGTGGCGGGCTCGCAGTCTCGGGACGCGCCCTTTCGAGAGCGGCGGCCGCCGTGACCACGGAGCCCCACGGGCTTCTGCGCGAGGGCAACGCCGTGCTCAACGTCGCCTTCACGGTCGGCGCGGCCGGTGGCCCGGCCCTCGCGGGCTTGGTGGTCGCTTCGGCGGGGGTCCGCACCGCGCTCTTCGCCGACGCGGCGTCGTTCGCCCTCGTTGCGGTGCTCATGGCGACGGCGGCCCGAATCCCACGGGCCGCTGTGGAGGAGGTGGGCTCGCTCGAGCGGATGCGCCGCGTATTCACCTACGTGCGGGAGAACCCCCTGCTGCGCACGTTGATCGCCGCCCAGGCCGCCGCCTTCATCTTCTTCGCGCTGGTGATCCCGATCGAGGTCGTGTTCGCGAAGGAGACGCTCGACGCGGGGGACGTCGGCTACGGCGTCCTGCTCGCGAGCTGGGGTGCCGGCATGGTCGCGGGGAGCATCGCGTTCGCCCTGCTTCGCGACATCTCCCTGCGGGTCCTCCTCCCCACCTCGACGCTGGCAATCGGCGCTGCCTATCTGCTCACCGGGCTGTCCCCAACGCTGCTGGTCGCGTGCCTCGCCTCCATCGTCGGTGGGATCGGAAACGGGATCGAGTGGGTCACGCTCGTCACGGCCATGCAGCAGCTGACGAGCTCGCAGTACCAGGCGCGCGTGATGTCGCTGGTCGATTCCGTCGCACGGGCGGCTCCCGGCGTCGGGTTCGTCCTCGGCGGCGCGATCGCCGCCATGTTCAGCCCGCGGGCCAGCTATGCGGTCGCCGGCGTGGGCGTCATCGCCGTCCTGGCGATCGCCTTCGCTGCCCTCTCCCGCGCCGGGTGGCGAGGTGAGCCGGTCGCCGCGCCCGAGCCTGAGCCGTTCGCGCCCGAGCCGGTTCCGCTCGAGGGCGCGCGCCCGGCCGATGGCCCGATCCCGGGCAGCGGACGCTTCAAGAGAGAGGTCGAGACGCCCGAGGCACCCGAGACGGTGGAAACGTCCGACGCGCCCAGGTAGCGCCTACTGGGCGCACTCCCAGGCGCTTGACCCGGAGTCCGCCCAGATCTGCGACGCGATCCGGCTCTGCTCCTGCGGGGAGGCGTCCTGGGGCGCGCCGCTGCCGCCGTAGAGCTGCCAGGTCGAGGGCAGGATCTGGTAGGCGCCGCCGGCCCCGGACGAGGGGTTGACCGCGCCGAAGTTTCCGCCCGACTCGCACATCACGATCGCCTGCGGGATGGCCCATTGGCCGACCCAGCTGGAGACGGTCTGCTGCGCCTGCGCGGCCGCGGCCTGCTGGCTCTCTTGTGCCTGGATCGCCTGGAGCTGGGAGACCTGCTGCTCCCACCCCGAAACCTGTGACTGAAGGCTCGACACCGCCGCGGCCTCCTGCTGGCGAGCCTGCTCGAACTGTGCCGCCTGGGCCTCGGCGTCGGCCCGCACGGATGCGATCTGATCACGGGCGCTGGCGATGCGCTGGTTGAACGCGTCCTGCTCGGCCTTGGCCTGCTGGACCGCGGCGAGCTGCGTCGCCACCTGGTCGCGAAGGGTGCGGACCCGGGAGGCGAGCGACGCGTCCGCGTCCTCGATCCGCCCGATCAGCTCCGCGCGGTTGGCGAGGTCGTCGAACCCCTTGGAGCTCAACAGCAGCGCCGTCACGTCGGGCGCGTCGCCCTGATAGATGGCCACGAGGCGCCCGGAGAGGGTCTTGAGCGCGCCACGCAGGCGCGCGCGGGCCTTGGCCAGCTCCGCCTCGGTCTCCTGTACCCGGGTCTGGAGCTCGGCCGCGCGCTGCTCTCCCTGCGCGAGGACGCCCGAGAGCTGGGCCTCGCGTTGCGCCGCCACCGCCGCCTGCTGCTGCGCTGCCGCCGCCTGCGCGGCCTTGGCGTCGACGTCGGCCGCCATGCTCTGTGCCTGCGACTGAGCGGAGGAGATCCGCGAGTTGAGCTCGCTGATGCTCGCGGCTCCGGCGCCGGGCGCCGACGCGAGGAGCACCCCGCTCGCCACGAGAAGTCCGATCAGCCACGCGGAGCCACCCCGCGGCTTGCGCACGGGACGACTGCTGGGCGAACGCGTGTAGGTATGGGGCTGCATCCTTCGCTGCCTACGGGGTTAGCTGTCGGGCTCGCGCCGAAGGACTGGCGCTACGCGGCAGTGGCCGCGACTCGCCCCCGGAGCCTCCGCGCCATCGGCGCCTCGACCCCAGTGGTTCCCCCGCTCCCCCGGCTGTGTGACCCGGGGGACTCGGCGGTCATGCGCGCGGCATCCTAGCGAATCGTTAGGAAGTTATGAAGCCCCGATGTGGCCGCGGCCCGCGGCGCCTGCACGAGATCTTGCAGCGTCCGCGCTCAGCCCTCGGGCGGCTCGCGGCTCATCGCCACGTATCCGGCGACGGCCGCCGCGCCGATGCCGAGCGCGACGGCGATCCGAAGCTGCTTGCGGTAACGCGTTCGAACGAACCGCACCACAAGGCGGCCGATCAGCTCGTAGATGCCTGCGGTCATGAGTCGCCCTCCTTTCGATCCTCCTCGCCGACGCGCTCGCGAATCCGATGCGCCATCCGGCTCTGAAGCGTGAACAGCTCGATGAACCCCGGGCTCGCGGCCTGGCTGAACTCCCCCCCGGACTCTCCGAAGGAGGTCAGCGAGCGGTCATAAAGCGCATACGGGGAGCTTCGGGACACCGGGGTCGCGGAGCCCTTGTACAGGCGAACCGTGATCTCCCCGGTGACGAAAGCGTTGGCCGAGTCCATGTAGGCGTCCAGGTCGAGACGAAGCGGCTCGTGCCAGAGCCCCGAGTAGCAAAGGTACGCCCACTTGTCCTCGAGCGCGCGCTTGAAGTTGTTCTGGTGGATCGTGGAGACGAGCCGCTCGAGCTCGCGATGGGCCGTCAGGATGATCGCGGCCGCCGGCACCTCGTAGACGTCCCTGATCTTCAGACCGACCACGCGGTCCTCGAGCTGGTCGACGATCCCAACCCCGTGCCGCCTGCCGAGCTCCGCGGCCCGTTCGATCAGCTCCACCAGCACCAGTCGCGTCCCGTCCAGTGCCACCGGGCAGCCCCGCTCGAACCCGACCCGCACGAGCTCGGGCTCATCCGGCGTCTCGGTGGGCCGGGTGACCAGCTGGAAGACGTCGTCGGGCGCCGGGGCGCCCAGGTCCTCGATCGCGCCACCCTCCGAGGAGCGCCCCCAGAGGTTGTCGTCGATCGAGTAGGGCGGGGCCTCGGTCCCACCCTTGACCGGGATGCCGTGTTCGCGCGCGTAGGCGATCTCCTCCTCGCGGCCCATCCGCCACTCCCGGACCGGAGCGATCACCTTGAGCTCCGGATCAAGCGTCGCCACGGTCGCCTCGATCCGCACCTGGTCGTTGCCCTTGCCGGTGCACCCGTGGGCGACGGTGTCACAGCCTGAGGCACGCGCGTGCTCGACGGCGAGCTTGGCGATCAGCGGGCGCCCCAGGGCCGTGAACAGCGGGTAGCCCCCGCCGTAGAGCGCGTTCGCCTTGATCGCCGGCAAGAGGTAGTCGCGCGCGAACTCCTCTCGGGCATCGGCCAGGATCGCGTCCACGACCCCCAGGTCCCGCGCCTTGCCGAGCACGACTTCCCAGTCCTCGCCCGGCTGGCCCAGGTCGACCGTCAGCGTGACCACCTCGGCGCCGTAGCGCTCCTGGATCCAGCGCAGCATCACGGACGTGTCGAGCCCGCCCGAGTAGAGCAGCAGGACACGGCCGACCTCCGCGGGGTCGGCTTCATAGGACGCGATCCGCTGTGTGGTCCGCTCGCTCATCGAGGGTCGCCAAGTCTCGCATGCGCGTACGCGCACGGTGCGAGGAGGCCGTGCGCCATCATCCAGCGGGTGAACCGGCTGCTCCGCATCGCCTCCATCGCCCTGATCACCGCGGGGCTGGTGATCCTCGCCGACGTCGGGGCCACGCTCGCCTGGCGGGAGCCGGTCTCGAGCGTCTACGGCTCGATCCAGCAGCACAAGGCCGCGGGCGAGCTCGCCGACCTCGAGGAGGCCTTCCCGACCCCCGCCGACCTGCGGCGGGTGGCGAGCCTGAGGGGATCCCATCGGAAGGTCGGAGCGCTCGCCGACCTGTTCGCGAGCAAGGTCCACAACGGGCAGGCCATCGGCCGCATCGTGATCCCGGACATCGACCTGAACGTGATCGCGGTCGAGGGCACCGACACCGCGAGCCTCGAGAAGGGGCCCGGCCACTACCCGGAGACGCCGTTTCCGGGCCAGCCGGGAACGACGGCGTTCGCGGGCCATCGAACCACGTATCTGGCCCCGTTCCGCCACCTGGACGCCCTGCACCGGGGCGACGTGGTCGAGGTCGAGATGCCCTACGCGAGCTTCACCTATCGGGTTCAGGGCACGCGCGTGGTCTCGCCGTCCGACCTCGGGATCATCCGCCCGGTGGGCTACGACCGCCTGGTGCTCACGGCCTGCCACCCGCTGTACTCGGCGTCGCAGCGGATCGCCGCGTTCGCCAGGCTCGAGCGAGTCAGCCTCTTCGCCTCGGGCACCCAGCGGTGGGACGACCCGTGAGCCGTCGCGCCGGGGCTAGCGCCGGGGTCCCAGCAGCTCGTCGACGATCGGCGCCGGGTCGCTGATCGCGAGCTCGGCCTCGAGCGCGCGCTCGATCTCGTCGCGCGAGCTCCCGCCGACGGCCATCTGCGCCGCCCGCAAAAGAGCCGCCTCGCGCCCCTGAGGCGCGGAGCGATCCGGTACATCGGCGCGGGCCTCCTCGACGGCATCGCCCTGATCCTGCGGGAGCTCCGGAGCCCTGCGGGGACGGGCCGGCCTGGCGCGTTCGCGCGCCGTGGGCTCGGACGCCTTCGGCACCGCGGGTCGGCCCTCCGGCGACAGCTCCCTTCGCCGGTCGAGCTCCGGCGGGACCCGCTTCAGCACGGCGGCGATCTCCTCGAGCTCGCCGATCATCGCCTCCGTCAGCTCCCGGAGCCGACTCTCCTGTCGAGACAGGAGCTCGGCGAGCCCGCGCAGGTCCGCGCTCCACTGATCGATCGCCTGCTCCACGTCGTGGCGCCTGCCCTCGATGTAGCCCTCGGCCTCGGCCTCGGCCTCGGCGAGGATCTCCGAGGCCACCCGCTCCGCCCCGTCGACGATCTCGTCCACGCGCGCGGCCGCCGCGTCCACGACCCGCTTGAGCTCGGACCCCGAGCTCGAGCGTCGCGGGCGCCCCGGGGACTCCCCGGCAGGCTCCTCCCCCGCGGGGCCGGCTGCCGTCTGCTCTGAGCGGTTGAAGATGGCCACTTTCCCCCGAACAACGAGTGGCGAGCGATTCTACTCGCGGGGTTGTCGCCCGATTGCAGATTCAAGGTCCGGTCCCAGGCGACCGATTGGACGCTTGTCACCCGTAATCAAGCGAGGTCCACGTGGCCTCGGGGAATGTCACAATCCGCCCGGCACGAGGAGTTTTGGCCCAGCGCGAATCACAGCGAGGCACGTCCGCGCAAGGCGCGGACTGGCTGCAACCGCCGACGCAGGAGAGAGGGCTCGCCGGTTACGTGCGGACCCTTCGCGAGCGCGCCTGGTTGATCGCGCTCGCCGTGGTGATCACCACCGGGGCGGCCGTCCTGTACGTCGCCACGGCGTCGAAGACCTATGAGTCCGAGGCCGACATCCTGGTCACGCCGGTGCCGCCCCAGAGCGACCTCCTGGCGAGCCTCGGGCTGATCTCGCAATCCGCCGACCCCGTGCGCGAGATCGAGACTGTCGCGCGTTACATCGACACCAACGAGGTCGCGACCATCGCGCAGAAGCAGCTTGCCGGTATCCCCGAGGCCGGAGGCAATCCTCAGAACCTCCTCAACCACATCAGCGCCGAGCCCGTGGCCGACAGCAACATCGTCGCGGTCACGGCCAGCGCCTCCAACCCGGACGACGCCGCCGAGATGGCCAACGTGTTCGTCAGCTCGGCGATTCGCTACCGAACGGCGCAGCTCCACGATCGGGTTGCGACCGCAGCTCAGGGGATCAATGCGGAGCTGAAGCAGAACCCGCCGGACGCCCAGAGCCTCGAGGCCCAGCTCTCGCAGCTGCGGCGGCTTCAAAACAGCCCCGACCCCACCGTTCAGGCCGCCACCAAGGCGGTACCCCCCACCTCGCAGTCCTCGCCCAAGCCCGTGCTGAGCATCGCCGGCGGGCTGCTCGTGGGGCTGGTCCTCGGGATCGGCGGGGCGTTCGCCTACCAGGCGCTTGACCCGCGGCTCAGCCGGGAGGAGCAGCTTCGAGCCCGATTCAGGCTTCCGATCCTCGCTCGCGTTCCCAAGGAGTCGAGGGCACAGCGGGACGCGCCGATCTCACCCGAGAGCCTCTCGCCCGGAGCGATGGAGGCCTACCGGGCGCTCCGGGCTTCGCTCGGCAAGGGGCGCGCGGACGACGGGCGCGCCCGCGCCGTCCTCGTCACCAGCCCGTCGGCGTCCGAGGGCAAGACGACCACGGCGATCAACCTGGCCGCGTCGCTCACCCTGGCCGGGCGCAAAGTGATCCTGATCGACGGCGACCTGCGCAAGCCCGAGATCGGCCCGTCGCTCGGGGTCGACACCGAGCAGGGCCTGGTCGCCGTGCTGTTGGGCGAGGCAACGCTCGACGACGCGCTGGTGTCCTCGCCCGAGTTCGGGGACGACCTGAAGCTCCTGCTCGCCGAGCAGACCGCGCCGTGGACCTCGGAGATCTTCTCGCTGCCGACCACGCAGCCGCTCGTGGACGAGGCGAGGTCGCGCGCCGACTTCGTGATCATCGACTCCTCGCCGCTGAGCGAGGTGATCGACGCCCTGCCGCTCGCGGCCGCCGTCGACAGCGTCCTGGTCGTCGTGCGCCTCGGCAGGACGCGGATGGGACAGCTGACGGAGCTGGGCGAGCTGATGGCCGAGAACGGGATCAAGCCCGACGGCTTCGCTGTCGTCAGCGCGCCGAAGGCCGCGCGCTCCGACTACCACCAGTACGCGGGGCGACCGAGGGTCGTTCGCTCCGAGGACGGGAAGGTGCCTGAGGTGAAGGCCCGCGAGGCCGCCCGTCCGGGCTCGTCGAGGTAGGGGCTCGCCGAGGAGAGGCCCTGGCCGCCGTCCGGCTGGACATCGAGCGGTCGCTCATGGCGCTCGGCTTCGCCGCCGTGTGCCTGGCGTTCGGCGTTCTCGCCGGCCTCGATCCACGCCTGGCGGTCGGTGGAGCGCTCGCGATCGGGTTCTTCGGCATCGCGATGGCCGACCTCACGGCGGGGCTGGTCATCTTCGCGCTGATCGCGTTCTTCGCCATCACCCCCGGAGCCGTCGGCTCGTTCGTCAGCGCCCAGGCCGCCAGCCTGGTCCTGGCGCTGTCGTGGCTCGCCCGAGTGGCCACGCGTGCGCTGCCGACCCGCTTCTTTTGGTCGCGGCATCCCGCGATCACGTGGCTGGCGGTTGCGTTCCTGGCCTGGGTCGCGCTGAGCGCGCTGTGGGCCGAGAACGCCGGCGACACCCTCGAGGTGCTGGTGAAGTACGGGTTCGACGCGCTCCTGTTCGTGATCGTCTTCGAGGCCATCAGGACCCCGGGACAGGTGAAGGCGCTGCTCGGCGCCCTGGTCGCGGGCGGCGCGGTGGCGGCCGGCTACGGGATCGTCGCCGCGCCCAACCTCTCGAGCCTGTCGGGAAGCCCGACCGCCGCCACGGACCTGGATCGGCTCGGGGGGACGATCGCGGACCCGAACCTGCTCGCCGCGGTGCTCGTCGTCGCCTTCGTCCTGGCGGTGGCCCTGACGGCGACCACGCGCTCGCCGGCCCTGAGGTTCGCCCTCATCGCCGCCGGCGGACTGGCGCTCTTGAGCGTCTTCCTCACCGCCTCGCGCGGCGGTGCCCTGGGGCTGTTGGCGGCGCTCCTGGCCGCCGTCGTGCTCGCCCGCGGGCGCCGCGCCGCCGCGATCGGGGGCGCGCTTGCCGTGGTGGCGACGGGCGCGATCTACGTCGGCGTGTTCGATCCCGGCGTCGCGCAGCGCTACTCGACCGCTGACGGGGGGAACGGGCGAACCGACCTCTGGAAGGTCGGCTGGAGGATGGCCGAGGGGAACCTCGTCAAGGGCGTGGGCGCGGGGAACTTCCGCGACTCCTCGGCCCATTACGTGCTGAGCGAGCCGGGGGCGATCGCGAATACCGAGTTCATCATCGACCAGCCGCGCTTCGCCCACAACGTCTATTTGGAGATCCTGGCGGAGCTCGGCGTGATCGGGCTCGCGCTCTTCCTGTCACTGGTGGGCGCTGCCATCGGGACGGGGGTCCAGGCCGCCCGCAGGTTCGCCGACTCCGGCGACGCGGAGATGGCGCTCCTGAGCCGCGCGATCGTCGTGGCCCTCGTCGCCCTGCTGGCGATGGACTTCTTCCTCTCCGACCAGTTCAGCAAGCAGCTCTGGCTGCTGTTGGCGCTCTGCCCCGCGATGCTCTCGATCGCGATGAGGGCATCGCCCGACAGCGCAGAGCCGCCCGACTGACCGGCTGGGTGGCCGTGGGTGACGAACCTTCGTGGTCATCTTGGCCACTGACGTGCGACACCCGGGTCAACGGCGAAGGAAGTTCGCCAATCTGTCGATCTCGGCCGCCGCGGTCCGGCCGGATACGTACTCGTGCCCAGCCTCGATCAGGCGTCGCCGGAGTCCCTCGTCCGCCGCGATCTCCTGAAGCTCGGTCGCGGCTGCCTCGGCGTCCCCGGGGGGCACCAGCAGCGCCGCCTCGCCCACGGCGTCCCTGATCCCGCCCACGTCGGTGGCCACGACGGGCACCCCCGCCGCGAACGCCTCGACCAGGACCTGCGGGAGGCCCTCCGTCCACGAGGTATGGAGCAGCGCGTGACTGGAGCGGTAGAGCTCCGTCAGGCGGGGGCCGTACGGAACGTAGCCGAGGAGCTCGGCACGCTCGGCCACGCCCAGGTCCCTCAACCGGTCCTCGAGCTCGGTCCGCAGGGCGCCGTCGCCGCACACGATCAGCCGCCAGGGGCGACCGCCGTCGACGAGACGCCGGAAGACGTCGGCGATCAGCACCGGGTTCTTCTCGGCATCGAGCCGCCCCACGCAGATCAGCCTCAGCTCGCCCTCGTAGGAGCGCGCCGCCGCCGCCTCGGCTGAGACGACGTCCTGGGTGTCGATCAACGACACGGTGATCTCGAGCAGGGCCCGCGCCCCGCGGTAGCGGCGGGCGAGCTCCGGGCCGACGACCACCACGGCGAGGCGGCGGGCCAGGAGGCGGAACGCCGCCTCGAGCACGGACGCCGCCGCGACCATCGCTTGGCTTCCCGCCCGGCGGTTGCGCACGTAGGCGGGGAGGTCCTGGCGGACGCCGAGAACCACCCGCTTTCCGCGCGCCGCGGCGATCAGCGCAAACACCACCGCGAGCGGGTGCGGCCCGAGCAGCCACACGACATCCACACGGGCGAGCGTCCGCCAGAATCGGGTCAACGAGCGGCCCGCCGCGCGGGCCACGGCGAGGGGGTTGACGAGGCTCTCGTAGTACGGGAGGGCCACGAACTCGACGCCCTCGCCGCACGCATACGGGGTCAGCTCGGCCGACGGGCTCTCGCGCCCGATCATCACCAGGCGGTCGAATCGGTTCCGCAACCGCGCGGCGAACAGAGCGAAGGACACCTCGGCGCTCAGCTGTCCGTCCTCGAGGTGGTAGACGTAGTCGCCGTAGACGAGCAGCCTCACGGCTTCGGCCTCCGGGAGACCGCGTAGAGCTCCTCGTAGAGGTCCCCGATCCGGCGCGCGGTGACGTCCAGGTCGAACTCCTCGCGCCGCCGCCGTTGCCCGCGCCGGCCCATCGCGGCGGCCTCGTCGGGGCTCCGAAGCAGCTCGGCCACCGCGGCGGCGATCGCGTCCGGCTGGCCAGGCGGAACCAGCACCCCCTCCACCCCGCTCTCGATCATGTCGGGGATCCCTCCGACCCGGGTCGCGACCACCGGCAGCTCGGCCTCCATGTACTCCATGACGGACAGCGGGCTTCCCTCCCAGTTGGAGGAACACACCGCGACGTCGAGCGCCTGGAGGAAATCCGGGATGTCCCCGCGCCCCCCGAGAAGGGTGACGGTCTCGCCCAGGCCGAGCTGGTCGATCAGGGCCTCGACCTGCCCCCGGCTCGGGCCCTCGCCGGCGATCAGAAGCCGAAGGTCCGGAAAGTCCTCGAGGAGGATGCCGGCGGCGCGCACGAGAACGTCGAGCGCCTTCTCGGGCCGCAGCGTGCAGGCCGTCCCGATCACCGGCACGTGATCGGGGATGCCCAGCTCGGCCCGGACGTCGGCCCCCGGGGCCCCGTCCGGCGTCGCGATCCCAAGGGGCACGAAGCGGACCAGTTCCGGGTCGATCCCCTCGAGCTCGATCATCCCGCGACGGGTCTCCTGCGAGACGGCCAGGAACGCGTCAGCACGGGGTGCGATGACGTATCGGTCGAGGAGTCGCCGCAGCTGCTCGCCCTCGAAGGACCAGTTGTGCTCGTGGGCGATCACGACCGGCGTACCGGCCATTCTGCCCAGGATGGATGCCCAGAAGTTGGAGCCGAACTGATGACTGTGCAGGACGTCGATGCGCTCGGTTCGCAGCAGGGAGAGCAGCGGAGCCCACTCCCAGGCCGCCACCCGGGACCGCCGCCTGATCCCGACGATCCGCACCCCCGAGTCGCGCAGGGCCCCCACCCTCGGCGCGATCAGCGGGTCCGCCTCCTCTCGGGGCGTCCACCGGCTGACGCAGAGCGTGCGCTCGAATCGGTCGGGGTCGAGCCGCGTCACCACCTCGGTCGCGACCCGCTCCGCGCCTCCGGTGATCCCCAGCTGGTCGATCAGGGTCACGACACGCAGCTTTCGCCCCTTCGCCGGCCGAGCCCCCATTAGGCTCTAGTTTCCCGAAAGTGGGGGTCATGAAGACGCGACGCTCCCGGCCCGATCACGTCTGATCCTTGGTGACGGATGACTGAGCCGCCCGCCGAGAGCCTCAGGACTCGCGTGCTGCGGGGCGTGGGCCTGGCTGGCTCCGGTTACGCGGTGACGCAGGTCATCACCCTCGCGACCTACCTGGTCCTCGCGCGCCTCACGAGCCCGCTGACGTTCGGCCAGTACGCGGAGGCCGCCGTCCTGGTCGGGGTCGGCCTCTTGTTCACGGAGTCGGGGATGCTCGCCGCCCTCATCCAGCGCCGCGAGCGGATCGCCGAGGCGGCGAACACCGCGCTCATCTCCACGCTAGCGAGCGGCGTCGCGGTGAGCCTGATCGCCTTGGCGGTCGCTCCCCTGATCGGCTCCTTCTTCGGCAGCGGAACCGTCGGGGCGGTGGCCGCTGCGATCTCGGGGCAGCTGTTCCTCCGCTCCGCCACGGTGGTCCCCAACGCGATGCTCGAGCGCGAGCTCGCTTTCTTGCGCCGCACGGTGGTCGAGCCGCTGGCGGCGCTTGCCTTCGCCGCGGCGGCGATCGTGGCGATGGCCAACGGGATGGGCGTCTGGGGGCTCGTGATCGGCAACTACGTCCAGATCGCGGTCGATGCCGCGCTCACGTGGGCGCTGGCGCGCTGGCGCCCACGCCCGCGTCTAGCGTCCCTCGCGATGTGGCGGGAGCTGGTCCGCTTCGGCCGGCACGTGATCGCAGCGGGCATCGTGCAGCGCGTCGGCGAACAGGCCGACCGCGTCCTCGTCGGCCGCTTCGTGAGCACGTCGGCGCTGGGCCAGTACCAATACGCGCTTCGCCTGGCCATGGCCCCCTTCGAGGCGACCCTCGCCGTTGCCTCGCATGTCCTGTTCCCGGCCTTCGCCCGGATCTCGCACGACCGCGAGCGGCTGACCTCCGCCTACCTGAGCTCGCTCCGCTGGGTGATGGTGGCTGCGATGCCGGCGTCGCTGATCCTGTTCCCGCTGGGCGAGCCGCTCACGGTGGTCCTCTTCGGCGACGTGTGGCGCCCCGCCGGACACGCGTTGATGGCGATGTGCCTGTTCGCCGCCGGCAACTCGCTGCTCTCGATCTGCCTCGAGGGCGCCAAGGCCTACGGACGCCCGGCGGTGCTGGCGCGTGTCCACCTGTTCATGATGCTGGTCACCGTGGCGGCCATGGTCGCGCTGCTGCCGCTGGGGCTGAACGGCGTGGCGGCCGGCCTCTCCGTCGGCGCCGTCGCCGGCGCGATCTATGCGTCGTGGTCGTTCGCCCGACTCGTCTCCCTCCCCGTGAGGGAGATCTGGGCTCGCGTCTGGGCGCCGGGGGCGGCGGCCGTGGTGATGGCGGCGGCGCTCTACCCGATCGAGCACCTGGTCCTCCAGGCGAGCGAGCGTGGGGTGATCGCCGGCCTCGCCCTCCTCGCGCTCGAGGGCGCGCTCGGGGGCGCCTTCTACGTCGCGGCGCTCTCGCTGCTCGCGCCGGCAACTGGTGCGGCGATCCTGAGGCTCCCCGGCTTGGCGCTCGCCCGGATCCGCGGCCGCGGGCCCGGATCGCGGCCGGGGGCGGGCGGGGCGGGTGCGGCCGAGGCCCTCGACCGGACGGGTGAGGGTGCCTGATCCGGTGCACACGGTGATCGTGCCCGCCTACAACGCGGCGGGCACGATCGAGCAGGCCGTCGCCTCGGTGCGCGCGCAGACGGATCCGAGGTTCGAGCTGATCGCGGTCGACGACGGCTCCACGGACGCGACGCCGGGCCTCCTTCGGCGGATGGCCGACGAGGACCAGCGGATCCGCGTCATCCGTCAGGACAACGCGGGTCCGAGCGCCGCACGCGAAACAGCCCTGGGGGGCGCATCGGGGACGTACCTGACCTTCCTCGACAGCGACGACCTGCTGATGCCCTCCTACCTTCAGGCGATGGCCGAGACGCTCGACCGCGACGCCGAGATCGGCCTCGCGCATGCCCGTGCCTGGGTCCTGGACGAGGCCGCGGGCGCCGGGAGAGTCAGGCGAGCCGTGTGGCCCCCGCCGGGATACGTGACCGGATCCGAGGACGATCCGGCCGACCCCGTCGTCGCCCTGGCATCCGGAAACTACGTGGGCGCCGTGCAGACGGCGCGGCGAAGCGCGGTCGAGCGTGCCGGTGGCCTGGACGCCGGCCTCGACCAAGCCGAGGACTACGACCTCTGGGTCCGGATCGCGATCGCGGGCTTTCGGATCGTGTCGGCGCCCGGCACGCTCGTGGTGATGCGCAATCGCGCCGGCTCCCTCTCCAAGGACCAGCTCGAGCTGGCCCGGGGGGTGCGCGCGGTCTGCGAGCGGATCATCTCGGTCTACGAGGTGCCCGACGAGGCGCGAGCCGCAGCCAGGCGCCAGCTCGAGCGGGCCAACCGGGAGATCGAGCTGCAGCGCGGCCGGGCTCCCGTGGGCGGTGCCCTGCGGCGGGCGCGCCTCGCATTGGGCCGAGCCAAGCGCCGCGTGCTCTCGAAGCGACTCTGGTATTCCACGCCCCCGCCGGAGCTGGCCGAGGCGTTCCCGGAGCTGGTTCGGCGGACCTAGCTCGAAGGACCGGGTTGCTCGCCGGCTAGGGGCCCGGGGTTCCCCCGCTTCCGCTCCCTCCGCCGCCCGTCGTGGTCGTCGTGGTCGTCGTCGTGGCGGTCGTAGTCGTCGTCGTGGCGGTCGTGGTCGTGGGCGTCGTCGTGGTCGTGGGCGTCGTCGTCGTCGTGGGAACGGTCGCGGAGGTGGTCGTGGTGGTCGTGGTCGCGTCGTTGCCAGAGTCGGAGGCGACCACGGCCAGCGCGACGCCGAGGCCGACCACGACCGCCACCAGGGCCGCGATCGCCCACTTGACCCCGCGGCTCATGCCCCCCTGCGGAGGCTCACCGGCCGGCGGCTGCGCGGGATCGGGGCTTTGGCCCATGTAGCGGGTCGGGTCCTCGTGCATCAGCGGGCGAGTCTAGCCTTCGCTCAGGCGGCTTCACCAGCCCGCGAGCTCCGGCGCGCCAGCATGAGGATGGCCCGAAGCGGGGGGCCGAAGCGCCCCGCGCCCGTCAGGAACCCGAAGCCCCAGCTCAGGTGCATGGTCGCCAGGATCGACGGCAGCGAGAGGGCGTCGCGAAGTCCGGCCCCCAGGCGTGAGATCGCCGTCGCGATCAGAGCCGCTGCGTAGGCCGTCATCCCGGCGCGCGCCAGCCGACCCACTCGACTTCGCAGGAGCGAGAGCGGAAGTGCGATGGCCAGCGCCGGGGGAAGCAGATGCGAGCGGCGCATGCTCTCCGGGTGGACGCGGCAGGTCTTGGCCCGGTAGTTGCCGTACCGCCAATACTGGCGGGCGAGCGCCGGCAGGCTGTCTCGAGGTGTGTACAGCGCCGCCATCTCCGGGACGCACACGATTCGGCCGCCGGCCTCGCGGATGCGAGCCGCCAGCTCGCCGTCCTCGTTGATGGGCCAGGCCTCGTCCCAGCCTCCGTGCCGCAGCAAAGTCTCCCGCCGCCACACCCCCGTGTACCCGGCGTCGACGTCGAGCTCGATGCGAGCGTTGCGAAACGCCGCCCCCCCGATCCCCAGCCGGGTGCCCAGGGCGAGCGCGATTCGGCGGGACCACTTGCCACCCCCCCGGGGCAGCTGGGGCCCGCTCACCCAGTCGACGTCGCCCCGGCGAAGGCGCTCCACCCCGCGCGCGAGATAGTCGGGCGGGTAGACCGTGTGTGCGTCCATCCGCGCGACATACTCGCCGCGGGCGTTCTCAAGCCCGATGTTGAGCGCGTAGGGAATCCCCCGCCGCGGGTTGTCGAGAACCCGGATCCGCGGGTCCTCGGCGGCGAGGTCCTCCAGCAGCGAGCGGGTCCCGTCCTGCGAGCGCCCATCCATGAACAGGAACTCGACATCGGAGTCGAGCTTTTGCGATTGCAGGCCCTTGACCGTCTCGAGGATGTGGGCCTCCTCGTTCAGGGTCGGCGTCAAGACGCTCACCCCCAGGGGCGCCCGGCCTTTTTCGGAGCTCTTCGCCGCCCTTGCCACGGTGCGCGAAACGGTAGCGGCGGGGGTGGGTGGATCAGCCGGCGCGGCGATCGCGCAGCCGCACCGCGCCCGCGATCGCGGCCCGGGCCATGCGACCGCCCACCGACTCGGCCGGCACGGCCAGGGTGGCGATCCCCCGGCTGTCGGGCCAAAGCCGGTTGACCAACTCGTTGTCGGGCTGCACGCAGGAGTCCATCCAGCCCGCGCTCTCGCGCTCCTCGAACCACGAGACGTGGTCCAGCACCAGCTGGGCGCCCGGGGAGTAGCGGCGCCAGCGCTCGTCGAAGGCGATCTTGATGCAGAAGACCCCCTCTCCCGCGCGCAGGTTGCACGCCATCGCGACCCGCTGGCCCTCGGCCTCCAGCGACAGGAGGTGGAGGCGGCCGAGATCCCGGAACGCCGCGCACACGGCGCGGAAGAACTCGGCGTCCTGCTCCAGGGCGGCCATCGCGGTCCCCTCGCGGCCCTTCCAGCCCGACGCCTCCAGATCGAGGAAGTCCTCGACCGCGGCCGCGTCCTCGGCCCGGTCGACGGTCCGCAGCTCCCCACCCAGCTCCTCCTCCAGCCGCCGGCGCTTGCGCTCGAGCTCCCGCCTGTGCTTCCCCTTGACCGCCAGCCTCTCCTCCCCGGCCGCGGAGCGGCGGAGCACGGCGCGCCGATGCCGGTTCACGGCGACCTCCTCTATGCCTCGGTGCTCGATCGCGAGGCGCAGCGCCTCGCGGACCGGTCCCTCGTCCGCCAGCGCGTCGAACCCCACGAATGCCGCACCCCGCTGGCGGGCAAGCTCGCGCGTGATCGCCGCGAGGGCTGCCTCCTCCCGGCCGCTGCTCACCAGGGGGGTCCCGAGAAAGGAGTATCTGTGCTCCCAACTCGCCACGCATCCGAGCGGGATCCGGTGCCAGCGTCGCGGGTGGTGGACCGGGAGGCAAGCCGACCAGCCGTCGGTCTCGCGAACGACCGCCAGCCCGACCCGCCGGCCGCCGATCAGATCCGCCGCCGGGAGCACGTACTCCGGCTCGAAGAACGGATTCGGCTCGGCGGCTTGGGCGGCCAGTTCCCTCCACCGCTCCGTATCGCCCGCCGACAGCTCGTCGAGCCCCAGGACCTGTGCGCGCACAGGCGGGGAGTATTACTCCACCGGGGCGAGCGCGATGGGCGGTCGGTTTCTAGTCGCCGCCCTGCTTCGTCCCCCCGGCCGGCGGCCCAGGGGCGCCCTGGGTGACCGTCGCGGTGGAGGTGACGGTGGACGTCTCGGTGTCGGTCTTGGTGGTCTTGTTGATCGTGCTGGTGGTCGTGAACACCGTGGTGAGGACATTGGTGCTCGTCGTCGGCTTGAGCGTGCTGACGCTGGTCGTCGTCCGCGTGACCGTCTTCTTCTCCGGGCCGGAGGCGACGAGCACCGCCACCGCAACGCCCAGACCGAGCGCCAGCGCCGACGCGATGATCAGCGCGAGCCTCAGGCGTCGGTCACGCCCGCCGGGCTCCTCCGGCGGTTGGCCGGGGGGCGGCCCGGGGCGCGTCGAGCGGCCCTCGGCGAGCACCCGGCGCGGGTCCGGCGAAGGTGGGCCCTCAGTCGAGGACACGAGTCAGGATCGCACCCGCCTCGTCGACCTCATCCGAGCCGAGCACAAGGGGTGGCAGGAACCTAAGCATGTCGGGACCAGGCACGTTTATCACGAGCCCCTCGGCGAGCGCGCGCGCCGCGGCGTCGGCCGCGTCGAGCCCATCCGCCAGCGTCACCCCGATCATCAAACCCCGCCCCCGAACCTCCGCGACGCCGCCGAGGGCCTCGAGCCGCTCCATGAACCGGGCGCCGAGCTCGCGGGTTCGCCGAAGGAGCTCCGCGTCGTCGATCACGTCGATGGCGGCGAGTGCCGCCGCGGCGGCGATGGGCGCGCCGGCGAAGGTCGAGCCATGGTCGCCGCGCTCCAGCACGTCGCCGAGCTCGGGCATCGTCACGCAGGCGCCGACGGGCAGCCCGCCGCCGAGCGCCTTCGCCGCGGTGATCACGTCGGGGCGGGCCGGAAGCTGCTCGTAGGCCCACAGCGAGCCGGTCCTTCCCATCCCCGTCTGGATCTCGTCGAACACGAGCAGCGCGCCCCACTCGTCGCACGCTTCCCGCGCCGCGACCAGGACCGCGTCGCCGACCGGGAAAACGCCGGCCTCGCCCTGAACGGGCTCCACCATGACCGCTGCGGTCCGCTCGCCAACGGCCCTCCGCAGCGCGTCGGGGTCGTCGCGGGGAACCGACACGAAGCCCGCGGGCAGCGGACCGAAGAGGTCGTCCCGCGCCAGCCGCGGCGTGGCCGCGAGGGCACCGAGCGTGCGCCCATGAAAGGCGCCGTCGAGGACGACGATCTCGGGATCGGCGACACCGCGCCCGTGGGCGTGCTTTCGCGCCAGCTTGATCGCGCACTCGTTGGCCTCGGCACCCGAGTTGCACAAGAACACCTTGCCCGCGAGGCTCGACTCCGCGAGGCGGGCGCACAGCCGCATCCCAGGCTCCGTGTAGTAGAGGTTGGAGACGCCCGCGAGGCGCTCGGCCTGCTCGCGAATGGCGGCCAGGATTCGCGGATGGCAGTGTCCCGCGTTGTGGACCGAGAGCCCCGCGAAGAAGTCGAGGTACTCCCCGCCGTCCGCGTCCCACAACCGCACCCCCTCCCCCCGGACGAACTCCACGGGCGCCCGCGCATAGGTTGGCATCGCGTAGCGCGTCTCCAGCTGCTGCAACTCCGAGAGGCTCATGCCGAAGGGAAAACGCCGGCCGGGCAGGAGGCGGGGAGGCCGGCGAGGCGAGCGCGGGTCGAGGCTAGCGACGTAGTCGCGGGTCCGGCGAGTACGACCTGCCGCCCGGTAACGCGCCCAAACCCGACGAGAGCGGATGCGGGAGCGAGCGCGGAGCGCGAGCGGGAGCGGAGCATCTCGGCGGAGTCATTCACGGAGTCACCATCGTTCCGATGCCCGCGTCGGTGAACAGCTCGAGCAGCAGCGAGTGCGGCTCGGAGCCGTCGATGATGTGGGCGGAGGAGACGCCGCCACGGATCGCCTCGACGCAGGCCCCGAGCTTCGGCCGCATCCCACCGCCGACCCCGTCCAGGGAGTCGGTGACTTCGTCCACGCTCGCCCGCGAGACCAGCGATCCCGGATCGTCCGGGTCGGCGAGCCAGCCGGCGATGTCGGTCAGGAAGATCGCCTTGTAGGCGCGCAGCGCCGCGGCGACCTTCCCCGCCGCGGTGTCCGCGTTGACGTTGTAGGAGTTGCCCTCGCGGTCGGTCCCGGCCGACGCCACCACCGGGATGTAGTCCTCCGCGATGTGATTCAGGACGTCGACGTCGACCCGCTCGACGTCGCCGACGAAACCCACCCGCTCGGCGTCGGGGTGCGGGCGGATGTCGAACAGCGTGCCGTCCTCGCCCGAGAGGCCCACCGACGGCTGGCCGTGACGGTTGAGCCTGCTGACGATGTCGGAGTTGACCTTGCCCAGGAGGACCATCTTCGCGACCTCCACGGTCTCCGGGTCGGAGACGCGAACGCCTTCCACGAAACGCACCTCCATCCCGAGCCGCTCCATGTAGCTCGTGATCTCCGGGCCTCCACCGTGCACGATCACCGGGTTCAGCCCGACGTACTTCAAGAGCACGACGTCGGTCGCGAACCCCTCCCGGAGCGCCTCTTCCCGCATTGCGGCGCCGCCGTACTTGATCACAACCGTGCGCCCGTGGAACTCCCGGATGTAGGGCAGCGCCTCGAGCAGCGTGTGGACTCTGGCGTTCGGGTTCGGCTCGCTCACGTCGTGTACTCCGAGTTCAGCTCGACGTAGGCCTCGCTCAGGTCCGAGAAGTAGACGTGGGACGCGCCGTCGCCGCGGCCGAGGTCGAGCGCGATCTCCGCCTCGCGCAGATCGGAGCTCAGCTCGCTCGCCTCGATCGCCTCGGGGCCGATCTCCTCGAGCGCCTCTCCGGCGAGCGCCATCCCCGCCGCTTGGGCGATCCGGCCCCAGTTGGGGTCGCCCCCGTGGAGGGCGGTCTTGACCAGCGGGGAGTTGGCGATCGCCCGGGCGACGCGCTCCGCCTCCTCCGCCGAGGCCGCGCCGGTGACCTCGATCCTCCCCACCCGGCCGGCGCCCTCGCCGTCCGCCACCACCTCCAGAGCGAGCTGGAGCAGCACGGCGTCGAGGAGGCCCTCGGGAAGCGGACGGCTCGACGACCCGGTGGCCTGGAGCAGGACGGTGTCGTTGGTGCTCATCTGCCCGTCCACGGTGATCCGGCCGAACGAGTCGCCCACGGCCGAGCGAAGGGCCGCGTCCGGATCCGCGATCCGGGCGTCGGTCTGGACGAAGCAGAGCATGGTCGCCATGTCCGGCTGGATCATTCCCGCTCCCTTCGCCTGGGCCGAGACGATCACCCCGTCGCTTCGCACCGCGCACCGCTTGCGGGTCCGGTCGGTGGTCATGATGGCCCGGGCGAACTCCTCGCCCCCGCTCGCCGACAGGCCGCTTGCCGCCTCGGCGACCCCGGCCCGCACGGCGTCGATCGCCAGGGGAACGCCGATCGTGCCGGTCTCGGCGACGGCGACCAGATCGGGGTCGAGGTCGAGCGCGTCGGCGGCGGCGTCGCGCATCTCGAGCGCGTCGCGGTAGCCCTGCGCGCCGGTGGCCGCGTTGGCGTTTCCGGAGTTGACGACCGCACCCCGGATCCGCCCGTGATCGGTGCGCTCCCGGCAGACCCTGACGGGCGCGGCGGCCGCCGCGTTTCGCGTCAGGAGCAACGCGGAGGCGACGTCGTCGTCGCACACCAGAAGGCCGACGTCGGTGCCGCCGCCGTCCTTCAGCCCGCAGGCCGCCCCGGCGGCCCGAAAGGCAGGCGCCAATCCGGCCGGCTCGAGCTCCTCCGCGGCGGGCGGGGCCTCCACCCAGCGCGACCTGAAGAAACCGCCGGTCATCCCAGACCCTCGGTCTCGGGCAAGCCGAGCATCAGGTTCAGGTTCTGGAGCGCCTGACCGGCGGCTCCCTTCCAGAGGTTGTCGATCGCCGAGAACACGAGCGCGCGT
This sequence comes from Solirubrobacterales bacterium, assembly GCA_036558385.1. GTDB lineage: Bacteria > Actinomycetota > Thermoleophilia > Solirubrobacterales > 70-9 > AC-56. The sequence continues at coordinate 14,877 of DATBFS010000128.1, read as the reverse complement.
CCGCCCGCTCGGTCCAGCGCCACCATGACCCTGCAGGCGTTGGTCTCCCGCACGTCGCGCACACCGGGCGGAGCCTCGACGACCTCGACGAAGGGCTCCTCCCCGTAGCGCTCCCCGTACAGCGCCACGAGCTCGTCCTCTGCGACGTCGCGCGTCAGGTCCACGTAGCAACTCGCCGAGAGACCCTGATCGAGCGGCAGCAGATGCGGGACGAACGTGGCGCGCCCGCTCCAGCCGAGCCCGGCCAGCTCCTGGTCGATCTCCGGGGCGTGCCGGTGGCCCTCCACCCCGTACGGGCTGAAGTTCTCGTCCACGTTGACGAACGAAAGGCGCTCTCCGCCTTCCCGCCCTGCGCCGGAGACGCCCGACGCCGCGCTGATCACGACCCCGTTCACCAGGCCACTCTCGGCGAGCGGCGCGAGCGCGAGGAGCGCGGCCGTCGGATAGCAGCCGGGGTTGGCGACCAGCGCCGCGCCCGCGATCCGAGCGCGATGAAGCTCCGGCAGCCCATAGACCGCCTCCGCCAGCAGCTCCGGTGCGCCGTGGTCGCCGTAGGTGCGCTCATAGCTCGACAGGTCGCGCAGCCTGAAGTCGGCGGAGACGTCCACCACCCTGACCTCGCGCCGGCGAAGCTCGGCGACGAGCGCCGCCGACGCTCCGTGCGGGTATGCGACCACGGCCGCGTCCAGCGAGCCGGCGGCATCGAGGTCGAGCTCCTCCAGCTCCACCGGGACGCGGTGGCGTGGATAGAGGCTGTCCAGCCGAGTGCCCGCGTCACGGCGCGAGGTCGCCGACGCGAGCTCCAGCCGCGGGTGCTGCCACACGAGCCTGGCCGCGAGGGCACCGGCGAACCCCGAGGCCCCGGCGACGAGCACGCGCGCCCGGGGCTCGCCGTCCAGCGGCTGCCCGAGCGCGGACCGCGTGGCCTGTGTCCTACTCACGGAGCGTCCCCCCGATCTCGCCCAGGGTGTTCTTGATCGCCTCGCGGCGCCCGGCCACCTCCTCGTCGGTGAGGGTGCGATCGGGGGCGCGGAACTCGAGCCGAAGCGCCAGGCTCTTGCGGCCCTCGCCGACCTGCTCGCCACGATAGAGGTCGAAGATGGCCGCGCTTCGCAGCAGGTCGCCGCCGCCCGCCAGCACGGCCCCCCGGACCCGGGCCGCCGGCACGTCCTCGTCGACCACGATCGCCAGGTCCTGGTGCACCGCCGGGTAGGTCGTGACGTCCTCGTAGTGCTCGGCCCCATACGGAGACGCCGCGATCAGCTCGGCGAGGTGGAGCTGGAAAGCGGTCGCGCGGTCCAGGTCCCACTCGCGGCAGACGAGCGGATGGACCTCGCCCAGCCACCCCGCCTCGTCGCCGGCCACGAGGACGCGCGCGGCCCGGCCGGGATGAAGGAACGGATGTGCCTCGGGCTCGAGCACGAGCTCCACGCCGAGCTGGGCGGCCAGCGCGTCGAGCACGCCCTTGAGCGCGAAGAAGTCGTTCGGTCGAGCCGGGTCGCGCCAACTCGGCGCTCGCAGCGAGCCGACGGCGAGGGCGGCGAGACAGTGCGCCTCGAAGGCGGGCGCCGGACGCTCGCCGGCGAACTCCCCGCCGAGCGGGCCGCCGGCGACCGATTCGCCCTCGGCCACGTACACGCGGCCGGACTCGAACAGCGCCACCCGCTCCGCTCCGCGGGCGAGGTTGTAGCGCGCGACGTCCAGAAGCGAGCCCAGCAGGGTCGTCCGCAGCTCGGAGTGCTCGACCGACAGCGGGTTCGAGACGCGGATGGGCGCCGCGCGCAGATCGCCGTCGGGCAGCCGCAGGCGCCCCGGAAGGGCAGGGTCGACGAGGCTCAGGGTGACTATGGCGTCGTAGCCCGAATCCCGCAGGACGTCCTCCGCGCGCCGGCGCAGGACCTGCTCGCGAGTGAGCCGGCCTCCCCGGCTGCTGGCGTGGGGGAGTGTCGCCGGGAGGTGCTCGTCGTAGCCGTGGATCCGCCCCACCTCCTCGATCAGGTCGGCCTCGCGTCCGACGTCGTAGTAGCGGTGCGGCGGCACCTCCGCGGTCAACGCGTCGTCCTCGCGCTCCACTGCGAACCCGAGGCGCTCGAGGTAGGCGGCGCATAGCTCCGGCTCGATCCGCATGCCAAGGAGCGCCTCGGCGCGCCCGGCCCGCAGCGTGACGACGCGGGGCGGTGGCGGGTCCGCCGCGACGTCGATCGTCCCGGGCACCAGCTTCGCCCCGCACAGCTCCACCATCAACCGGGAGGCCACCCGCTGCGCATACATCGTCAGATCGGGGTGAAGCTGCTTCTCGAACCGGTTGGATGCCTCCGAGCGCAGCCCGAGCCGACGCGACGTGCGCAGGATGTTGACCCCGTTCCAGGTCGCCACCTCCAGCAGTACGGCGGTGGTCGAGTCGGAGACCTCCGACACCTGCCCCCCCATGATCCCCGCGATCCCCGAGGGACCATTGCGATCGCATACGAGCACCGACTCGGCGTCGAAGGTGCGCTCCACCCCGTCGAGCGTGGTCATCCGCTCGCTATCGGCGGCCGTGCGGATGATCAGCGCCCCGTCCGGCACCCGATCGAGGTCGAAGGCATGAAGCGGCTGCGAGGTGAGCAGCATCGCGTAGTTGGTGATGTCGACGACGTTGTTGATCGGCCGCTGGCCCGCGGCCACGAGAAGCGCCTTCAGCCACAGTGGGGACGGGCCGATCGTCACGTCGGTGAACACCCGCGCGGTGAACCGCGGGCAGAGCTCGGGGACCTCAACCTTGACCGAGGCGTAGTCGGAGGCCTGGCCCGTCCCCTCCGCCTCGGCGTCCTCCTCCCACGGCGCCGGCGCCAGGGGGGCCCCCGTGAAGGCGTGCACCTCCCGCGCGACGCCGTAGACGCCGAAGCAGTCCACCCGGTTCGAGCTCACCTCCAGCTCGAGCACCTGCTCGGCGAATGGCAACAATTCGTCCAGCGGAGTCCCAGGAGCGGGCGTTGATTCGAGGACCGCGATGCCGTCCTCGTCCTCCCCCATCTGGAGCTCGGCCTCGGACAGGATCATCCCGTCGGAGGTGACGCCGCGAAGCTTTGCGCGGCCGAGCTCCTCGCCTCCCGGCATGACTGCGCCGGGCAGGGCCACGGGAACGAGCTGGCCGGCGGCGACGTTGGGCGCGCCGCAGACGATCGTCCGAGTCGACTCCCCCGTCTCGACCTCGCAGACGCTGAGGCGGTCCGCGTCCGGATGGCGCTCGACGGAGAGCACCCGGCCGACCACGAAGGCGTCGCTCGACGGCGGGCCGACTCGCAGGATCCGCTCGACCTCGGTGGTGCGCAGCGCCAGGAGGTCGGCCAGCTCCTCGATCTCGAGCCCCGGAGCGCAGTACTCACGCAGCCACGAGTACGGGACCCTCATCGGAACTGCTCCAGGACCCGCACGTCGTTGTCGAAGAACTTGCGCAGATCCGGGACGCCGTGCTTCAGCATCGCGATCCGCTCGATCCCCATCCCGAACGCGAAGCCCTGGATCCGCTCGGGGTCGTAGCCGCGATCCGCCACGAAGCCGTAGACGTTCGGGTCCACCATCCCCGAGCCCAGGATCTCGATCCAGCCGATGCCCTTGCAGAGGGGATCCCGCGAGCCGTCCGCAAGCTCCCCGGAGCCCCCGCAGCGAAAGCAGGAGACGTCAACCTCGACGCTCGGCTCCGTGAAGGGGAAGAAACCTGGGCGGAACCGCGTCTCGCGCTCCGGCCCGAAGATCGCTCGGGCGAACTCGTCCAGGGTCCCCTTCAGGTCGGCGAGCGTGATGCTCTCGCCGACCGCGAGGCCCTCGACCTGGTGGAAAATCGGGCTGTGGGTCGCGTCGAACGGGTCGCTGCGGTAGCAGCGTCCCGGGACGATGATCATGATCGGCGGCTCGGCGGCCTCCATCGACCTGACCTGCATCGGCGAGGTGTGTGTGCGCAAAACCACGTCCTCGGGGCCCGGAGGCAGGGCGGGGCCCGAGACTTCCTCGGAGGGGCGGGTGGGCGCCGGCTCGATCCTGAGAGCGGCGTCGAGGCTCTCCGGGTCCACGTAGAAGGTGTCCTGAGCCATCCGCGCCGGATGGCCGGGCGGATGGTTCAGGGCGGTGAAGTTGTAGTAGTCGAGCTCCACCTCGGGGCCCTCCATGACTCGATAGCCGAGCCCCACGAAGACGTCCTCGATCTCGCGCATCGTGCGGATCAGCAGGTTGCGGGAGCCGCGCGGGGCGACGGGTGACCCCGGCAGGGTCACGTCGACGGCTTCGGCGCGGAGCTCCCGCTCGAGCTCGCCGGCCTGGATCTCCGCCCCGCGACCCGCGATCGACGCCTCCAGCGCCTCGCGCAGCTGATTGGCGGACGAGCCCACGGGCCCTCGCTCGGCCGCCGGAAGCTCGGCGATCCCGCGCAGGATCTGTGTCAACTCGGCCTTTCGGCCCAGATACCGGACCCTCGCCTCCTCCAGGGCCGCGGCGTCGGAGGCCGAGGCGATCGCCTCCTCGCCTTCGCGGCGAAGCTCCTCGATTCTTCCCTGGACGTCAGGCATGGCCGGCCATCCTATTCGCGACCTCGTGCATCGCCACCGCGGCGGCTACCGCGGCATTGAGGGAGTTCGGCCCGTCGGGTCGCATGGGGATCCTGGCGGCGGCGTCGGCCGACGGCCCCACGTCCGCCAGGCCCTCGCGCTCGGCGCCGACGCAGATCACGAGAGGCGGCTCGAGGTCGAGCTCGGCGATCGTGGCGTCGGCGCCCGCGTCGAGCGCCACCTTCGCGCCCGGGAGCTCCGCGAGCTCCGCCCGTGCGGGCGGGCGCGCGAACACCGAGCCCATGCTGGCCCGTACCGCCTTCGGCGAGTAGGGATCGGCGCACGCCGGGCCGAGGACGACGGGACCGTCGCACAGAGCATGCGCGGTGCGCAGGATCGTCCCGACGTTCCCGGGGTCGCGAACGGCGTGGAGGTAAACGGAGAGGCGCGGCGTCGTTCCCGCGGGCCCGGCCCCCGGCGCGAGCGCCCAGCGCTGACGATAGACGCCGATCACGCGGGTCCCGGAGCCCAGCGCACTGACCGAATCGAGCAGCGCCGCCTCAACGTCGGCGTCCGCGACGAGGAGCAACTCCGGTTGCATGCCCGCTCTCGCCGCGGCCTCGACCAGGTCCTCGCCCTCCGCCACGAACAGGCCGCTGCGATCGCGCGCGCGCCGCCTGTGCAGGCTTCGGATCCGCTTGAGCTTCTCGTTGTGGGGGCTGGTGATCATTCCTGGGTCTCGGCTCCGACCACGAAAAAGGGCGGCCTATCGACATGGCCGCCCGGGAGATCGGAGATGAAGCCTCGCGTCCTAGGCCGCGGTGGCCTCCCGGGCTAGCTCGGCAAATCGGCGAAACGCCTCGGGGTCGTGCACGGCGACGTCCGCGAGCATCTTGCGGTTGACCTCGACGCCGGCCGCGCCGAGACCGTGGATCAGCTCCGAGTAGGTGAGACCCTCGCGCCGAGCCGCGGCATTGATGCGGACGATCCAAAGCCGGCGGAAGTCGCGCTTACGGGCTCGGCGATCACGGTACGCATAGCGGCCCGAGCGCATGACCTGCTCGTGAGCAAGCCGATAGCTCGAGTGCTTGCGGCCCCAGTAGCCCTTTGCCTGGCGAAGCACCTTTTTCTTGCGCCGCTTCCGCGCGACCGCATTCGTGGCCCGGCTCATGAGCGCCCCCTCACCGACCCTTCCCGGCGAGCAGCGTCCGCACTCGCTTGCGGTCGGCTGGCGCGACCTCGGTCGGAAGCCCCATCCGCCGCTTTCGCTTGGGCGACTTCTTCTCCAAGATGTGGCTCGAGTTGGCACGCCGGCCCCGCAGCTTGCCGCTGGCGGATTTGCGAAACCGCTTCTTGGTCCCGGAGTGGGTCTTCATCTTCGGCATCGGACGGCTATTGAAGCAGACGAGCCGGGAGAGATCAGGCGGCGGAGCGCTCCGTGTCCGACCCCTTCACGCGGGTCGGGGCGAGCAGCATGCTCATGTTGCGGCCCTCCTGGAGGGGCTCCTGCTCGATCGTCGCGAGCTCCTCGATGTCATCGTACAGCCGCTGGAGGAGGGCCCTGCCCCTTTCCGGGTGGGCCTGCTCGCGCCCACGGAACATGATCGTCACCTTGACCTTGTCCTGGTTGCGAAGGAAGCGTTCGACGTGGCCCTTCTTGGTCTCGTAATCGTGGGTGGCGATCTTCGGGCGCAGCTTGATCTCCCGCACGTTGATCTGCTGCTGGTGCTTGCGCGCGGCCTTCGCCTTTTGCTCCTGCTCGTACTTGTACTTCGAGTAGTCGAGCAGGCGCGCCACCGGCGGACGGGCATCGGGCGCCACCTCCACCAGGTCGAGGTCGCGCTCGGAGGCAAGCGACAGGGCCTGGTCGGTGGGCACGATGCCCACCTGGTTCCCACCCTCGTCGATGAGCCGGACCTCGGAGACGCGGATTCGCTCGTTGATCCGCGTCGGATCCCGCTCGGGAGGCGACCGGTCGAAGCGCGGGTTCGCCACTAGAAGTTGGTGAGGCGCGTCAAGCTAGCGAGGCTCGGACGGGATCGATGGACGAGACGGGAGGCGAAGCAGCACGGGCGCTAGTGGCGGCGCGGCGTGGTGCGGTTGCGCTTCATCGGCGACCAGTATAGAGGCGCCGCCCCAAAGAAGGCCGAAGCGCGCGCTAGCCGCGTGGTCGGCCCTCGATCAGGGCGGCGACGTCGGCGGCAGACATCTGCCCCAGGTCGCCCTCGTCGTGGGAGCGCACCGACGCGGCCCCCGCCTCGTGCTCCCGATCGCCGACCACGAGCATGTAGGGGTACTTGGCCACCTCGGCGTCGTGGATCTTCTTGCCGACCGATTCCGAGCGGGCGTCGATCCGGCACCTCACGCCGGCCTCCCCCAGCTCGCGGGCGATCCCGGCCGCGTAGTCCACGTGACGATCGGCGATCGGGAGCACGACCGCCTGCACGGGCGCGAGCCAGACGGGAAAGCGGCCCGCGTGGTGCTCGATCAGGATCCCAACGAACCGCTCCATGGACCCGAGAAGCGCCCGATGGATCATCACCGGGCGATGCTCGGCGTTGTCCGCGCCCTGGTAGGTGAGGTCGAAGCGCTCAGGGAACTGGAAGTCGAGCTGGCAGGTGCCGCACTGCCAGGAGCGGCCGAGCGCGTCGGTGATGTGGAAGTCGATCTTGGGGCCGTAGAAGGTCCCCTCGCCGGGACTCACTTCGTACTCGCGCTCGGAGCGCTCGAGCACCTCGCGGAGGCTCCCCTCGGCACGCTCCCACTGCTCGTCCGTCCCGATGTAGCGGTCGGGCCGGGTCGAGAGCTCGACCCGCACGCGGTCGAACCCGAAGCGCGCGTACAGCTCGTCGATCGCCTGGCAGATGGACTCGACCTCGTCGGTGATCTGATCGGGCGCACAGAAGATGTGAGCGTCGTCCTGCGTGAACGCCCGCACCCGAAGCAAACCATGCAGGACGCCCTCGCGCTCGTTTCGCGAGACCAGGCCGAACTCCGCGAGGCGCAGCGGCAGGTCCCGATAGGAGCGGCGCTCCGAGCCATAGACCAGGCAGGCTCCGGGGCAGTTCATCGGCTTCAGCGCGAAGCGGCGCTCCTCGCCGTGGGCGCCGTGCTCCGGCTCGGTGAAGAACATCTCCTCGCGATAGTTGTCCCAGTGGCCCGACCTTCGCCAAAGCTCCTCGTCGAGGATGTGCGGCGTCTTGATCTCGACGTATCCCCGCCGCTCGAGCTGCGAACGCACCTCTCCCTCGACCAGACGCAGGAGGACCGTTCCCTCCGGCAGCCAGAACGGCATCCCTGGCGATTCGGGCCGCAGCGTGAACAGCCCGAGCTCCGGGCCGAGCCGCCGGTGGTCTCGAGCGCGCGCGGCCTCGAGGCGCTCCAGGTGCTCGGCGAGCTCCGCCTTGCTGAAGAACGCCGTCCCGTAGATGCGGGTGAGCATCTGCCTCGTCTCGTCGCCCCGCCAGTAGGCCCCCGCGAGCGAGTTGAGCTTGAAGGCCTTGATCCGTCCGGTCGAGGGGCCGTGAGGCCCCCGACAGAGGTCGACGAACGGGCCGTTACGGTAAAGCGAGACGGTCTCCGTGCCCTCGTCGCTCTTCAGGTCCTCGATCAGCTCGACCTTGTATGGCTGGTCCTCCGAGCGGAAGCGCTCGATCGCATCGTCGGCCCCGATCTCGGTGCGCTCGAAGGGCTCGTCGGCCTCGATGTGTGCGCTCATGGCCGCTTCGATCCGCTCCAGGTCCGCCTCCGACGGGCGAGCGCCGTCCGGGAACTCGAAGTCGTAGTAGAAGCCGTCCTCGATCGGCGGCCCGATCGAGACCTTCGTCCCCGGCCACAGCTCGAGCACGGCGGTCGCCATCACGTGCGCGGCGTCGTGCCGCACCAGCCAGAGCGCGTCCGGGTCGCCCGGGTCCGGCGTCACGATCTCGATCCGGGCGCCATCCGGAAGCGGGGCCTCAAGATCGCGGAGCTCGCCGTCGACCTTGACGGCCAGCGCATCCGCGGCGAGCCGCGGTCCGATCGCCGCCGCCGCATCGGCGCCGGTCGCGCCCGCCTCGAGCTCGAGCTCGGACCCATCGGGGAGCTTCACCGTCATCGGCGGCCATGCTACTCACGGGCCCGACGCCGCTCTCGCTCAAGATGAAGGGGTGAGTCACCGGCATCGCCTCGCCGCGGGCGCTTTGGCGCTGCTTCTCGCGAGCGCCGTCGCGCCGAGCGGCGCCGGCGCCCGCGGGGACGAGGGCGCCCCGGCCCTCGTCCTGCGACCTCCGAGCGCCAATCGCATCTACCACGCCGCCTTCCCGGACTTCGGCGGGCCCGAGGACCGGGTGAGCGCGTCCCGGATCCGCGCGTTCGAACACCTCGCCGGCAGGCGGATCGCCTGGGCGTACTTCTCGAACAACTGGCTCGGCGGCCATATCCGGTTTCCGGCCTCGCGGGTGCGGGCGATCTCGCAGGCCGGGCGGGTGCCCTTCATCCGCATGATGGCCCGCTCCGGATGGGGTCGCGGGGCGGATCCCAACTTCCCGCTTCGCAGCATCGACTCGGGCGCCTGGGACCCCGAGCTCAGGCGCTGGTGCGATCGGGCCCGCGACACGCAGATCCCGCTGTTGGTCGAGTTCGGGACCGAGGTCAACGGGGACTGGTTTCCGTGGAACGGGCGCTGGAACGGCGCCGGACGCCGCGACCGCTACGGCGATCCGCTGCAGGCCGACGGGCCCGAGCGCTTCCGCGATGCCTACCGCCGGATCGTCGATTTGTGCCGCGACGAGAGAGCGGGCAACATCACCTGGTTCTTTCACGTCGATGTCGGTGGGTGGCCCAGGAAGCCGTGGAACCGGATCGCCAACTACTGGCCCGGCGATGCATATGTGGACTGGGTCGGGCTCAGCGACTACGGCCCGCAGGTGCCGGGCGAGCCATGGGTGAGCTTCCGGCGCCGGCTCGACCGCGCCTATTCCCGGATCGCCGCCCTGTCGGCGTCGGCCCCGATCGCCGTGCTCGAGTACGGCGCGACCGAGGACCCGCATCACCCGAGCGCAAAGGCCAGGTGGATCCGCCACGCGATCCGCGACGTGGCCGCCCGCCGCTGGCCACGCATCGCCGCGCTCTCCTATTGGCACGAGGACTGGCGCAACGCGAACGGGTCCGCCTCGGCGCTGCGGCTCGACTCCTCGGCCCGCGTCACGCGCGCCTACCGCCGGGGCATCTCGCGCCCGGCGTTCACCGCGCGTCCGCGCTTCGGACCCCGCCGCCCGTAGCGCGCCACCGATCTCGGGCCTGCCGTGTGAGCTTTGGTCCGGCCCCCGACCAAAGGTCACGCACCTGCCACGGCAGAGGTCGTTTCCGACTTCTGGGGAGCCGACCAGGTCGGCGGCTAGTCGCTCGCCGGGTTCGCGCGCCCGCCGACTGAGATCAGCGGGCAGGGGCCGTTCCCCTCTGGGGGCGGATGGACTCGCCACAGCGTGTAGGGCCAGGCGTTCAGCTCCAGCGACAGGCCACGGTAGGGCGCGGCCGCCGAGCCCTGGGTGATCACGTGGGCGAGGCCGCGCGGTGGCGGCGAAGCCGATGGGGCGCGCAGCGAGTCGACGCACACGCGGCCGCCCCGGAGCTCCCAGACGACGAAGTCGCGCCCGTGCGCGTCGGCCAGCACGTGCTCCGGGACGAGCACCAGGGTGGAGCCATCGCCAAGCGCGCCCCGCAGCTCGGTGAGCTCGGGTGAGTAGGCCGCGGGTCCCACTGGCCCATTGGCGAGGGCGAGCACGCTGCACCCCGCGGCGGCACCGAGGAAGGCCGTCGCCAGGACGAGCCGCAGCCGCGGCTCCCAGCGGGCCCAGGTCCCCACCAACCCGCCGCGGCGCCGGGCCACCGCTCCCGTCAGCCCCCTCAGCGGGATCGCGGCTCCGCCGCTGATCAGCGCCCGCCCCGCGATCAGCATCGCCAGCGGGGCCGCGATCACGATCGATTTGGCGGCCTGGTACGGGGTGCCGGCGAAGTGGGCGTAGGCGTAGAGCGCGGCGGCCACCGCAAGGGCCGCCGGCACTGCCCGCTCGCGGCGCCAGAGCCACCAGACGAGCCCGTGGGCCAGCGCTACGAGGCCGAGCAGCTCGCCCAGGTAGAAGCCGACCGCGGGGACGGCGCCGTCGCCGGGATCGAGGCGAAAGTCCCCCGAGGGCCAGATCCCCAGGGCCTCCAGCGGCGAGATCGGGTTGAAGAGGTTCCCGAGTCCCGCGCCGGAGGGATCGAAGGTCTCGAAGCTCGCGAAGTCGACCATCCGCCCCACCTCGGGCGCACAGGCGACGCACACGACGGCGAGCGCCACCGCGACGGCGGGCGCCGCGGCGCGGCTCATGGCGAGCGCGGCGCGCGCGGATGCGCCCCGCGCCACGATCGCCAGCTCCACCGCCACCCAGACCGCCGCCGCCCCGGCAAGCCACAGGAGCCCCGGGAAGCTGTACGCGTACGCGCTCCCCACGGCGAGCGCCGCCAGCGGAACGGCCGCCAGCGCCCGGCGCGGGCCCCCGGCCCTGCTGCCGGGAACCAGGGCTGCGCGCCCCGCCTCGTGGAGGCCGACCGCGAAGGCGAGCACGTAGAGGGCCTCCATCGTCTCCTTGAAGGCGCCCTGGATCAGGTAGGAGGACACCAGGTAGGCGAGCGCGACGAGTGCGCCGCAGGCGACCCGCCGCCAGGGCGCGAGCTCGTCGACGAGCCCCATCGGCGCGAGCGCGGCGCACACCGCGATCGCCAGCATGAGCCCGTCGAAGCCATGCACCAGGCCGCCGCCGATGACGGTCGAGGCCGCTACGACGAGCGCGTGCGGCCCCAGCGGATACCCCTGGCTCACCAGCCTCCCCCCCTCGCCGTGCGCGAGGCGGTCGGCGGCGAACAGGTGCTGGGACATGTCGGGGTTGAGCCCGGTGCCGAGGATCCCGAACCGGCCCTCCACGAAGAACGGGATGGAGGCGGCCAGCGCCACGAGCACCGCAACGGCCACCCCGGCCTCGATCCCCCCTGTGGGCCGGGCCGTCCGCCCCGCCACGCAGGCGAGCGCCACCGCCCCCAGGACGCCGATCGCGATCGCCGCGGCGGTTCCCTCCCCAGGGAGGCGCACCGCCCCCCAGGCCACCGCCGTGACGAGGGCCAGGCCGACGGCGGGCGCGAGCCAGGACCATCGCCGCGCGCCGCAGAGGGCGAAGAGCGCCTGCCCGATGACGCACGAGGCGGCCAGGATGAGCGCAAACGACCCGTACGTCGCCAGCATCGGTCGGCGAGCTTAGAGCGCGTGCCGGAAGGGGCCGCCCCGGACGGCGCGGCGCTTTAGCCGGGCGAGGGCGAGGGCTCCTGCGCGGCGACGGCGATCAGCGCCTGTCGATCCACCTTGCCCCGTGCGTTTCGCGGCAGCGCCTCGTGCACGAAGACCCGCTGCGGCACCTTGTGGTCCTCCAGCTGCGCGGCACAGAGCCTGCGGAGCTCGCCGTCGTCGAGGGAGCACCCGGGCGATGGGGCCACGTGAGCGTGCACGGCGTTGCCGAGCAGCCGGTCCGGGACCCCTACGACGGCGGCCTCCTTGACCCCGTCGGCCGCGTGGAGCAGCTCCTCGATCTCGCGCGGATACACCTTCTCGCCGCGACACTTGATCAAGTCGTCGGTGCGGCCCACCCAGTGGAGGAACCCGTCGGCGTCGGCACGAAACAGGTCGCCCGTGGCGAGTACGGGCTCCCATGGCCAGCGCCCCGGCCGCATGCGCTCCGCCGTCCGCTTGGGATCCCGCCAGTACCCCTGCATCACGTGCGGGCCCCTGACCATGAGCTCCCCCACGTCTCCCGGCTCGGCGGGCTTTCCGTCGGCGCCCTCGATCCAGGCATCCGTGCCCGGGATGGCGATGCCGGACGACGTCGGCCGCTCATCGAGCTGGTCCGGGGGCAGGTACGAGACGCGAATGCACTCCGTGAGCCCGTACATCAGGTACAGGCGGGCCTGCGGGAACGTCCGGCGGACGGCCTCCACGGTCGCTACCGGCATCGAGGCGCCCGCGTTGGTCAGGAACCGCAGGTCGGGGAGGTCGCGATCGGCCAACCCCCTCAGCGAGGTGAGGACCTGGAAGATCGTCGGCACCCCGGGCAGGCCGGTGATCCGATGCCGCTCGAGCGCCTGGACGATCCGCCCGGGGAACGCGATTCCCGCCTCGAGCGCAAGCGTGGCGCCGACGCGCACGCAGGCCAAGAGCTGGGTGAGCCCGTACCCGAACGAGAGCTGCATCACGCACAAAACCCGGTCGGCGTGCGTCATCTCCAGGTATTCCACGATCGAGCTCGTGACGAAGCTCAGGTTCTGATGGGTGAGGGTCACCCCCTTCGGGCCGCCTGTGGAGCCGGACGTGTACATCACCGCCGCGAGGTCGGTATGGAGCGGCCGCGGGGGAGCGGGACCCTGGGTCCCGGCCAGGGCTTCCGGGTCGGCGACGACCGGGATCCCGCCGGCTCGCCCGGCCGCGGCCCGCACGAGGTCGGCGCGCTCGGGGTCGCAGACGATCACCGAGGGCTCGATGTCGGCGAGGACGTAGTCGAGGTTGTCCCCCTTGATCGTTGGGTTGAGCGCCGCGAGGCCCGCACCGGCCCGCCACGTTCCCTGGATCGACACCGCGGCCGGCACGTCGTTGGGAAGCAGCATCGCCACCCGATCGCCGCGCGCCACGCCGAGCTCGGCGAGCCCCGCCGCGAATCCGCCCGCCAGCCGGTCGAGCTCGCCGTAGGAGACCTCGCGGTCCTGCGCGATCAGCGCGACGTGGTCCGGGGCACGTTCGGCGGCGGAGCTCAGGTCGTCGGCGATCGTGCGGACGCTCACGCCGCCGCGCGCTTCCGCTCGACGAAGCCGGTGATCGCGTCGATCGAGCCGAAGTTCTCCTCGGTGATCTCGACGTCGTCGATGGAGATCCCGTAGCGCGAGGAGACCTCCTCCACCAGCTCCACGAACCCGAGCGAGTCGATGATCCCAAGCGCCAGGAAGTCGTCGCCGTCCCCCAGCTCGACGTCCGGGCGGAGGTAGAGGAAGTTCTCCTCGATGAACCCCCGCATGTCCTTTCGGATGTCGCTGTTGGAGTCGGTCATGCGGCCTCCCCCGCCGAGCTCGGCGCGGAGCGGTCGATTCTTACACGTGGCTCCGAGGTCTCGGGCGGATAGGAGTCCGCACCCGCCTCGCAGAGCTCCGAGTGCCAGAGCTGCGTGGAGAGGATCCCCACCAAAGCCATCCCCTCGCGCACGCCGGTGGCCCGGCCGGCCCGACATCGCTTGAGCAGCCCGCCGACGCGCTCGGCGTCCCAGATCGAGGTCTTCGCCAACGCGGCGGGCGACAGCGACTCCTCCACCCACTCCGGGGCCTCGGGCCCGAAGAAGGGAACCACCTCGGGTGCCCGGTAGGGCTGCTTGGGGCGCTCCACGATGTCGGGGGGCAGCAGGTCCGAAGCCAGGTCGCGAAGGGCGACCTTGTCGCGCATGCCGTCGAGCTTTCGCTCCGGAGGAAGGCCGGCGGAATACGCGAAGACTCGGTGGTCGAGGAACGGGAACCGGCCCTCCACCCCGTGCGCCATCGCCACGCGATCGCCCTGCGCCGCCAGGAGGTACGGCTCGAGCAGCGTGGACACCTCGAGCCAGGCGGCACGCTCGAGCGTGCTCCAGCCCTCGAACGCCCGCGGCAGCTCGCCGCGGAGCCGCTCGAGCGAAGCCGTCCCCCCGACCTCGGCGGCGACCTCCGGCCGGTAGAACGCCTTCACAGTGGCGGTGGCCTCCGCCCGGGTCAGATGCGAGCCGAGGGGGTCGTCCGGCGACCCCGTCTCGAGCAGGAAGCGCGTGAACGCGGGGCCGCGCCGCGCCCCCCCGTCGCCGAGGTACGGGTAGAACTCCTCCAGGAGCGCCCGCGCCCGGTCGGGATCGTGCTGGTTCAGCTCCCTGACCACGACCTCCTTGAACAGGTCGTACCCCCAGAAGAGCTCGTCGGCGCCCTCGCCGGTGATCACCACCGTCAAGTCGTTCGCGCGCACCTGCTCGGCGAGCAGGTAGAGGGGCACCGGCGCGGTCCGCACCAAGGGGGTCTCCGTATGCCGAAGCACGGCCGGGAGCGCCCGAGCGATGTCCGCCGGGCCGGCCTCCACGACGTGGTGTTGGGTGCCGAGCTCTCGGGCGACGGCCTCCTGGTGGGCCCGCTCGTCGTAGCGGGGGTCCTTGAAGGCGATCGAGAAGGTGCGCAGCTCGCCGCCCTTCTCCCGCTGGGCGAGCGCGCTGATCAGGCTCGAGTCCAGGCCTCCGGAGAGGTAGGCGCCCACGGGGACGTCGGCGCGCAGGCGGAGCCGAACGCTGTC